>CANNCS010000067.1 GCA_947503115.1 uncultured Marivita sp.
GACATCTGAACGAAATCAGACCAATACCTCAAACAGACGCCCCGAAATCAGCGACTTTTTCAACGGAATCGGCTCGGTGCAGGCATTCGCCGCGGTTTTCATGAATGTCCGCTGCGCCGCTAGCCGTCCAACACCCTCGTTAACACATCTTCACTTAACCTCTCGGCCTCAACCGCGATCAAGGCACGTAAGCGCGGGTCGTCGCTCAGATCGCTCCCAGCCGGCGAAACACGAAGGGCAAGTAACAGGGCGCTTCCGCTCAACTTGCCGGCTTCGAACAGTTCGAACGCTTTGGCAGCTGCCGAAAGGGCAGGGTTTAGGGATGCGTCAAGCCACTCAGGTCGGTGCACTTATATCACCAGACTGGCCAACATGGGGGTGGGCGTGCGTTTGCTGGCTGAGTTGGCGGGGCATTCACATATCTCAACCACGCAACGCTACATTGACGTGAACGCAGAACAGCTTAGCGCGGCGGTTGAGCTGCTGTAGGCAAGGGTATGATAATCTGACTTACGGGGAGCGGCATTCGTATTTGGGAAGGCAATCATCAACAAGGAGCCAAGAAACCCGCTCTGTCCAGTGTACGTGTGCTGTCGGTTTGAACAGCGCCAAATTATCCAGTGTGGCTGCAAGCAAGTGTGTTTCCCCTGGCCAGCGTGTGGTCATATATTGCACCGGTGTGCCACATCGACTGCAGAAGCCGCGCGTTACGCCTGGAGATGAATTATAAAAGCTGCGAGTGCCGTGCCAGGTGACTTGCGACCGACCCACGCCAAAATAGCTTGTCATTGGCGAACCGGTCGTCTTTCGGCAACTTTCGCAATGGCAGTGCACAGCCAAAAAGGGCGAGCCCGTGACCTGGTATCGGATAGCGCCGCAAGCACAGCCCCCTTCAAGTTTCATGTCGAACCGCTTTTAGGAGTGAGCTTTCCAAGGCTGGCAGTATCGATGTTTTCGCAGCTCCTCGCTCGACCGCGACTGTCCTTTGCATTTTTTTGGTCCGCTCTAATTGTTCAAGGAGAAAGGATGTCACTATGCGTTTCTCATTCCGCCTGATTGGGGTGCTTGTCGTCAGTATGTTCGCTTGTACTGCAGCGTTCGCCAATGGACTATGCCCTTATGACGACCAAGGGCCGCTTGGCTGTCCAGAGGGCACGGTATGGCATGCCAAATTGGAGGTATGTTTGCCATCGTCTGAGCTGATTGGATAGCTGCCAAAGACCTTGATCAGCGCATCTTCGGTAGGGCTCCATTGTTCTGGAGATGATTGGCGTTCGGCGGGTTAACCAAGGGTAGCTATGTGTTACAAGATGCTGACCATTATGCAAATTACGAATGGAAATTTTGAATGAAAGACATCGCCACCCGAGTTCAAGCCCTAGTTGCTGCGCATTTCGGCATCGAGCAAGCGCGTGTGACCCCGCAGGCCGCTTTAGTCGCTGACCTTGGTGCGAACAGCCTGGACGTCGTTGAGATCACCATGGGGCTGGAGCAGGAATTTGACTTAGCTATCAGCGACGCTGTCGCGGAAGAGTTCCAGACCATCGGAGACATAGAGGCCTTTCTTCACCGCCACAGCAGCACGCAATGATGGTGGCTCTGGAAAAGCTCCATCCCCCAGAAACTGTTGCACGGGTTGACCCAATGGCCTACGCGGCGGTTAGCACGTAGTGAAAACAGCGAACGACCGCCCAGGGCCAAAGTTACCCCAAGACCTTAATCAGTGCGTCTTCGCTCAGCCAAAGAGGATGCACGTGTTTGTTTTCTTCGCGCAATACTCGGTGTTGGAGCAGTGATTGCCTCTGCTATCATCGCCAGCATTGGACACTGACATCAATTTCGCAATGGTGGGTAGTTTGCTGCTTGGTTGAGCCTGACGCCGGCGAATAAGTCCAGCGTTGGCAAAGAGAAGCTGGGACGGATTATTAAGATGGACGACCAGTATTTACGATCGTTGCTCGTCGTTGGTATGAGGTCATTGGTCGGACAAACACGAACCCTCCGTAAACGCGCCAGCAAGTGGCTAACATTCTTGCTCGAAATCAAAGCCGCCCGGGTCGCAACTGTCGTTATGTTCAGCAAGACCGCTCGGATCGTCTGCGTGGTGCTCACCTACAATGAACCCTACAGCCCAAGTGCTGCCGTCTGAGACGAAAGGAAAAATGAGTTGTCGAGACCTGCGAGATAATGATGCATAAGTCTGCCGCCAAAGCCAAGACAGTCCGCCGAAAGGCGCGAGCATGATAGACCGTTAAGCTGATAGTTACTTGGTTTGCGGAGCCTATCAGGGCCAGCGGTCAAAATTGTGCAAACAGGCAGGACGCATGACTGCTTTTGAAAAGCGCACAAATCAGATCAACAATGTTTGGCTATGCAAGAGCGATCGACACATGCTTTTCGCAGGATATGACGCTCAACCCCGGTGATCTGATTGCGTGCGGGACTTCCATAGGTCCCCGACCGGTTAAGCCCGGCATGGTAGTTGAGGCAATCATTGAGGGCATTGGTAAACTTGGCGTTACCGTGACGGCGCCTTCAGTATAGCGCCTTTTATGGAGTATGTGCCTGGTCTGTCCCACTGGATTAGCAACCGCCAACGCGGCTTTGTTGACATGTTGAGACATAAAGCGGTGGAGGCGTTTTGTTTGTGAGACGGCGTAGGGCTTTGTGCGGCATGGCCCCATGCAATGCGCAGGAAGCTTGGCATGGCCGCGCATGACGAGTGTTGCAGATGCGAGCCAGTGATTCGATCCTGTAACATTGCACAAAAAATGAAAAACTAATTCAAAATTGACGGCGGCTGAGGGCCACTTGCGCTGTATACCTTTGGGTACCAAAAAAATTCCATTTTACAAAGGCTTAAAAAATCACAGAAAAATCCTCTCGCAATGAAATTACGAAATGTTTTTTATTGACGAAACAAAATTACCCGCTCAATAACCAATCAACCACGATGATCTGCTCCTGAGGCGCCGATCTCGCCAACCAAAGACCCCACGCCTCTGCGTGGAAGGAGCCAAAGGCAGCCTCTAAAGATGATCAAAACAATCCTAGTTCCAGTTCGTGGCGACGGCATGGTTGCAACCGTGCTAGCGCATGCAGCAGAGCTGGCCAAACAGCACCATGCGCAGGTCAACGTTGTTCACTGCCGTGCACAGCCCAAAGACCTCATGCCCCAAGGAGTGCCACTGGGTGAATTCGCGCAAAAAGTAATGTTGGAACAAGCCAGCGAGCTGGCGAATCGTCAGGAAAACCACCTTCGCGGCATACTTCATCGTCTAGCTGCGGAATTTGGTCTGAGCGAAGAGCCCAACGCCGAGAGCGCCGCGCTCTGCACTTTCACTGAACAACAGGGCCGCATGGCGGATGTTGTCAAACATGCAGGACGCTTATCTGACCTAATCGTCCTTCCAAAGCCCCAGCGCGAACGCAACCTTGGTCAGAGCTCTTTAAAAGCCGCGCTTTACGGTGCAGGGCGTCCGGTGCTGATCTGCCCGGGCCAGCTTCGACCTGATGAAACCTTTGCACATCACGTGGCTGTGGGCTGGAACGGGTCGCTGCCAGCGGCACGCGCGGTTGCTTCGTCTTTGGATGTGGTTCAGCCGGCCAAGCGCGTCAGTATTCTGACGGGTGGTAAAGTCCAGAGCCACGGACCGACAGTTGACGAGCTTGTCGCGTATTACGCCATGCGCGGGATCAAAGCTGAGATTGTGCCATTTGAAGAAAAGGATGCGGCCACGGGCCTTCTCAAAAGCTGTAAACGCATCGGCGCGTCTTTGCTGGTCATTGGCGCCTACAGCCACAGTCACGAGACCGAAATGCTGTTCGGCGGCAATACCGAACGGATCGTGGACAATACAGAAATGCCAATTCTCATGGCGCACTGAAACGCATGACGGGCCTCTCTGGAGCAAGTACCCTGAGGAAACCGAACGTAACACCAAGACCGCGCATGTTGCGCAACGACATGTCCGAAATGACGGATTTTTAGGGAGGAGACCACAATGAAACTGACAAAGCGGAACTTTATGGGCCTGGCGTTTGCTGGCGCTCTGACAGCACTGCCCGTGACTGCCTTTGCGCAGGATTGGCAGCCTTCGCGCCCAATCGATTTCACAATCATGGCTGGTCCAGGCGGTGGTGCTGACCAGATCGCACGTTTCGTCCAATCGGTTGTCGAGGCTAACGACATGACGAACCGTCCATTGATCCCGACCAACCGCGGCGGAGGCTCCGGTGCCGAAGCGTTGTTGCACCTCAAGGACGCCCGCGATCCTGACCACACGCTGATGGTCACACTGAATTCGTTCTACACAACACCGATCCGCCAAGACGGCCTCGGTGTAGACATTGAACAGTTCACACCGGTCACAATGATGGGCGTCGACCCATTCGTTCTGTGGGTACACAAGGACTCCGGCATCACGACCTTTGAAGAGTACGTCGAGAAGGTCCGCGAAATGGATGGCGAATACGTTATGGGTGGAACAGGGTCCGGTCAGGAAGACTCCATCGTCATCGCGTACATGTCCGGCGCCTATGACCTTGATATCAAGTACATTCCTTACGACGGTGGCGGCGCAGTTGCCAAGGACCTCGCAGGCAAGCAGATCATGGCAACTGTGAACAACCCGGCAGAAGCCAAAGGCTTCTATGAAGCGGGTGAATTCGTGCCGTTGCTGGCCTTCTCGGACGAGCGTATGGAAGCCTACCCTGATGTTCCGACGATGAAGGAAAAGGGCCACGACTTCTCATACTACAACCAGAGAGCCATCGTAGGTGCGCCCGGCATGTCGGACGAGGCTGCAGCGTACTATCGCGATATCTTTGGAAAGGTATACGAAGGCGATGAATGGCAAAACTACCTGACGTCCGAAAGCCTTTCTCCACTGCCAATGGACGAAGCGGAAACACGCGCCTATTGGGCGACACAGGTGGCAAATCACCGGCAGCTTCTTTCCGAAATCGACGGTTAAACCAGACTTGAGAAAAAGGGGGCAAAGATGCGCCAAGGTGAGATATCGCTCGCGGGGCTCCTTGCCCTCTTTTCACTCTACTTAATGTGGAAGAGTGCCGAGCTCCCCATCGGGTATATCAGTGGCAAAGGGCCAGGAGGCGGGTTTTGGCCCTTCTGGCTCTCGCTGGGCATGTTGCTCAGCTGTCTTGCCATTGCATGGAACTGGTGGCGTGGCAAAAGCCCAGCATCTGTCAGTGATGAACCGCTTATGGACGCATTTGGCTGGCGCACAGTCATCAGCGTTGGCGGCGGGATCGTCGCATTTGTGGCCTTGATCTCGGCCGTCTCCATGTATGGGGCCGTTGCGTTTTTCTTGATCTATTATCTTCACTTTCTGGGACGACACTCTTGGCTTTTGACGCTGTCACTTGCCCTTGTCCTGCCCATCGGTCTGTTCTTGTTCTTTGAGGGAGCCATGCAGATTTCGATGCCTCAGGGCCTGCCATTCACGCAGCCATTCTTCGACGTGATGTACGACATCATCTACTGACGCAGCCGCGCACCAAGGATCAACATGGAAGTTTTCTCATTTCTTGTCAGCGGCATCTTCACGGCGCTGGAACCCATCAATATTGGACTGATCTTGATCGGAGTGACGGTTGGTCTCTTCATTGGGGCTATGCCGGGCCTAGGGTCGGTGAATGGCGTCGCCATTCTGTTGCCCGTGACGTTCCTGGTGCCTCCCGCATCGGCGATCATCTTTCTTGCAGCCATCTACTATGGCGCGATGTACGGCGGCGCGATCTCGTCGGTGACGCTGGGCATTCCTGGCGCGTCGACCGCGGTGGCCACGACATTCGACGGGCGCCCCTTGGCGCTACAAGGGCGCGCCAGCCTTGCGTTGGTCACGGCAGCCTTGGCTTCGTTTGTGGGCGGCACCGTCGCCACTGTGTTCTTCACGCTCTTTGCCCCGCTTCTGGCAACTGTTGCGCTCAACTTTGGCCCGCCCGAGATCTTCGCCTTGATGCTGCTGGCTTTTGCCACCTTTGTCGGACTGGGCGGTGACGACATCCCGAAAACGATCTTCTCGATCTGCTTTGGCCTTGTGCTCGCAACGGTTGGGTTTGACACAATTTCCGGCGAACCGCGGCTTGTCCTGTTTGATATCCAAGGGTTCCTGCGCGGGATCGGGTTCATCGTTCTCGCCATCGGCGTCTACGGCATTGGCGAAATGCTTTGGACGATCGAACAGACGCGCGGAGAGATCACGACGACCAACCCCAAGATGACTGCCAAAGGCCTCGTCTCTGATACCAAGGAAGCGGTACGTCGTGGCTGGAAAGGCACTTGGATCGGCTCGCTCCTTGGTTTCTTTGTCGGCGTTTTGCCGGCAGCAGGGGCGACACCGGGGTCTCTCATGTCCTACGGCGTTGCAAAGATGGTTTCAAAAACACCGCATGAATACGGCAATGGGTCTCCAGACGGCGTCGCCGCCCCCGAAGCGGCCAACAACTCCGCCTCCACTGGGGCCATGTTACCGATGCTAACATTGGGTATTCCGGGGTCCCCTACCACCGCGATCCTGTTGGGCGGCATGGTGATCTGGGGCCTGACGCCCGGCCCGCGCCTGTTTGTCGATCAAAGCGAATTTGTCTGGGGGCTTATCGGGTCGTTCTACATCTCGAACCTGGCGGCTGTTCTGATCAACCTTGCCTTCATCCCACTGTTCGTCTGGATGCTGCGGATGCCTTTCACCATTCTTGCGCCGCTAATCTTCATGCTGTCTATTGTCGGAGGTTTTGCCGCGTCTCGCAGTATGCATGATCTTTGGCTGATTGTGATCTTCGGCATTGGGGCGTTCTTTTTGCGCAAGTTTGACTACCCGCTTGCCCCGGCCGTTCTTGCAATCGTGCTTGGACCAATTGCCGAGCCGACCATGCGACAGTCCTTGCTGCTGTCGTCAGGCGACCCGATGATCTTTTTCACCAGACCGGTGGCCGGGCCGATCACAGTTATTGCGATCTTCTTGATCTTGCTGCCGGCATTCAAGATTTTGCGCCGCAAGCGCGAAGCGGCCGCGAATTGATCACACTGCCACTGCCGACAGAGTGACCAAACCTACCAACGCAAAAAGAAATGAGCATCACGCCATGCAAAGACTTGAAGACTTGATCCAGAAGCAGCCGGACGACGCCCGAGCAATCGGTGCACCTAGCCGCGAGTGGATGACCTATGCCGACCTTAAGGCCTTGACAACAGACGTGCGTCAAGCGCTGCGCAGTGCTGGGATTGGTGCCAGTGACCGTGTTGCCATTGTCTTGCCCAACGGCCCCGAAATGGCGGCGGCGTTCATCACCGTTGCCCAGTCGGCCACCACTGCCCCGCTGAACCCAGCCTACAAAGAAGACGAGTTCGCATTCTACCTGGATGACCTCAAGGCCCGTGCGATCATCGTAGAGGCGGGCTACGATGGACCTGCGCGCGCTGCTGCGGATCGCTTCGGAATGATTGTGATCGAACTGACAGCGACCGAGCCTGCTGGTACCTTCACGCTGTCGACTGATGCAAAGGGCGATGCTGCGGACACAGTGCCCGCCGCCGATAATATCGCGCTGATCCTGCACACTTCCGGCACGACATCGCGCCCGAAGATCGTCCCGCTTTTGCAGTCCAATGTTGCAGCGTCAGCGGAAAACATCCGCGAGTCGCTGGCTTTGACGCCAGAGGATTGCTGCCTCAACGTGATGCCGCTATTCCACATCCACGGGCTGATCGCGGCGGTAAGTGCATCGCTGGCAGCAGGCGCATCCATCAGCTGCGCGCCCGGTTTTGACGCGCTCAAATTCTATGGCTGGCTCGAAGAAGTGAACCCGACCTGGTATACTGCCGTTCCGACCATGCACCAGGCCATCCTGGCCCGCGCACCGCGCAACGCCGACATCATCAAGAACGCGCGTTTGCGCCTTTTGCGGTCGTCGTCGTCGTCCTTGCCGGGTCCGGTCATGACCCAACTGGCCGAAACCTTCGGCGCGCCGGTCGTCGAAGCGTATGGCATGACCGAGGCGGCACACCAGATGTGTTGCAACCCGATTGAACCGGGTCGTCAGAAGCCAGGTGCGGTTGGTCTGCCAGCCGGTCCGGAAGTGCGCATCGCGCATGAGCTCGAAAACCGCCTGGTTGAGGGCATCGGCGAAATTTCGATTTCCGGCCCCAATGTCACACCCGGTTACGAGGCAAACCCGGAAGCCAACGAAAAGAACTTTTTTGAAGCCGAAGGCAAACGTTGGTTCCGCACTGGCGATCAAGGCATGTTTGATGAGGATGGCTTCTTGTCCCTGACGGGTCGTCTAAAAGAGATCATCAATCGCGGCGGCGAAAAGATCAGCCCGCTAGAAGTTGATGGCATCCTGTCCGACCACCCTGCCGTAGCGCAATGCGTAACCTTCGCCATGCCGCACGACAAACTTGGGGAGGAAGTTGCGGCTGCCGTTGTTCTGAAGGAAGGCCAAAGCGCAACAGACCGCGAGATCCGTGACTTCGCGAGCGAACGTCTGGCCGCGTTCAAGGTCCCGCGGAAGATTCTTATTCTCGATGAGATCCCAAAAGGGGCGACTGGCAAACTCCAACGCATTGGCCTCGCAGAAAAACTCGGCCTCGGCTAAGGACACCGTTATGAAGATTTGTATTTTTGGGGCCGGCGCTATCGGCGGCTACATGGGCGCGAAACTGGCTCAGGCTGGTGCAGATGTCAGTCTTGTGGCGCGTGGCCCTCACCTCAAGGCAATGCGCGAAAACGGGCTCCGCCTGATTGAGGAAAGCGACGAAACGACGGTCAATATCACCGCGTCAGACAATGCCGAAGACCTTGGTCCGCAGGACTACGTGATCGTCACACTCAAAGCCCACTCAGTCCCGCCGGTGGTTTCCAAGATGCAGCCCCTGATCGGCGACAACACCACTATCGTGTCCGGCGTGAACGGTGTTCCATGGTGGTATTTCCATAGGATGGGCGGCCCGCTCGAAGGCACGCGGTTGGAAACCGTCGATCCGGGCAACGCACAATGGGACGGCTTTGGCCCTGACCGCGTGCTGGGCTGTGTCGTCTACCCGGCTGCCGAGGTCATTGAGCCCGGAGTAGTGAAGCATATCGAAGGAAACCGTTTCTCTTTGGGCGAACCGGACGGATCAAAGTCCGATCGGGCGATGGCGCTTTCCAAGGCTTTGGCTGCTGCAGGCCTCAAAGCACCTGTAAGACCAAAAATCAGAGACGAGATTTGGGTCAAACTGTGGGGCAACCTGTCGTTCAACCCGATCTCTGCCCTGACCCACTCAACACTGGACGTCCTGTGCACCGATCCCGGCACTCGGGAAGTCGCCCGCAACATGATGCTCGAAGCGCAAGCAATTGCGGAAAAGCTCGGCGTCAAATTTCCCATCGATGTGGACCGTCGCATCCAAGGTGGCGCTGACGTCGGGGCCCACCGCACATCCATGTTGCAAGATCTCGATCAAGGCCGACCAATGGAAATCGATGCACTTGTCGGCTCCGTCAAGGAACTTGGACACGTGACCGAAACACCAACGCCGACCATCGATACGGTGCTATCCCTCATTGCACTGCGCGGAAGAGTCGCTGGACTCTATGGCACCTGATGTAAGGCTATTGATAACGCAAGGGTTTCCTAGAAACTATGTCTGGCAGGTGATCGGAACTGCACATTTTTGACGCCCTTTGCACACCGACTGTCGGTCCAAAACTACTATGGCCTCGCGACAATATGACGATGGAAACGCTTTGCATGCTTGACATAAGCGACTGTGCTATATTGATTCAATGAACACTGCTTACATGGGACCGCGCATACGCGAACTGCGGGTAGAGAGAGGTCACTCGCAAGAGCAGATGGCAACTCGTTTGGGTATTAGTAAATCATATCTTAGCCAGCTAGAGCGAAATTCAAGACCAGTCTCACTGTCGGTCCTTGTCAGACTGTTGGAAACATATCGTATTGATCTAAAGCTGCTTTCGGATCATTGGCAGGCAGCCGCCCTCAAAGACCTTGTCTTCGCATTCGAGGACCCAATGTTCCAAGACCTTGATGGAAACCTCAAACAATTCAGAGCAGCAGTCGCTCAATGCCCCGATTTGGTGACGGCCTTTCTTCGTCTTTACGAGAAAGGGCCGAATGGGAGGGCTAGAAAAAAAAACAGAGCCGGTCCTCCGCCTGGACTCGGCTAACATTTTTTGACGGATTGTCCGCTGAACGACTTTCTTTGGGCTCTGCTCATCTGGTCAGATTGATTTTTCGCCGGGCTTGCAGTGAGGCAAGCGTCGCGTTCTGATGGTTCTCCGCTTGATACTTTCTAGTTGTTTGAGAGCAAGGACCTCGTTTCTGCGAGGCTTTTACTCCTGGCATTCAGGGGAGTTGGACTGTCACAGGCATGTTTTGCTACATGAGTGATTTGAATTACCCTCGAGACGCAGGAGATGAGTTAGCCCGGCGCAAACACCGATTTCCGAGCAGTTTTAAGGTCCGCTTTGTGATGCCGTCCAAAGGGTGAATGCCCCCGCAGCTAATGGCCAGAAACCACCGTTCTGCGGGTGTCGACATCGGATGCAGGTATGGAATGAGCATCCAATCGGGCTGGTAGCAGCCATTTGCTGCGCCTGGCACTATTATGTCAGGTCGAGCTTACCCCAAGACTTTGATCAATGCATCTTCACTCATACGTCCTTGTTCGAGCGCCGTCAGCGCGCGCATTCGCAGATCGTCGTCGAGGGCGTATCCTTCCCGCGATACACCCAAAGCAACGAGCAATGCAGCCTCGCCCAATTTGCCTGCATCGAACAGATCAAAGGCCTTGTGGGCTGCTGACAAAGCAGGGGCAGGGGGCTCAACTGGTGTTTCTGTCGGCTGCGTTTCTACAGCGTCAGGTGTTGTGATTTCTTGCTGAGCGGTCAGCGTTGCTCCACTTGCCAGCGCTGCTTTCAAAACCAGCTTTTCCTCTCGCAGGTCACGGCCCGAATGCAGGCCCGGGTTCATAAAGGGCGATAGCTTTGAATAGAACCGATCCAATACGCCTGTGCTGTTGCCCATCTGCCGGCTGAGAACATGCGTGCTGACCCCGCGCTGGAGGTCCAAGGTGGCGTAAAAGTGCCGCCAACTGTACAGTGTCCGCTTTTTGCCGTCCGCGCCGTAAACCAGCCCCAGCCGCGCCAACAGCTTTTCAAAGTTGCGGGCGAGATTGGCGCGAGCAGCGCGCTGACCAAGACGTGTGACGAACACATACTCGTCCAGCTTTGCGTCAATTACAGCGTTCAGTGTCATGCCTGACAATGCCGGGTTCAGCTCAACTTGCCGCTCAAAGGGGCGAACAGCACGATCCCGCGCCACCAGGGGCCTCTGACCGGTCTTGCCGCTTACAAAAAGGCCCAGATAGGTCTCATCACGCTCGGTGATCCACAGCAGGTTTTTCCACTTGAGGTCCAGGGCTTCTGTGCCGTGTCGCATGCCAGTATTGGCCAAGATCAGGACGTAGTTGCGCAGCACCTCGCGTGTAGCAGCGGTGACGGGCTTGTCAGTGCTTTTGTGAAATGACCTCAGCTCGGTGTAGATCATCTTGTATTCGTCACGCGTGAAGCTGCCCCGGCTCTCAGTCTTGATGCCATCATTGATGGGCTTGGGGCGAATGGCATGCGTGATCCAGCCACGCTGCTCTGCTTCGTCCAACACACGGTTCAGCGCTGTATTATGCGTGTTGATGGTGCTGTGATGCGCCTTGCGTCCCAGCTGCTCGGTACGCCATTTGCCAAACTCCACCAGTGTTTTGGCGTCGATGCTGGCCACGTCATAGCCCCCAAAGAACGGGATCAGGTATTTGTCCAAGGCTGTGATGTAGTCTTTGAAAACAGTATGTCCGCCGCCAGCATCCAGTTCCTCTTGCATACGATCCCGCGCAAACTCCGCCACCCGCTTAAACTTGCGCGTGCTCTGGGGGAGATTGTTCTTGGCGCGATCTTCAGCCGTATAAAAGAACTTCATCGCGGCGTCTGTGGCTTTGTCCACGTCTTCGGTCTTTGTAGAAAACCGGTGCCAGCTGCCGTCCGCCAGCTTCACACGCGCCTGCCATTTGGCGCTGCGTGCGCGCTTGTCCAAGCGCACGTATTCGCTGATGCGGATGGTTTGGACATCCTGTGACATACCAGCAGCTTACAGCCAGCAGCGTCACAGGAAAACTGCGTAGATTATAAACAAGGGCAGGGTGGCGAATTACGATGTGTGCCACAGTGAGTCTTTGGAGCAACAGTCCAAAAAACACCTCTCGCAGCACGCCATCAAACACCCTGTTCAACACAGCGATTCAGCACCGCGCTCGGTGTGTACAGTGTGTATCAGGTGTGTGTGGCGATTTTGGAGGGTGAAAGTGGTGCTAAGTGCTTGATTTTATTGGAGGCGAGTACCGGAATCGAACCGGTGTACACGGATTTGCAATCCGCTGCGTCACCACTCCGCCAACTCGCCAGAGTGGAGGCCTGATTAGGCGCTCGGGCGGGGCGCGTCAAGCGGATATCGGATGTGCATCCTTGCGCGAGATGTGGCAGTATTTCGCGCGTTCTGCACATTGCTGAAATCGGTTAGCTGTGGCAGAAGTCCACAAGCGAACTGAACGGATGAGTTTAGCCATGACAGACTTTGCTGCCCGCCGGACCATGATGGTCGACACGCAGGTACGTCCCTCTGATGTAACCAAGTTTCCGATCATCGACGCGATGCTGTCGGTCCCGAGGGAGCTTTTTGTCCCGCGAGAGCAGGCTGAGGCAGCCTATATCAGCGAAAACGTGCCGATCGCGCCCGGTCGCGTGGTGCTGGAACCGCGCACGTTGGGCAAGCTCCTCGATGCACTCAATATCGAAGGCGATGAACTCGTTCTCGATATCGGTGCAGGCTACGGCTATTCCTCGGCGCTGGTTGCTCAAATGGCGGAAGCCGTGATTGCTGTGGAAGAGGATGAAAGCCTTTCTGGAGAGGCGCAAACGATCCTCTCAGAGCAGGGCGCCGACAATGTCGTGCTCCATGTCGGGCCGCTGACGGACGGTGCGCCACAGCACGGTCCCTACGACGCGATCCTGATCCAAGGCGGAGTCGAACAGGTGCCCGACAGCTTGCTTGAGCAACTCAAGGATGGCGGGCGTATCGGCTGTGTCTTTATGGAAGGCGCTTTGGGCGTTGTCAGGATCGGATACAAGATTGATGGTGACATCACATGGCGCTTTGCTTTCAACGCGTCTGCACCGGTTTTGCCGGGGTTTGCGAAAGAGGCAGTGTTCGCGTTGTAAACGCACAGCGCCATAATAAATAAAAATCGACAGATTCTTTGAGGGACAGCAGGTATGGCTAAACGGATGAAACTGGCTAGTTTGGCCGTCGCGTTCGGTCTGGTGGTTACGGCGCCAATGGCGCGAGCCGAGTCGCTCGCCGATGCCATGATTGGCGCTTACAACAGCAGCGGTCTCCTGGAACAAAACCGCGCGGTTCTGCGTGCGGCTGATGAAGATGTGGCGCAAGCCGTGTCGTCACTACGCCCAGTGATTTCTTGGTCTGCCGATGCGACACGCCAGTTCGGCACATCGCGCACCGCGTCGACCGGAAATGTCATCTCGCCCTCCGTATCGAATACAGTCTCTGCCAGTTTGGTCGCAGAATTGACGTTGTTCGATAACGGTCAAAGCAAACTGGCTATCGAAACCGCAAAAGAAGCCGTGTTGGGCACCCGTCAACAGCTTGTCTCGGTCGAGCAGCAGGTGCTGCTTTCCGCAGTCGAAGCGTATCTCGAAGTGCGCCGCGCGATCGAAAACGTGGCGCTTCGGGAAAACAACGTGCGCCTCATCACGCAGGAATTGCGCGCTGCGCAAGAGCGTTTTGAAGTTGGTGAAGTCACCCGTACGGATACCTCGTTGGCCGAGGCGCGTCTCGCGGCTGCCCGTAGCCAGCTTGCATCGGCGCAGGGCGCTTTGACGGTTGCTCGTGAGCAATACTTGGCCATCGTTGGGCATCTGCCTGGTGCGTTGCAGCCTTTGAACAGCCTGCCGCAATTGCCTGGGTCCGTTGATGCAGCCAAATCTATGGCGGTGCGCAGCCATCCGCAGGTCAAGTCGATCCAACACCAGGTGGCTGCAGCGGAACTGAACATACTGCGCGCCGAAGCGTCTATGAAGCCCACGGTACAGTTGGCAGGACGCCTGACAGTCACCGAAGCGTTTCGGACCGACAGCTTCACGCGCGGCGGTTCTATTGGGGTCGAGGCTGGGGGCCCGATTTACCAAGGTGGGCGTCTGACGTCGCTGGTGCGCCAATCCATGGCGAATCGCGACTCTGTGCGCGGGCAGTTGCATCAGGTCATTGATCAGGTGTCTCAGAACGTCGGTAACGCCTACGCCCAGCTGCGTATTGCGCAGGCCAGCCTCGAATCGTCTGACCGTCAGGTGCGGGCCGCAACAGTGGCCTTCCGCGGTGTCCGCGAAGAGGCAGCCCTTGGCGCGCGTACAACGCTGGATGTTCTGAACGCGGAACAGGAATTGCTGAACGCACGATCGGCCCGGATTTCGGCGCAGGTTGACGAAGGGATCGCGGCATATCGTGTGCTGTCGACCATCGGACAACTCACCGCCACGGACCTGCGCTTGAACGTTCAGCAATACGACCCGGTAAGCTATTACAATCTGGTCAAGGGTGGCCCCATTCAGAAAAGCAAGCAGGGCCAGCAGCTTGACCGTGTTCTGAAGTCCCTAGGAAAAAACTAAGTTTCGCTGCATCTGTTGTGCGAAGCGCGAGGCCAAGCTACTCTGCCGACGAGGTAGCAGTGGTGGACCATGTCTGATCCCGTGACAAACGTGGAAATCGAAGACGTCCTGTCGTCAATTCGCAAGCTTGTTGCGGAAGAGGTAAGGGCGACTCCGGTGGCGCGCAGGCCTGAAAAGCTGGGCAGGCTGATCCTGACCGCTGCGCAGCGTGTGAAAGACGACAGCACTGAAACCACCAAGTCTTCTGGCCCGGTTTTGCTGACGCAACCAATTGTGCCCGGAGCGTCTCCCAACGGCGAACGGTCGATCGACGAAATCCCAGGAGACGCCCGCCTTGCCGATTTTGGTGAGGTGGAAGGGGCATTCCCGGACATCGACAGCTTTGATGAAAGCGAACCTCAGTCCGATTCATCCAATGGCGATACGTCAGAAAACTGGACCGTTGATCTGGCCGAAGACGATCATACTTCGGGGGATGCATCGGACGCACAAGCCAGTGTTCACCCGGATGAAGGCGGGCAAGACGACTCGCGCAGTGAACTGAACCGCCTCATAGAAGAGGAAGTGTCAGCGGCGTTGGGGATGTCCGATGAGGACGAAATCGAAGACGAGGATCATGACACGATCCGCGCGGACCATGAAGGCTGGGCCGAGGTTGAGCCTGACACTGATTGGCATGAGTCCAAAGAAGATCACTCCGACTGCGAAGACGAATTGAAGGACGCGACGGACAACGATCAGTCCGCGCAGGCTGAAACCGCTGAGGATCTGGCCAGCGATGATGCGGCAGCAGAAGCAGCTCCGCAAATGCAAGAGGATTCAGATCGGCAGGGCGATGACGATACCAAGGATGGCGAACAGCCCATTGCTGACGCCACTCCCGCACCGATCCAGACACCGCCAAAGACGCTCGAAGACAAGGTCGCGGCGCTGGGCCGTTTGGTGGCGCGTGGAGACAGTCAGGACTTCGAAGAAGAGCGGGATCGCCCCGATGCGGATGATCTGGCTGCGGCGTCAGAGCCGATGACTTGGCCGGAGGCGCCATACGAAGAAGCGGTGGAAGAGCCTGTTGCCAAAGGGTCAAACGTGCTCCACGCGCAGGACGCGTGGCCGCAACCGCAATCCTACAACATCCCCTCCAGAGAAGAGCCCACCCCCACCGGCGCGGTTCAGACGCTGGATGATGCCGAACAGCAAGCCGTCGAAATCGACGAGGATACGCTGCGCGAGATGGTGGTCGATATTGTCCGGCAGGAATTGCAGGGCGCGCTTGGCGAACGGATCACGCGCAATGTACGCAAGCTGGTTCGTCGCGAGATTCATCGCATGTTGATTTCACAGGATTTCGAGTGATCGGGAAATACCCAAATACCCGACCGTGAAATAAAAAAGCATCACTGGAAAAACGGAAAGCGCGCCCAAATTGGGCGCGCTTTCCGTAGGTTTTACAAAAGTTTAAGCTGCTTCTGCTTGCTGAGCAGCCGCGTTGCGACGCTCGCTTTCCTCGCGGGACAGTGCAACCGAGGTGCGCACACCTTTGCCGACAAATTCCATAAGGCCCGAGACAACGCGTTCGTTCGGGTCGATGCCCGCGCAGCTCAGTACTTCGCGGCCGTCGCGGGACCGCGCCCAACGGGCGATCTGCTCGGGGCCATTCCCGTACTTCTTGTCATCTGCGATTGCGTCATCCAATGCAGCAAGCACCACGGCAGCAAACAACTTGCGCGCGCGATTGCCTTGCTCTGCGTTGAAGGCGGTACCGTCAACGAAATCTTTCATGATCCGTCCTGTGATTATTGCTCTTGTGTTTTCCGGCGTGGAGTTGCTTATGGCTTATTCCAAACGATTCGGATACCCTACTTTTGCATATCTTCTATGCGCAAAGCGCATAGCTCGGTGCGGGTGGGGAACGAAATCTGGTTGTCTGGACAGCGTATCATCACCCAGATATAGGGGCAGCCAAAGTTGGATCAACCTTTTGACAAAGTTTAGCCATGCCCAAAATCAACGGTAATGAAATCCGCCCCGGTAACGTATTGGAACATAACGATGGTCTTTGGGCCGCCGTGAAGGTCGATCACGTGAAACCCGGCAAGGGCGGTGCTTTTGCACAGGTGGAAATGAAAAACCTGCGCAACGGTTCCAAACTCAATGAGCGCTTCCGCTCGGCGGACAAAGTGGAACGCGTGCGTCTTGAACAGAAGGACATGCAGTTTCTCTACGAGACCGACGGGACTTTGGTGTTCATGGACACCGACACTTACGATCAGGTTGAATTGCCTGCCGATATTCTGGGCGAACGTCGCCCTTTCCTTCAGGATGGCATGACCATCGTTGTGGAATTCCACGAAGCCGAAGCGTTGAACGCGACGTTGCCGCAGAAGGTGACCTGCAAGATCGAAGAGACCGAGCCGGTTGTCAAAGGTCAGACCGCGGCCAACAGCTTTAAGCCTGCGATCCTCGACAATGGCGTTAAAGTCATGGTCCCGCCCTTTGTCGGTCAGGACGAAATGATCGTCGTGAACACCGAAACCATGGAATATTCCGAGCGCGCCTGATCTCGGGACCCACGCGCACATCCCCCGAAACCGTCGGGGGACAAGGATAGATCAAAAAGCCTCCGGCACCAGCCAGGAGGCTTTTTCTTATGCGAGATCTGACCAAAGACGATATTTCCGACATGGTTCCACTCTTTCGCGCGCTGCACCAACATCACGTGTCGGCTTTGCCAAAGGTGTTTCATGATGACGGCACCGATGCGCAATTCGCTGACCATCTGGCGCACCTGTTTGACGACTCCGGTGCTGCGATTGGCGTGTGGCACGGTGGGCAGCTGGTCGGGTATGCGCTGTTCCTCATACAGCAGCGTCCTGGGGATGCGTTCCGGCACCCTGTGAAGCGCGCCTATCTTGACCATCTTTTTGTCGCAAAACCCAATCGCGGGGCAGGGTATGCCACCGCGATGATCTCGGCAACGGAAGCGCGGCTTGCGGCGCAGGGGATCACCGCGTGGACCGCGTCGCATTATGCGTTCAATTCGGATGTTGCCCGCACGTTTGCGACTGTAGGGGCACATGCGGATCTTGTGCGGGTGGCAAAGCCGATCATGTAGGCAGGATAAGGTAAAACCGCGTCCCAGACCTTTGCAAAGGTCGTCGCACCGAACGCTCCGTTTGCCTTCAGTTAACTAAGATCGCGCCATACCCTCACACACGGTGCGCACCGAGCGGGAAGGGTCACTCCCATGCCGCGACACAGACATCTGACCGGCGTGACGCGTGACGGCGTCGACCAACCAGAGATATATCTTGCCGGGGCATCGCCCCACAGGTCGCGGGGGAAACCCCGACACGAAGATCCCAGTTGTCGACCTCCGGGGCGGCGCCGCTTCCACGATGGAACACCCCTGATCCCCTGCCGGGCTATGCCCGCGCGGGGTTTCAGGCGTGGTGCGTATCTGGCGCGAAACGCACTGTGGCGTCGTCCGCCCGCATGTCCGCATTGGCCCGATCAAAGCGCAGATAGGCCAGACCCAGACCCGCCGCCTGCGTGAACAATGTGCCAGCAGCCTTTTCCCCGGCAACGATGTCAGAGCCCACCGGGGCCGTGCCTTCGACGGCGACCGTCGCCAAACCTTTGCGCAATTCTGTCTTGTGCTTCATTCGCGCCGTGACTTCCTGCCCGACATAACAGCCCTTGCGGAAATCAACGCCGTTCAGACGTTCGAACCCCATCTCAAGGATAAAGCTGTCAGGAGTCAGCTCGATCCCGCTTTGAGGTACACAGGCCGCGACGCGCACCGCGTCCCAATCGACGCCCACATCTCCCGGTTGCCCATCATAACCGCGCCAACCCATCGCTGGGTCGCGCGGATCGGCAAAGGCGCCCTCGGGTGCGTCGCCCAAGCCCCGTGTCACCACGTGGTCCGTCTCTTCGATTTCAACCGCAGAACGCAGTTTGTACATGGTCAACGCCTGTTTCAGCCCCGGGGCCAGGCCACTGTCCACGTCCAGCAGAATCGCGTCGCCCATCGGCACAAGAAAAAAGTCTGCCCGGTACTTGCCCTGCGGTGTCAGCATCGCGGCATAGACCAGACCGCGATCCAGCCGTTCGACATCATTCGTCACCAGCCCTTGCAGAAAATGCCGTGCATCCGCGCCGCTGATCTTGAGAACTGTTCGATCCGACATGTCGCCCCCTGACTGTGTTCCCGTCAGAGATAGCGGCCCTGTGGTCGGGTGCAAGGGGTCAGGCGGTGGCGTTGGTCCCAAGAAGCTGCCGTGACAGGATACGGTCCAGCGATAGCGCGCCTGCGCCTTTGATGACCAGCGTGACCAACGCCAGCATCCAGAACGCCCGTTGGTCTAGGATCACGCTATCTGGCACCTTGTCGAACCACGCACCCAGCGTCTCAACATGCGCGATGCCGCCGTGCCCATAGAGGTCGGTAAGGGACTGGACCACCACGAAACCGATCATCCCCAGCGCCGCCAGCCGCGTGAACAATCCGATGACAACAAGCAAGGGTAGAATGAATTCAGCCCAGGTGCCTGCGACCACCACAGCCCAGTGAAAGACCCCAAGCTGCGACACATCATAGACCACAGCTTCCATTTGTTTGGGGAAGATCTGGGCATAAGCGCCCGTGGACGGGATGAAAATTCCCATGAACCCGTCGCCCAGCTTGGTCAATGCAGAGGACCAAAAATACATCAGCAGCGTGGCTGCGAACACAAACCGCGCAAGAAGCGGGATCAGACCGTCGAACAGCCGCTCGATTGTTGCGAAGATGGATGTGTGAAGGAAGAGGAGGCGGTCCATGATGGCGGTCTTTCGTTTGGGAAAAGTCAGCTTTTCAAGCCGGTTATCGCGTTGTGTGGAAGCAGAATGTTAAGAAGTGCGGCAAGGTCGAACGCGTCGCCACCCTGTTCGATGGCGCGGCCGAACGGCGTTCCGGTTTGCAGCGCGAGCACCACATCACCAGCTCCGGGACCAAGAACAATCGGTTCCGGATCGAACTCTGCGCGCAGGATCAATACGTCCTCGGCCTGGCCTTTGGGTTTGTCTCCGCCGCGCAATGTGTAGTGCCAGACCGCCCCGATGGGCCAGCGCGACCGGATCATGATCATGGATGGCGCAAAGCTGAACCGGGTGGCCAGCAACGTGTCCTCATCCATAGCCTGCAAGGCGGTGGGATCGATGCTGATGCTGTCCGCGGCGTGGTAGCTTTGGCGCATCGCAACGTCGATCCGGGCCACGTCTGCGAGGTAGGGCAGATGTTTCAGCTGTTCGAGCGCGGCCACGAACTCGGGCAGTTCTGCACCGTAATGCATCATCAGCGGCGACGTGGGCGGTGATTGGCGCAGGTAGGCGCGGGCGACGTGGTCAAAATTCTCGCGCCCGATCAGCCCGACAAGCGATGGGAAACCTTCGGCCAACGCCTCGCGGAGGGACACGGTGACGTTGTTGCGATAGATACCATAGCGTCGTCCCGCTGGGCGGGCTTGCGCATCGGTCAGCCCTTCGGGCACGGGTGTGGACGGGTTCAAAAGCCCCGCGTGAAAGGCTGTCTGATCGGTCATGTCAACACGCGTGTCAGCGCCGAAGCCGCGCGGCGCGCCTCGTCGGCGAGTACGGGCCAGTCGGGCACATCGGTGTCCCATTCCACCAGCAATGGCTTGGGGCCGGATTGCGCCAGCGTATAATCCAAGAGCGCCCAGACTGGGTCCACAACCTCGCGTCCGTGGCTGTCGATCAACAGGGGCGCGCCGTGGTCGTCTTCGTCTTCGTCATGGCCGCCAAGGTGGATTTCTCCAACTGCATCAAGAGGATAGGCGTCGATATAGCCTTGTGGAGAGTAGTCGAGATTGGTCGCGGACACGAACACGTTGTTCACGTCCAAAAGCAGGCCGCAGCCGGTGCGGCGCACGATCTCGGCCAGAAAATCGGTTTCGGAATAGGTGCTTTCGGCAAACGCCAAATAAGAAGACGGGTTCTCGAGCAGCATCCTGCGGCCCAGCACGGTTTGCACTTCGTCGATGTGATCCGCGACGCGGGTCAGGGTGTCTGAGGTATAAGGCAGCGGCAGCAGGTCGTTCAGGAAATGGCTGTCATGGGTCGACCATGCCAGATGTTCGGAAAAACTGGCAGGATTGAGCCAGTCGCACAGGTGTTTCAGCCGTGCGAGGTGATCCGGGTCCAGTCGGCCTTCGCCACCGATGGACAGGCCAACACCGTGAACGGATATCGGAAATCGTTCTGATAGGACACGCAGTTGCGCAAGGGGCCGACCGCCTTCGCCCATGTAATTTTCGGCATGCACTTCAAGCCAGCCAACTGGGTTGGGATCCTTCAGAATGTCGGTGAAGTGCTGCGCTTTGTAGCCAACGCCGGGCAGGGCGGGCAGGTGCGGGAAAGCAGATGTGGCGTCGGGCATGGTGCTGTCCTTGTGGTGCAAGCCGGACAGGTGCCCGGCTTGCGCAATGTGGCTTGGGGCTGGGTGATCAACACCCACCCCGTGACGGGTTTAGCCCGGCAGGTCGCGGTTCAGCTCTTCGAGCGAACCCATGCGTGCGGAGCCGTCGGCCATTGCGGGCAGGTCGATGTCGCCGCAAGTGCCTGCATCGACCAGTGTCCATGCGTTGCCCTGGTAGTCAACAGTGGAGGAGCCGGCACAGGTTGTGCCCGGGCCAGCGGCGCAGTCGTTTTGACCGGCGAGCGACACACCAAAGCACTTTTCTTTGGCTTGGGCGGTGGCGGTTGTTGTGTGCGCGGCGAGGCTTGCTGCAACTGCGCCGACGATCGCAACGGTTTTAAGAGCTTTCGACATGAGGATGGTCCTTTTGGTTACCTAACAAGTTGAACTGGGTCGACGAAGTGTGTGCAACGCCGATGAACCAACTATGCTCGGAGGAAGCCTGATGCGCCATTCACGGCGATGTGTGTCACGCGTGCGTGACGCAGGGTGAGCCTTTTGGAGGAGGTTTTTCTTTTATTTTCAAAAAAATAAAAAAGGCCCCGTAACAAAACGAGGCCTTTTTGAAAGTTTCCCGCGCTGGAATGTTACAGAAGATCCGGCGGAGTCGCGTCTTTGCCAAGGCTGCTCACGATATCGGTCAGCGATGTTACAGAAGTTTGCTTCTCTCCAAGGCGGCGTACGGTCACCGTGCGTTCCTCGACCTCGCGGTGGCCGATGGCCAGGATCACCGGCACCTTGCCGACCGAGTGTTCGCGGACCTTGTAATTGATCTTCTCGTTGCGGATGTCAGCTTCGGCGCGAACGCCCGCTTTGGTCAATTCGGCCACAACCTCGTGTACGTAGTCATCCGCTTCCGACACGATGGAGGCCACAACAACCTGGCGCGGTGCCAGCCAGAAGGGCAGTTTGCCTTCCCAGTTCTCGATCAGGATACCGATAAAGCGCTCGAATGATCCAAGACAGGCACGGTGCAGCATGAACGGGCGGTGCCGTTCCCCGTTTTGACCGATATAGCTGGCGCCAAGGCGTTCCGGCAGGTTCGGGTCAACCTGGAAAGTGCCGCACTGCCAGACCCGGCCAATCGCGTCCGTCAGGTAGAAATCAAGTTTGGGGCCATAGAACGCGCCGTCGCCGGGTTCGAGCGTGTATTCCCGCCCAACCGCCTTGATGGCGTTCTCAAGAGCGCCTTCGACGTAATCCCAGCTTTCGTCGCTACCGACACGCTTTTCCGGGCGTGTGGCAAAGCGGATTTCGAACTCTGGAAAGCCCAGCTCGCGGTACACGCCGGCAAGGAAGTCGATGAACTTGGCGCATTCCTGCTGGATTTGGTCTTCGGTGCAGAAAATATGTGCGTCGTCCTGGGTGAAGCCGCGCACACGCATGATGCCGTGCAACGCGCCCGAGGGTTCAAAGCGGGCGCACGATCCGAACTCGGCCAGTCGCAGTGGTAGGTCACGGTAGGATTTAAGACCCTGATTGAACACCTGAACGTGGCAGGGACAGTTCATCGGCTTCAGCGCGTTGATCCGTGTGTGATCCTTGTTCTTGGCACTAGCATCGTCGTTTTCACCATCGCGACTTTCGTCGACTTCGACGACGAACATGTGGTGCTGGTATTTTTCCCAGTGCCCCGACGCTTCCCACAGCTTGCGGTCCACAACTTGTGGCGTGTTGATCTCAAGATACCCACCGGCACGCTGTTTGCGGCGCATGTAATCCTGCAGCGCGGTGTAGACTGTCCACCCATTTGGGTGCCAGAACACCTGACCGGGGGCCTCTTCCTGCATGTGGAACAGGTTCATCTCGCGGCCCAGCTTGCGGTGGTCGCGCTTTTCGGCCTCTTCGAGGAAGGTCAGGTACTTCTTGAGGTCATCGCGGTTCTTGAACGCCACGCCGTAGATGCGTTGCAGCATCGGACGGGTGTTGTCGCCAAGGAAGTAGGCGGCAGACACGTTCATTAGCTTAAACGCATCCGCAGGCACTTGCCCGGTGTGCTGCAGGTGCGGGCCGCGGCAGAGATCCATCCATTCGCCATGCCAATACATGCGAATGTCCTCGCCCTCGGGGATTTTGTCGAGGATTTCGACCTTATACGGTTCGTTGTTGTCGGTGTAATGCTGGCGGACCTTATCGCGCGACCACAGCTCTGTGCGGACAGCATCGCGGGCGTTGATGATGTCTTTCATCCGCTTTTCGATGGCGCCAAGGTCTTCGGGTGTGAACGGCTCTTGACGGTCGAAATCGTAGAACCAGCCATTGTCGCGGACCGGGCCAATGGTGACTTTGACGTCAGGCCAGATCTCTTGCACGGCGCGCGCCATGATATGTGCAAGGTCGTGCCGGATCAGTTCAAGCGCCGGTGCGTCGTCCTGCAGGGTGTTGATGGCGATCTGCGCGTCGCTTTGGATCGGCCACTGCAGATCCCAGTGAGCCCCGTTCACGGTGGCAGAGATGGCTTTTTTCGAAAGCGATTTGGAAATGCTCTCGGCCACTTCGGCAGGTGTTACACCTGCATCGTAGTCGCGCGCATTGCCATCGGGGAAGGTCAGGGAAATCTGGCTCATTGGCACAGCTCCTCGTCAGTTTGGCGCCCACGGAACGCCCGGTTGCGGGTTATGTATCGTGAGCGGCTTTTGGCAGGGGGGCCAGAGCGCGTCAAGATGTGGAAGGTCTGAAACGACCCGGTGAGTCGCCTGTTTTCGACTTGGTCGCGAAAGATTCTTGCGCGGTATACCAAGGTATTATTGGAAAGCGTTTATAAACAACATGTTAATCTTTCCCTTCGCTATGGACGAAAGCGACGCAATTGTTATGTATAGCGACATTCCACTATCGGAAACTTTTAGCGTCATACGACACGGGAGAGCAGAAGATGCCCGGCTACAATAAGAATTTCGAACTGTCCGTCGAAGACATGGAGTTGATCGAGGACGCGTTGCGGACCACCAAGCGGTCGCTGAACACGTCAGTTCTTTCCCAGGACGCCGATCCGCTGCGTCCTTGCGAAAATACCCGCGAGGTCGATGCGTCGATGAAGCAGATCAACGATTTGCTGGGACGTCTGCACAACCAAAAGAATTTTTACCGCCCTAAGAGCGGCGCCTATATCGGCGGGTAATGGGAAGGTGCGTGTTTGCACGCACCTTACGCCTTTTCAAAACTGCACGGCAAACACGGCGTAGGCCATGATCAGGCAGCACGCCCAGCCGATCAGAAACAAGCCGGGTCGCAGCGGGAACCGCGCCATGCCCGAGATCATTCCTACGGCGTGCAGCAGCCGAACCCAGAAGAACACTATGGCGGCCCAGTAGGTCAGGGCCGAAAACCCGTCGATTGCATTCAAAATCAGCACCAGAACCGAAAACGGCAGGGCCTGTTCCACCAAGTTCAGGTGCGCCCGGTGCGCGCGGTGTACCCATGCTGGAAATTTTTCAAGCGGGGTCGGGCGCACAAATGGGTCGATCTCGGAGACTTCGTATTTGTTCACGCCGACGATGTAGGGAATCCACAGGCTTGCCGCGAGGATCATCAGGCAAGTGAGGATGCCCAGTTCGGTGGGTATGGTTTCCATCACGCGGCCCCCTTCATTGCCTTACCCGTTTCCAGATACGATTTGAGCGATGACGCCAGTCGGGCCCAGCCTTCGGCAAAGCCTTCCTGACCCGGTGCCATGTCGTAGTGTTCGATGGTCAGCTTGCAGGTCTCTCCCTGCGGTTCGATTAGGTAGACCATGTGGGACGCAGGGGCGTTCGGGCCCATGAAAAGCGGCTCGAATGTCATCGCGATGCGGGTTTTCGGGTCCATTTCCGTTGTGACCTGCCGCAGCATCGGGTCGCCATCGGGTTTGATGAACTCGGTCACGTTGTCGGGTCGCGCGTCGCCGCGCACTGTGTTGCACATGAAGTGGTAGGCGGCCATCTGGTCGGCCTTTGTCAGCGCGTCCCAGAGCGCATCTTGTGAGCAGCGGATGAAGGTTTGCATCATGAAATCGGGTTTTCCCATGTGGGTCTCTCTTTCCAATCGGGATTTCAAATCGCTCCACACTACACGACACAGGGCGCATTTCGCCAATTTTAGGGGTGGTGCCGACCGGCGAGATGGATTCTGAACACGG
>CANNCS010000068.1 GCA_947503115.1 uncultured Marivita sp.
CTACCGGACGTCATCACGTCAATCGGAACCAGAGATTGGGCGAAAGTGGGTCAATGATCGCAGCCCTTGGTATTATCCGTGGGTTCTGAACGATGCGCCTGAAAGCGGTGAAGGCTATGAGGCTGCTGTGGCCTATGCCATCGCTGCGGAACTTGGCTTTGAGGCTGACGCGGTCACATGGGTCCGCACATCTTTCGACGAGGCGATCCAGCCGGGGGCCAAAGATTTCGACTTCAACATGCAGCAATACTCGATCACGCCCGAGCGCGAACAGATGGTCGATTTCTCGTTGCCGTATTACACGTCTGCGATGGCGGTGCTGACCACACAAAGCGTGGTTGATGCCGGGGCGACTGCAACGCTGGACAGCCTTCAAGGGTTGATTTGGGGGGCGGATGCGAACACCACCGCGCTGCCGATGCTGACCGCCATCGTCGCGCCGGAAAAAGACCCACTGCTTTATGGCGACAACACCGACGTGACAGCGGCGATGCAAGCAAACCAGATCGATGCGGCGCTGTTCGACCTGCCGACTGCGCTTTATCTGTCTGCAGTTGTGGTTGAAGGCGGAGTGCTCTTGGGTCAATTCCCGGCAGATCGTTCCGAGAACCCGGACCAGTTCGGACTGTTGTTCGAAGAGGGCAACCCGCTGCGCGATTGCGTCAACACCGCGATCACCGCGTTGACTGAAAGTGGCAAGCTGGCCGAGATCGAGGCCACTTGGTTGCAGGAAGCCACCGGCGTTCCCGTGATCGAGTGACATGACGGATCAGACGACCTTGAGAGGCGGGACAGCGCCATCGCTGACCCGTCGCCAAGCCTATGAACAACGTTTGCGGCGACGGTCCATCGCCATCGCCGCCGGATCGACATTGGCGGTGGTACTGGCGGTCGTCCTGTTGGTGCCGCGGGCCCCCGGTTGGGACGCAGTCAAGCGCAGCTTTTTCAATGGAGAGGTGTTCGCCAAGACCTTTCCAGGGCTATTGGATGCGTTCATGATGAACGTCGCCATCTTTTTGTGGTGCGCGCCGATCATTGCCGTTCTGGGGCTGGTGATCGCGCTGTGCCGCGATGTGCGGTCGCCTGCGTTCTATCCTTTACGGCTGTTCGGGGCAATCTACACGGATGTGTTCCGCGGGTTGCCGGTAATCCTTGTGATCTACCTGATCGGTTTCGGCATCCCAGGGCTTGGCCTGCCGCGCCCGTGGAATTCGCCCTATATCTGGGGGTCTTTGGCGCTGGTTCTGGTCTACGCGGCCTATGTGGCCGAGGTGATCCGATCGGGCATCGACTCCATCCACCACAGCCAGCGTGCAGCGGCTGCCTCTCTTGGATTGTCGGATGGGGAAACCATGCGTTACGTGGTGCTGCCGCAAGCTATTCGTAATGTGGCCCCGGCGAATATGAACCTGTTTATCGCCTTGCAGAAGGACGTCGCGCTGCTGAGTTTCATTGGCCCGGTCGAGGTGTTCCGGCAAGCAGGGGTCTACAAATCCCTGATGGCGAATTTCACGCCCTATGTGGGGGCGGCGGTGATCTTTCTTGCGCTCACCATCCCGGCGACGCGCTATGCCGATTACCTGATGAACAAACAGCGGCGGCGGCAAAGCTGATGGCGAAGCTGGACTTGCTAGGCGTCACCAAGAGTTTCGGTGACAACATGGTGTGCCGCGGCATTGATCTATCGGTGGACGAGGGCGAGATGGTCTGTCTGATCGGCGCCTCGGGGTCGGGTAAGTCGACGCTTCTGCGCTGTATCAACCTGCTGGAACCCATCGACGACGGGCGGATTCTGCTGGACGGTGTGGACATCAGCGAACCGGGGTTGAACCCTCAGCCGATCCGCGCGCGCATCGGGATCGTGTTCCAGTCGTTCAACCTGTTTCCGCACATGACGGCCGCTGAGAACGTCATGCTGGCCCCGCGGCGGGTGCTGGGGAAAAGCCGTGACATTTTGGATGGGCCGATTAAGGCGCTTTTCGAGCGGTTCGATCTGGGCCAGCGGATGAACCATTACCCGGACCAACTTTCGGGGGGGCAGCAACAGCGTGTCGCGATCATCCGCGCCTTGGCGATGGAACCCGAGATTATGCTGTTTGACGAGATCACCAGCGCGCTGGACCCCGAACTGGTGGGCGAGGTTCTGGATGTGCTGCGACAGCTCAGAACCGAAGGCATGACGATGATCTTGGCCACGCATGAAATGGCCTTTGCCCGCGAACTGGCGGACAAGGTCTGTTTTCTTGATGCCGGGCGCATTCTTGAGGAAGGGCCTCCCGAGACGCTGTTCTCTGACCCGCGCGAGACGCGGACCCGGGCCTTTCTGAGCCGCGTTCTGTAAGCCGCGCAATTCCGTCGACAGGGGCGCAGAAACGTGGTCCTTGGAAAGACAGGTCGGGAAAGGGCTCCATGCAGAAACAGTCGGACAAGGCGGTGCTCGCCATTCTGATCAGCATCGCTGCCTTGGTCCTGTTCGACCTGATGGGTTTGATCATCAAACACCTGTCAGGCCGGTACAGCGCAGCAGAGCTTTCGGCCTATCGCAATCTGTTCGGATTGGTCCCCAGCCTCATTGCCCTTTGGATGACGGCAAGCTGGCGCAAGGGCACGCGGTCGCTGCGCATCCGGCAATGGAAACTGGCGGCGATCCGCGGTCTGTCGGTGACTTTTGCGCAGCTCATGTTTTACCTGTCGTTGGGCATTATGGCTTTTGCGACCGCCACGACGATTTCCTACACCACCGCGATTTTCACCACGGCCTTGGCGGTGCCGATCCTTGGTGAACGGGTGGGCTGGGTGCGGTGGATGGCGGTGGCCATTGGATTTGGCGGGGTGATCCTGATCCTGCAACCGGGCAGCGACGCGTTCACATGGGCGCTGGTGTTGCCGGTTGCGGCAGCGTCCCTTTATGCGTTCAGCGGCGTGACCGCCCGGTTGATCGATCCGCATGTTCCGACGCCGCTGTTCAACCTGCACAGTTCAGCCTTTGCTGCCGTGGGCTCGTTTCTGCTGGCGTTGATTGCAGGTGGGTTTACGCCCTTGGCCAATCTTGAGGATTTGGCGTTCATCGTCCTGATGGGGATGCTCGGTGGATCGGCGGTGCTGTGCCTTGTTGTGGCTTACCGCATGACCGAACCGAGCAACTTGGCCCCCTTCAGCTATTTCGGCATTCCCATCGCGTTTGCGCTGGGCTGGCTGTTCTTTGACGAAGCGCCGGTAGATGACCTGTGGCCGGGGGCGGTGTTGATCGTGATCGGCGGTTTGATGATCGTCTACCGCGAACGTCGTGCGCATCGACGGCTTGAACGCCCCGAGACACACAATTGAGACAAAAGAAAAGGCCGCCCGAAGGCGGCCCTGTCTGATGAAGTCGGATCTAAACTCAGCCGTTCGACGCGGCAGGCGCTGCTGCAACGGGCTTCTTGCCACCGTTGAGAGGGTCGTCCTGACGCTGCACCGAGCCTTCAAAATGGGCACCGGATTCGATCGCGATCGTCTTGTGGATGATGTCACCCTCAACGCGCGCGGTTGCGGTCAGGCGGACCTTGAGGCCACGCACACGACCAACCACACGGCCATTCACAACCACATCGTCGGCTACCACTTCACCTTTGATCGTGGCGCTTTCGCCAACGGTCAGAAGATGCGCGCGGATGTCGCCTTCGACGGTGCCTTCGACATTAATGTCGCCGGTTGTCTTGAGATTGCCCGTAATGTGCAGGTCGCTCGACAGGATCGAGGCTGCTGGTTTGGCCTTGGGCGCAGAGGCCTTAAATTCAGTTGCCGTCCGGGACGGATCGGGCATCGCCGGTTTCGGTGTGCTCGTCTCTTCCGCCTTGGGGCCGGGCTCATTGATTTTGCTTTTAGAAAACATCGTTTGCAGCCTTGATGTAGATCATGGGGTTGACAGGTTTGCCGCCGACACGGACTTCGTAATGGAGGTGTGTGCCAGTGGAACGTCCAGTGTTCCCCATAGCAGCAATTCTATCCCCGCGCGAGACCCTTTGGCCCTGCTTCACATAGAGTTTTGAGTTATGGGCATAGCGTGTCTCGATGCCGAACTCGTGCTGTATCTTGACGAGCCTACCATATCCTGACTGCCAGCCCGCGAAAGTCACAACACCGTCCGCAGTGGAGTAGATCGACGTGCCATGTGCACCGGCAAAATCGGTGCCCGCATGTAGACGGCCCCAGCGATATCCGAATCCGCTGGTAAAGCGGAACGAATCCTTGATCGGCATAGCGAACGGCGCCTTTTCAGCCGCGATCCGGTAAAGGTTCAGCCGATCCATTTGGTTCAGGATACGGTTGGCGCGCAACACGTCTTCCGACGTGTCTTCGCCGCGGGTGGAAAAGCTCAGCGGCATCAACGGGCCGCCCTGACCAGAATAGCCACGGCGCACCTGATTGAGAATGGTGTCAGGATTCATGCCTGCCGCTTCGAACATCTTGTCGAGCGGTTTGACCGATACCGTCATCGCCTCTTCCAGTTGGCGGAAGATGGTGTCGTTCTTTTCTGCCATCAGCTTGATTTCGGTCGCCATCTCGTCGGCGCGGATCAATGCGTCTTGCGCGTCGGCAACAACCTGATCGCGTTCTTCGGCGGTGCGGGCCAGTGCGGCGGATAAGAAATCCAGCGTTGTGGTATCGACAGCGCCAGCCGCCGCGACACCGGTTCCGCCCGCTTCGATCTCGGTCATCAAAGACGCCAGTTCGGTACGGACATCTTCACGAGCGCGGATCGCGTCGCGCAGTTTCAACTGCACCGCTTCAAGCCCGTATTCCAATTCGGCCTGCCGGGTTTCTGCGTCGAGCAGGTTGGTCTGCATGACCGAAACCTGTTCCAACGCGGTATTGAACCGTTCCTGCGCTGCGATCGCCTCGGCGGCGCGGGCATTCCGCTCTTCCGACAGAATGTTCAGACGCAGCTGATAGGTTTCCAGATCACGCCGTGCCTGTTCGCGGAAATTACCTGACCCGATCGAATCCATCAGCAGTACGGCGGTTGCAATGATGCTCCATGCCAAAACAAGAGAGGCGCCCCCGAACGCGAGCGCCTGTGTGCTGGATTTTAGTCGGATGAACCGGGTGTCGGTGTCGGAGCGCAGAAACAAGCGGCGTTCCGGAAAAAAGCGTTCGAGTATGCCATGCAGTTTGATCGCAATACGTGTGCGCACCTGTATGTTCCTCTTTCCCGTCCCTTAGGTCGCGCCTCTTGAGCCCCAACTCCGGGCGCGTATCTGTTACGGCTCTAAAGACCGATTCATGAATTGGCAACGTTTTTGGACCAATCGCTGGCCAGCCCATGCGATCCTCCGCCGAATTGGCAAGATTTCGCCGATCTTTGCGTGACTTATAAACCGATGCTGAATCGCCACATGGGCCGCGCAGCTTAGACGGTTTCGGTCAAAGGCCAGTAAAAGTCCGGTGGTAACCCGGCTTCGGCGCGTTTTTCCTCGTTGAATGGTGGCTTCAACGCGCCTTTGAAATACCGCCGCACAAGGGTGTGGAAGGCGTCTTTCGGATCTTGTTCGTGGCGTCCACACAGGAAGTGAAACCATTTCGAGCCATAAGCAACATGGGCCACCTCTTCGGAATAGATCGTCTCGAGTGCGGCAACCGCGCTGGTGGCATCAGCCTTGCGAAAGATCTCGATCATGCCGGGGGTCACATCCAAACTGCGCGCTTCAAGCACCATTGGCACAACGGCAAGCCGACCCATGAAATCGTCCACTGTATCTTCGGCGGCGCGCCACATGCCGGCATGAGCAGGCAAGGCGCCGTAGAAGCTTCCCTGTTCTTCAAGACAGTCGCACATCAGATTGAAATGCTTGGATTCTTCGTCTGCCGCTTTGACCCAGTCGTCATAGAAACCCATCGGCATTTTGATGCCTGCAAAGCGTGGGATGATGTCCCAGTGCAAATCAACGGCGTTCAGTTCGATATGCGCCACGGCGTGCAAAAGCGCGATGCGCCCTTGCGGGCTGCCGGGTTTGCGTTTCGGGACGTCGCGCGGATCAAGCAGTTCCGGCGCATCGGGCCGCGACGGGCGCAGTGGGGGTGTGGCTGTGCCGACCTCAACAGGGGTACCTGCCGCGCGTGCGGCAAACCATTGCGACGCGTAATCTCGCGACTTAGCTGTTTTCGCACGTCCGTCTGCGGTGGTCAGAACATCCACCGCCATGTCACACAAGGTCATCATCCTTGGCTCATCGCGCATGATGCTCAAAATTTCAAGGCAAAGCCCATGTGCGTCTCTGTTTCAAAAATACCTTGTGAGTCTGAGGGCAGAGCCCTCAGGCGCGCCGCAGGCCCGCCCCGGTCGGATCGGGCAAACCCGATCCGATCCTTCTAAATCAAAGCGTCTTTGCCGCCGCCAACACCTCTTCGGCATGTGCCGGCACTTTGACTTTACGCCATTCCCGCGCGATCCGCCCCTCGGCGTCGATCAAGAAGGTCGACCGCTCGATCCCCATAAATTTCTTGCCGTACATGGATTTTTCTTTCCAGACGCCGAAATCCTCGGACGCAGAGCCATGCTCGTCCGAGATCAGAGGCACGGTCAGTCCTTTCTTGGCCATGAATTTCTCGTGGCTTTTTAGGCTGTCCTTGGAAATCCCAAACAGCTTGACGCCAATCTGTGCAAACTCCCCTTCCAATGCAGTGAAGGCTTCGTTTTCCTTGGTGCAGCCGGAGGTGTCGTCGCGGGGGTAGAAAAACAGCACAAAGGGGGTGCCGTGCAAACCCTTCAGCGAAACGTCGCCTTGGTCGCCGCCGTGGACCGGCAAGGTGAAATCCGGAGCCAATTCCAGTGTATCGCTCATGGCGCTATCCTTTAAGAAGATGAAGACGGATCGGGGAACTCCCCGAAGGGTGAAGAATAACGCAAAAGGACGGCGCTTCCAGTGACCGAGCAGGAACAATCTCAGTCTCAGACATCCGTGTCGCCCCGCAAGCGGCGGGGGCGTCGGGCTGTGCGCATCGGACTTGCGCTGTTGTTTATCATGCTTGGCACGGGATGGGCCGTGGTCGGGCGCAGCCTGTCGGCCCCGGACTGGGTCCGCGATACGGTGGAAGAGCGGCTTGCGGTTGCTTTGCCGGGGTTCGAGGTGTTGTTCGGTGATGTGCAACTGCGGCTGGAACGGGATGGGCGGACGCGGGTCATTCTGCTGGATGTGGACGTGCAAACCGCGGCCGGGGCGCCCGTGGCGGTACTATCGGATATCGAAATCGGTTTGGCGCTGCATGACCTGATCCGCCGCCGGGTGGTGTTGCGCGATCTGAGTGTCAGCGGTGCGTTCGTCACTTTGACCCGCAACCGTGCCGGTGAGTTGGGGCTGGCGCTGGGGGATGCCTTTGCGATGGATGGCACAGCGCCGGACGTGCCAACGCTGGTGGCGCAGGTCGACGCGTTGTTGATGGATGATCGTCTGTCGCGCTTGCAATCGGTCGAGGCTGACGCCCTGACATTGCGGTTTGAAGATGCCCGGGCGCGGCGTGGTTGGACGGTGGATGGCGGGCGGTTGCGGCTGGAACGGCAGAACGACGTTGTGCGACTGTCCGGGGATTTCGCGCTGCTCGGGGGCGGGGCAACCGCAACGCGGCTGCAGATCGATGCGTCCTCGACCATCGGCGAGACCGAAGTGGCGTTTGGCGTGTCGCTTGACGACATGCCCTCGCAGGACATTGCCACGCAAGGACCTGCGTTGGCCTGGCTGGCTGCGCTCAGGGCGCCGATTTCGGGCTCGTTGCGGGCCGCGATGCGCGAGGATGGGTCGCTTGGCGCGTTGAACGCGACGCTGCAGATCGACGCGGGTGTGGTGCAGCCAACCCCAGATACCCCGCCAATTCCGTTCAATTCGGCGCACAGTTATTTCACCTTTGACCCTGATCGGTCACAGATCACGTTCACCGAATTGTCGGTGGACAGCGATTTGGTGCGCGCTGTGGCCGAGGGGCGGGCGACTTTGGCCGATCTGCGGGATGGTATCCCGTCGCAGATGTTGGGGCAGGTGCGCTTCAGCCGCTTGGAGGCGGCACCCGACACCTTATTCGATGTGCCGTTGTCACTGGATCGGGCTGAACTGGATTTCCGCTTGCGGCTTGATCCGTTCGAGGTGGATCTCGGGCGGGTTTGGATCGACGATCCACAGGTGCCGTTGCGCATGACTGGCAAACTGCGCGCTTCCGAGGATGCATGGGACTATGCGCTTGACGGTAGTTTTGGGGGGCTTTCGCCCGAGGCGCTGTTGCATCTCTGGCCGGTGGCGATGGCGCCGCGCACCCGCAAATGGGTGGTGGAAAACATTCAGGGTGGGATGATTCAGGGCGGGCAATTCGCGCTGCGTTCGCAAGAGGGGCCACGCCCTGTGGTTTATCTCAATGCGGCCTTTGATCAGGCGCAGGTGCGTTACGCCCGCACCTTGCCGGTTGTAGAGCAGGGCACCGGAACGCTGACGCTGAACGGCAACCGTTTTGCCGTAAGGTTGACCAGAGGCCAGATTCAGCCGGGCCAAGGTGGGCCGATCACGGTGGATGGCAGCAGCTTCGTCATTCCCAACACTCGACAGCGCCCGGCGGATGGTCAGGTCACGCTTGCTGGCGAAGGTACGGTGGAGGCCCTGCTGTCCTATCTCGACAGTCCGCCGATGGAGATCATGCAAAAGGCCCGCCGACCGGTGGACCTTTTGTCGGGTCGGGTGCGGTTTGATGGAACGCTTGAGCTGCCTTTGCGGCGGGGTGTGCGTCTACCGGATATGAAACTTGAGATGCGCGGGCGCGCGGTTGACGTGGCAAGTGACCAGATCATTCCCAATCGCAGCCTCACGGCGCGGGCATTGGATGTGTCTGTGACCAATGATCAGCTTCGTGTGTTTGGTCAGGCATCGCTGTCGGGTGTGCCCTTTGACGGATCGTGGACGCTGCCCATCCCCGAACCGGGGCAGCCCCAGACGGGAAGTCAGGTTGAGGGTACAATCACTTTGTCGGATGCAGCTGCGCGGGCGTTTGGTGTGGCTTTGCCTGAGGGCACGATCAGCGGCTCTGGCCCTGCTGATTTGCGGGTCGATCTGCGCCGGGGTGTCCCGCCGGAGTTCGCTTTGACGTCGCGTCTGGGTGGGGTTGGTCTGTCAATACCGCCTTTGGGTTGGACCTTGCCGCGCGCTACGTCGGGCACGCTGGAGGTCGCAGGTGTGTTGGCCAAGCCTGCGCGGATTGACAAGCTGGTGTTGGACGCCCCGGGGCTTGAGGCGCGTGGGACGATCACATTGAATGCGGACGGGTCATTGGGCAGCATTGACTTGGACAGGGTGCGGGCCGGGGGCTGGCTGGATGCGCCGGTCGTTTTGACGGGGCGAGGTGCCGGGGTGACGCCGGCTGTGCGGATCGCGGGCGGCACTGTCGATTTGCGAAACGCACCGTTCGGCCAGCAACGCGGGGGCGGGGGCGGAGGTGGCGGAACCGTACCGTTGTCGCTTGCTCTGGACCAGTTGCAGGTGTCCAACAGCATCCGCCTGACCGATTTCCGAGCCGATTTGCGGTCAGGTGGTGGTTTGACGGGCGATTTCACCGCTAGCGTCAACGGGGAGGCTCCGATCACCGGAGAAGCCTTGCCGCAAGCGGGGGCAACGGCGTTTCGCATCCGGTCGAATGATGCGGGCAAGGTGATCCGTGAGGCGGGTATCCTCAAGACCGTGGCCGGGGGCGACATGACGCTGGCGTTGGCCCCGGTCGCTGGACAGCCGGGCAGCTATGACGGGGCGCTGGATGTTGTGAACACGCGGCTGCGCGAGGCGCCGGGGATTGCGTCGCTTTTGGATGCGATCAGCATTGTCGGGCTGCTGGACCAGTTGGAAGGGCCGGGCATTCTGTTCACCGAGGTCGAGGCGCGGTTCCGCCTGACACCGGACCAACTGGTGCTGACCCGGTCGAGCGCGACTGGCCCGTCGATGGGGATTTCGATGGATGGCACCTATAATCTTGGTGCGGGCACGCTGGATTTTCAGGGGGTTCTGTCGCCGATCTTTTTCCTCAATGGTATCGGCAGCATCTTCACCCGCAAAGGCGAGGGGCTGATCGGGTTCAACTTCAAACTCACGGGGCCTGCCAATCAGCCGAATGTCGGTGTGAACCCGCTTTCGGCGCTGACACCGGGGATGTTCCGCGAGATTTTCCGCAGGCCGCCGCCTGTGGTTGGGGAGTAGGGTGTGTGTGCCGAGGCGTATTTTGCATTAGGCCAAAACGGGCGACGCGGGACGAAGGAGATCTTCGCTCTTAGACTCCCGCGCGATATTCTTAAGTAGTCTTCACATTTCCAGCAGGCACCCAAAGATGGATCGATTCAACACCGAAAGGCTCTCGATTTTTAGCTGGCGACCGATTTTGGAGGAGCACTCGGACCGCCAAGAATTGGAGGCTGCACTACCTGCGATATTGACACCTCGCGCACTTGAGCATCTTCCACCTGCTCTTCAGCTAAGCCAAAATAACGGTGGTATCTCGTCTTGGGTGGACCAAAGAGCCGAGGAAAGCGATGTGCTTCTGGTCAAGTCACGGCAGGACAACGCGTTGGTCGGGCTGTTAATTTTGGCGTCCGATCCCAGCGAAATGCTTACGCCAGAAATCCATGTCGGCTACTTTCTGGGTGAGGCAAGTTGGGGTCAGGGGATCGCGACCGAACTTATCCAGGGATTGGTGTATGCAGCAGGAAAGGATGGCCCAGCGAAGCTGTTTGGAGGTGTCAGTAATGACAATCCTGCAAGCGCCCGCGTGCTTCAAAAGGCAGGTTTCGATTTTTCACCTGAGCTGTCGTCACCCAATTCACAAATGTACTTCAAAACAGTCGGCTGAGGCACATACGAATTGGTAGGTCTGGGCTCTATCCCGCCATTCGCATCATTCTGAACGAAAGGCGTCACAGCGTTTCGCCTTATGCACTCAGCGAAATGCGCGCTCCCTGCTTTTGTTGCGCGCCGAAGTTCGGTATGGGCTGCGGCCACAGATACAGCGCCGGACTGACCCCATGAAACTGAGCGATTTCGATTTCCACCTGCCTGAAGAGCTGATTGCCACTCGGCCTGCGTCGCCGCGGTCATCGGCACGGCTGCTGCATGTTGAGGCAGGTGTGATTGCGGATCGGATCGTGAACCAGTTGCCCGACATTCTGCGCCCCACGGACCGGCTGGTGTTGAACGACACCAAAGTGATTCCAGCGCGTTTGTTCGGGGTCCGGCATCGTGTGGGCGAAGCTGGTGCGACTGAGGCGAAGATCGAGGTGACCCTGCTCGAGCCGCAGGCAGACGGGACGTGGGCGGCGCTGGTCAAGCCGCTCAAGAAACTGCGCGAGGGTGAGGACGTTGTGTTCTCGCCGGACCTGACCGCCCGCCTTGAGGGACGCCGCGACGGGCAAGCGGTCTTGCGGTTCAACCTGACGGGCGACGATTTTGATGCGGCACTGGCCGAGGCAGGGGCAATGCCTTTGCCGCCCTATATTGCGGCCAAGAGGCCAGCGGACGCGCAGGACAAGAAAGATTACCAGACGATCTGGGCGCGCAATTCCGGCGCGGTGGCTGCTCCGACCGCATCGCTGCATTTCGACGAGGCGCTGGTGGCGGCATTGACCGCCCGCGGTGTTGCAATGAGTTTTGTGACGCTGCATGTGGGTGCGGGCACTTTTCTACCCGTGAAGGTCGAGGATGTGACCACCCATAAGATGCACGCTGAATGGGGCCGCGTGTCCGAGACGGCCGCCGCCGAGATTACAGCGACCAAGGCGGCAGGCGGGAGGGTGATCCCGGTTGGCACCACGGCTCTGCGGTTGATTGAAAGTGCGGCGCGCGAGGGCAGCATCCAGCCGTGGTCCGGCGATACCGACATTTTTATCTACCCCGGATTTCAGTTCAACGTGGCTGACGGGTTGATGACCAATTTCCATCTGCCCAAATCCACGCTGATGATGCTGGTTTCGGCACTGATGGGGCAGGACCGGGTGCGCGAGATCTATGCCCATGCCATTGAACACCGCTACCGGTTCTTTTCTTATGGCGACAGTTCGCTGCTTATCCCTTGATCGGAACCGGCAAGGCGGCGGCGCTGTTTGGTAAAAAGTCGCGGATGTGATTGCGGTTGCTTTCCAGCTGCTCTAGCCGGGGATGAGACGAGGCTAGAGCAGCCCGGCGCGTTTAACCAAGAGGATGCGAAATGATAAGTGTGATCCGGACATCCTGGCCGCTGCTGTTGGGCATGCTTTTGTTGATGCTGGGCAATGGTTTGCAGGGTTCGCTTCTGGGTGTGCGCGGCTCGACGTTGGGGTTTTCCTCGGTCGAGATGTCTTTGGTTATGTCGGCCTACTTCGCCGGATTCTTGATTGCTTCGCGGGTCACGCCGAACATGATCCGGCGGGTGGGGCATGTACGGGTCTTTGCGGCGCTTGGGTCATTCGTTTCTGCGGCGTTGTTGCTGTTTCCGACGATCCAGGATCCGATTGCGTGGATTCTCGGGCGAGTTGTGATCGGGTTCTGTTTCTGCGGCGTTTACGTGACGGCAGAAAGCTGGCTGAATAATTCGGCCACCAACGAGAACCGGGGGCAGGCGCTGTCAGCTTATATGATCGTTCAAATGCTGGGCATCATTATTGCGCAGGGTTTGCTCGTGGTGCCAGACCCGTCGGGCTATCTGCTTTTCGTCATTCCATCGGTGTTGGTTTCCATCGCTTTTGCACCGATCCTGTTGTCGATTTCGCCCACACCGGCGTTCGAGAGCACCAAGCGGATGACACTGGCCGAGCTTTACAGTGTGTCGCCTTTGGGCTGCGTCGGCATGTTCCTGATGGGCAGCGTCTTTGCGGCGCAGTTCGGGATGGCGGCGGTCTATGCAACCGAAGCGGGGCTGAGCATCGGTCAGATCCCGATTTTCACCGCTGCGTTCTACGTCGGGGCGCTGCTTTTTCAATATCCGGTGGGATGGCTGTCGGACCGTGCGGATCGGCGTATGTTGATCGCTTTGTCAGCGCTCATCGCGGGTCTGGCATCTCTCATGGGGATGTTCTTTGGCGGCAGTTTTTACGTTCTGGTCGCCGCCGCCTTCCTGATTGGTGGGTTGTCCAACCCGCTTTATTCACTGCTGATCGCCTACACGAACGACTTTCTGGAACACGAAGACATGGCAGCGGCCTCGGCCGGGCTGTTGTTTGTGAATGGGGTTGGCGCGATCGCGGGTCCGGTGATCATTGGTTATGCGATGCAAGTCATGGGGCCACCGGGATACTTTATCCTTTTGGCCGTCGTGCTGTTGGCGTTGACGGGCTACGCGGTTTACCGGATGACACAACGTCCAGCACCCGCGACCGAGGCGACAAGCGCCTATCAGGGTATGATGCCCACCGCGTCGCCGGTCACTGTGGAATACGCGTCGGAATGGGCGATCGAGACCGCCGAAGCCGAGGCAGAAGCGCAGGATGAAGCGGAGGTCAAAAAAGAGGCAGGAGTGGCCTGAAGGCGTGTTTTCGGGCACGAAATCCATCATGTGTCGGCAATGACATGAAAAGTGACTGTTTCGCGATTCGTTTCTTGGCTAGCTTCTGCCAGGTAGTGGGGGACTGCGCGTATGATCGGGAGAGAGCGATGATCACGCCTGAAGACGTTCTGAGTTTCTGGCTCGACGAGGTCGGACCGAGTGGGTGGTACAAAGCCGAAGAGGCGCTGGATCAGGAGATCCGCGACCGGTTCGGGGCAGCCTGGGATGGCGCGATGGAGGGACGTCACGCGTTGTGGCTGACCTATCCCAGTGGCACACTGGCCTATATCATCTTGCTTGACCAATTCCCGCGCAACATGTTCCGCAACACGGGCAAGGCGTTTGCGTCGGACCGGTTTGCGCTGGCTGCGGCCAAGCAGGCGATCAGCAAGAACTGGGATATGAAGATTGACGAACCTGCTCGGCAGTTCTTTTATCTGCCATTGATGCATTCCGAGAACCTGTGTGATCAGGATCGCTGCGTGCGTCTGATGCTGGAGCGGATGCCGGAGAACGGTGCCAGTAACCTGCTGCATGCCCGCGCGCATCGCGAGGTGATCCGCAAGTTCGGCCGCTTCCCTTACCGCAATATTGCTTTGGGTCGGAATTCGTCATCGACCGAGACGGATTACGTCAGTGGTGGTGGCTATGGCTCTACCGTGGAAGACCTGAAAAAGGCCGGATAACCGTACCCGAAGGTTGATTAGATCGCGGTTGTGGTGGTCTTTGGCCTGATCGTGGCGTTGGCGCTCTGGCGCAGCGCATCCCGGCTTGGGCCGTCTATATAGGTGCTGCGGCGGATCACCAATGTGCGGCTGGCAAGCCGTTGGTTGTGCGGCGGGACAAGGGCCCGCCGATCACATTTTTGATCACTTCGACGCGGTGAAGATCTTGTCGATATTCGCACCAAGGGCCGTGTTGAACTCGGTCTCGGACATCTGGTGCGTCAGGCCTTCGGCCAGTGCGCGTGAAAAGCTGGCGATCATCTTGGCATTCCGGGCAAGCCGTTCGCAGGCATCGTCAGTGGTGTAGCCACCGGACAGTGCGACTACGCGCAGCACTTTCGGGTGATCGGCAAGGTCGACGTATAGTCCGTCCTCGGTCGGAATGGTCAGCTTGAGCATAACCGTTTCACCATCGCCCAAAGCGTCGAGATGTGTTGCGATTTCCTGTTTGAGGATCGCTTCGGCCTCGGCCTTGGTGGGGCTGTTGATGTCCACTTCGGGTTCGATGATCGGCACGAGACCCGCGGCGCAGACCGTTTTGGCGACCTCGAACTGCTGGGCGACAACGGCCTTGATGCCCGCGGCGTTCGCCTCGTGGATGACGGAACGTTCCTTAGTGCCGAAAACGCCCATCGCCTTGGCGTCGGCCAGTAGAGCTTCAAGCCCCGGCATCGGCTTCATGATCTGTGCGCCGTCGGCCTTGTCTTCAAGACCCTTGTCGATCTTGAGGAACGGGACCACGCCGCGTTGTTCCCAGAGGTAAGTGGGGACAGGAAGGCCTTCGACGCTGTCGCGCATCGTGCGCTCGAACAGGATCGCACCCAGTACCTTGGCAGAGGTGAAGTCTGGAGCGGTCATGATGCGGCAGCGCATGTCGTGGATCAGAGAGAACATTTCGGCGTCGCCGTCATAGGCGTCTTCTTCGATGCCATAGAGGCGCAGCGCCTTTGGGGTGGACCCGCCGCTTTGGTCGAGGGCGGCGATAAAGCCAGCGCCTGTTTCGATGCGGTCTGCCATTGCGGTGTCGGTCATGTGAGATCCCCAAGCTGGAATGGTGTGGTTGGGGTTGTCCTAGATCAGCCTTTTCCAAAAAGATAGAGGTCTGCCAAGCGGTTAGCGCTAACCTAATGGCTATATCGCGCTATCTGTGGCCCGGCTGCGCCGAGGTTGGGCACGAAGCCATATCCCGTCGCGTGCCCGCACCGTCAAATGGGCGACGGGTTGGGGCGTTTTGTCAGGTACGGGTGTGACGGCGACGGCGCGCAGAAGCAGCGACAGCAAAAGCGGCCCCTCGGCCATTGCGAACCCTGCGCCGGGGCAGACACGAGGACCCGCGCTGAACGGCATGTAGGCTTCGCGGGCAGATTGGCGCGTTGCGTCGGATTGCCAGCGGGAGGGGTCAAAACTGTCGGGGTCGTCCCAAAGCCGGGTGTGCCGATGCAGGTGCCACGGGCTGAGCACCAGTTGCGCAGCCTTAGGGATGGCGCGTTTGCGGAAGGTCTCGGCGCGCGTGGTTTCGCGGACCATCATCGGGACCGGGGGATAAAGCCGTAGGGTTTCGCGGAACACGTCGCGGCTGTTGGTCAGTCGTTTGACGTCTTTTGGATCAACGAGGGCCTCGGCCTCGTCAGCGATGAGGGTTTGCCAGTCGGGGGCGGCGGCACAGCAGTAGAGCGCCCAAGCCAGTGCGCTGGCGCTGGTTTCGTGCCCGGCCAAAAAGAAGATCGCGACCTGATCGACCATTTCGGTTGCGGTAAAGCAGGTGCCTGTTTCGGGGTCAGGAGTCGTCATGATCCGCGTTGCCAGATCATCGGGTGCGGTGCCGTCTGCTATGGCGACTTTGCGCTGGTCCACCAACTGTGTGATCAGGCCGCGGATGCGTTTGGCGGCGCGTTTGGTCTTGGCACGGTGAAAGCGGGGCATCCAGCGGGGCAGAGGGATAAAGGCGGCGAGATTCAGGATCGGCTGGCTGCGCTGATAAGCGCGGAATTCGTCAAACACCTGCGCCGCGATCCGGTCCTCGATGGGGATAGAAAACAGCGTGCGGAAGATCACGTCGGCGGCCGCGTGGCTGGCAACCTCTTCAATCTCGATCTCAGTTCCGGTGCCGATCTGGTCCAGCACGCGGGCGACCATCGCCTGACCTGCCTCCCACATCGCAGGCAGGCTTTGGGTCAGGCGACCGCGTTCAAAGGCGGGGTCGATGATACGGCGCTGATGGTCCCAGAGGGTGCCATTGGTCAGGAATACGGATTGCCCGAGCAGGGGGCGTAGCCCTTCGCCTATGCGGTCAGATTTTGGGAAGTCGCGGGGACGGTCGCGCAGGATCGTTTGCACAAGTGTCGGATCATTGGCGAGGTAGGAGCGAAAGAACGGCGTGCGAAATTCGGCCATCCATGCGCCGTAGAGCCGTTTGGGTTGGGCTGACAGAATGTCCTGGCGGAACAGCCGCAAATACCGCCAAAGTGACACGCGGTCGGGACGCGATATGGGTTTGGGTGGGATCACGCGCTGGTGTTCGTATATTTGGACACCGGCACGTCGATCCGGCTGGGGGAAGGTGCGCGGGTGGCGTAGCGCTGGCCGAGAGTCAGTGGGCCCGCGGTGATCTGGAAGTAATCATAGTCGAGCGGGTTCTCGAAGGCGCAGAGGTACTGAAAGTGCAGCTTGAAATACTGCCGGCGCTGCGCTTTCCACCGTTCGGCGGCCATGGTGCGCGAGAATTGCGCCGAGAACACCAGCGGCCATTGTTTGTCGCGGGTGGCGACACCAGACACGCCCACAGGATCGCAGAGCGCAAAGCAACAGCCGTCGCCTTGCGCGGTGACATCGATCCAGACAAGCTCATCCCGTTCGGACAGGAATTGCAGGTCTTTGCGCAGGTGCCACGCGTCGGGCAGGAAGGACACCATCGGGATAACATGGCCAATGCTGAGAAAGGACAGCGCCGGCCGCGCGGAGCGGTTGGGGGTGTCGCGCAAGAGGTCCGCAAGGATCGAAACTGCCAGATGGGCGCCCGAGGAATGACCGACGACCAAAACTTCGTCATAGTCTTGTAAAAGAGCGGTTGCGATGATGCCGCGAAATTCGTCCATACGGGTTTGCAGTGCGGTGGGCGTGGCCCCGTTTTGACTGGCAGAAAAGGCGTAATCGTGCATCAGGTAATAGGCGTAGATGCGGCGGTCCTGTGATTTGAACCAGCGCAGAACCAGCACCACGATGGCGAAGAACGGCGTCCAATAGAGCAGTGATGTGCCCCAAGTGACAATCGTACCGGGACCAATGGCCCAGAGGGCGGCTGCTGCGAATAGCGTACTTAGGCCCCAGCCGACCAGATGTGCTGCCAGCATCGCCGCGAGGAGTTGCAGGATCAGAACGCCGATGGGGTAGAGTGCAGCCGCCAGCGGCCCTTTGGGCAGAACCGCCAATCGGCGCAGGGTGCCGCTTGCAATGTAGATCCAGCTGGTGCAGACCAGTTGCCAATAGGTGCCAGGAATGCTGTTCGACATGCTGTCGCGCACAATGTCGGACCAGAGTAACACTTCGAAATCAGCGGTCACGCGGGCGTCGTCGATCAGGCCCGAGGCGTGCCAGCCGTAAGGGCCGTCGCCAGTGGTGGCTTCGACGTGAAGGCCGTAGTCCGAGATCTCGGCCTGTTTCGTGCCTTCGGTGCGGTACAGCTCGCGATACCGGCGGGCCGGGAAGGGGTCGTAACCGGGAATGTAGAATACCTTGCGACGGCGCACGGTCTGGGGCGGGGCTGGCATGGGCTGACTGCTTTTGCTTTTGGGCGATTGTATCAGTGCCAGAAAAATGCGCCAATTTTTTGATGAAGCGCGGAAACGGTGGGCTATGTGTGTCGTTAGCTCCAGACACCAAGAGGATCACCATGATTGATATTCTGAACGTCGCCGCTGCCGTGTTGACCATCGCGCTGGGCGCGTTTGGTATGCTGGCGCCGCGTTATACGGCTGGGGTGCTGGATTTACGGACGGGTGACACGACGATGGGTCTGTCGGAACTGCGGGCCTCGGTAGGTGGCATGTTCGTGATCGTAGGAGCTGCGTGCCTGTGGTTGGGCACGCCTTGGGCCTACGCGATGATGGGGTTTGTTTATCTGGGTGCAGGGCTTGGGCGTGGGTTGTCCCTGTTGCTTGATAAGCCGCCGTTCCCGAAGGCGCATCTTTACTTTCTGTTCGAGGCAGTGTTTGCGGCGTGGCTGCTAATCATCAACCTGCCAGGCGCTCAGGGGCTGTCCCAGTAACGGCGGCGTTCCTGCCAATTTTTTTGCAGATCAGGCGGTCGGTTGGGTCTGGCCGCGGTGCGACTGGTCGCGTCAAACATTGACCGACCGAAAAAAACGGCCGGTCGAACCACGATGGTCGACCGGCCGTGTCGAAATCAGTTTTTCATCGGGCAAGTGTTGATGCCGAAGATGGAATACAGCGGGCAGAAGCCGATCAAGCCGGTGGCAAGCGGGACGATACCGATCAAGCCCCACATGGTCTGCGGTCCGATGAAGACGAGTGATAGCAGGACAAGACCGGCAATCACACGCAGCACGCGGTCGATGGTTCCTTCGTTCTTGGTCATGGTGGATCTCCTTTTCATGCTCCTGAAGGGAGATTAGCAAAAGGTCAGCGCGTTTGACGGTGACAGAGTCACCGGGGGTCTGCGGCAATCTGTTCCAAAGCACGTTTATCTTTGATCGAAATGCCGTCGGGCAGTTGTTCGACCACGCCATTGCGGGCCATTGCCGCCAACCTGCGCGAGACGTAGGCGCGGCCCGACGCGGTTTCCGCAGCCAATGCGGAATGGGTGGCGTGGACGGTGCCGTCGGTATCGGTCAAGCGCAACAGCACTTTGGCCAGCCGCGCGTCAAACCCGGTGAGCGCCACGTCTTCGACCAGTTGCTGGTATTCGGAAAAGCGCAGCGCGACAGAACTCAGCACTTTTTGACGGAACCCGGGGTCTGTTTCCATCTGTTGTCGAAACAGGTTCGCGGGGATCAGAGTGCCTTCGATATCGGTCTCGACAATGCCTTTGGCGCCATAGGTATGCCCGTCGACAAGGCAGGAGAAGGTTTGCAGACAGACCTCTCCGGGGCGCACGCGATAGAGCACCACCTCACGCCCTGATGCCCCCGTGAGCATCACACGGATTGACCCTTTGGTCAGGTCCAGAAAGCCGGGGCACTCTTGACCGGGTTGAAAGATGGTCTGGCCCTGTTTGGCTGTGAAGGGACGAGTCTGTTTCACGGCATTCCGACCACTTCGCCTTCGCGGATCACGGCAGGATCGTAAGCCTTGCGGGCGAAGACCTCGCGGACCATCGGTTCAAAGTGGTCTAGCGGTTTCATCGGGTAGTCGGGGTCAAACGATGACTGGTCCCAGCGTTCGCAGAAATCGGCGCAGGATTGAAAGCAGGGGTGATCCTTGAACTGGTCCCGCGCGTTGCGGTCCCAACCGTAATGGTGGCCGTAGTAAAGCATCTGGAAAATGCCGTGATGTTCGACGACCCACGCAACTTCCCAACGGACGAAAGGGCGGATCACTTCAGCAGAGAAGCGGTCGTGGTTTTGCGGGGCAAGACCATCGCCAACGTCATGCAGCAGCGCGCCGACGATCCAGTCGATATCAGCGCCATCGTTTTCTGCACGGGTGGCCGATTGCAACCCGTGTTGCAGGCGGGTGATGCGGTAGCCTTCAAGGCTGACGTCGCCCTGGCGGCGCAACTCATCAAGAATGCGATCCGGGGTCAGAGACAGGTACGGCTTTTCGAGTTTTTCCAGAAGTTCGTAGTCTTCCTTGGTGCCATCCTTCATCTGCGTGAAAGATACGGTTTGTGCATCGCTCATCGGCTTTATCCTCTTGCTGATCATATCATGCGCCAGCTTGCGAGATTGCGCCAGATGCCCCTTGAATTCGGGACACAAAACCCCGATATTCCTGTTGTTCCTTCGGGGACTATGGACATAAACGCGCGTTCAATAAGCGGCTCGGACCCGGGGGCGGTACCCGGCGGCTCCACCAACACCCTGTCATTTGCAGGACCATGGGGCCGAAATAGGATCGACGAACGTCTAAACACGTTAGCTTTGTCCCGGTGAGATACCACCGTTATCGGTTCGCTAAGTATAGTTGCAAATGACAACCATGCTCCGGTAGCGCTCGCAGCGTAAGCTGTTCGCAAAACCGAACTTTAAGCCCTTGCGCCTAGCCGCGTAAGGCGGGGTTCGCAGGCACCTGGCAACAGAAGCCTGCATTTTCAATTCACTATCGTGCAAAGCTCACTTATTGGGTGAAGTCTGTGATCACCGCTGTGCCCGGTGGTGTCGGGCCGCGCATTGCCGCCAATTCGGCGCTTGCGCCCGATAGTGTGACTTCGCGCGAGACCATTGGCCGGATGTCCACCTGACCACGTTCGATCATGTCAAGCAGCGTCGGGTACTTCCAGGCTGGCATGCCGCGTGTACCGAAAAAGGACAGCTGCTTGCCATAGATTCCGCGCATGTTGACGCTCATCATGCCGTTGTCGCCTGCGGGCATTCCGACTTGAACATGGCGGCCAAGGATACGGAGACAGTCGATAGAAGCGTTGGTGGTCACTTCGATTCCCAAAGCTTCGATGGATACATGGGCGCCGCCGCCGGTGATGTCGTGGATTGCACTGGCGGCGTTGGTCTTTGCTGCGTTCACCGCGGCATCCGCGCCAAGGCTTTTTGCGTGTTCCAGCTTTTCATCCACCACGTCGACCACCACCACTTGTGCGCCCAGCATCTTGGCCAAGAGCATCGCCGACAGGCCAATCCCACCCGTGCCATGGATCGCGACCCATTCGCCCGCGCGGACATTTGCGCGATCGGTCAGCGCGTGCCAGGCGGTTGTCACACGACAACCCAGGCCGGCGGCCAGTGCAGCGGTCATCGACGCAGGGAGGGGCACAAGGTTATGGTCAAAGGGCACCGCCACCAGTTCGGCATAAGCGCCTGCGGACCCGAAACCCGGCACGATCTGGTTGGCGCAAGTGTTTGAGACGCCAGTATGGCACGCAGGGCATGACCCGCAGGACAGGATGAACGGTGCAATCAGTCGTTCGCCGACCTTGTGTTTGGCGTTCGCACCGGCTTCGACCACCGTGCCGCAGTATTCGTGGCCCAGAATGTCGCCCGGTTTGACCTTGGGGTGTTCCCCGGTCCAGCCGTGAAAGTCCGAACGGCATACGCCGCAGGCTTCGACCTGAAGGACAACGCCATTGTCGGGGCAGGCCGGGTCGGGCACGGTTTCAATGGAAAGATCTTCGTTGAACGCCCGGATCACGGCTGCGCGCATGGTGGTCTCCTCCTCTGTTTGCTGCATATGAAGTCGGCATGGCGGCAAGATCAAAGGGAAAATCGCCATCTGGGACCATCTGCTCACGCGTTCTTTCCTTGACGTAGGCTTATTTGGAGGCGTCATTGGGGGCGATGATTTGGCGGTGTGTTCTTTTATGTCTGTGCCTCGCCCAACCGGCACAGGCGTGCCGGACGGCGCTGATTCTAACCATGGATGTCTCGCAATCTGTGGATCCGGGCGAGTATCGGCTTCAGATAGATGGGCTGGCCGCAGCCCTGCGCGATCCTGAAGTCGCAGAAATTCTGGTGCGCGATCAGGTGGCGCTGAGTGTGATCCAATGGTCCGGCGTGGATGCGCAGGAGGTGAGCCTCGATTGGACACAGATGGTCAGTCCCAGCCATGTGCAATTGTTTGCTTCAGCTGTGGAACGGCTGCCACGCGCCTTTGTGATGTCAAACACCGCGCCTGCCGAAGCACTGCGCTATGCGCTGCGCCATTTCGACAGCGGCCCGAACTGCGCGCGCCAGGTGATCGACATGTCGGGCGACGGCACTCCCAATGCGGGCGGAGAGGTTCGACAGATGCGCCGCACTGCAGAACGGTCGGGTATCACGGTGAATGGTCTAGCCATCGAAGGGCTGGGAAGGGCGATCACCAATTTCTACCAGCGCAACGTGATCACCGCCGACGGGTTCGTTGAAACCGCGCGGGGACACAGAGATTATGCCCGCGCGATCCGCCGAAAAATCTTGCGAGAAATCAGTTCTGTCTTTGGTTGAATGTTTTCCGCATCTTGCGTGACTTTGGGGCATGCGAAGCCTTTTGTTTTCGATTTAATGCCATATGATGAGGGCAGACTCAGGGGATGACGGCGATGACGGCGATGACGACTGGCATCAATTATGGCAGCCTAATGCATCAGGCGATGCGCGGATTGATCCGCACCGTTCTCGAGGACGTCCAAAGGGATGGCCTCCCCGGTGAACATCACTTTTTTATCACCTTTGACACTGGTCATCCCGATGTCGAAATAGCCGACTGGCTGTCGGATCGCTATCCCGGTGAGATGACTGTTGTGATGCAGCATTGGTTCGACAATCTTGAGGTAACGGACGACGGTTTTGCAGTGACCTTGAACTTTGGTGACGCACCTGAGCGGCTGTACATTCCCTTTGATGCAGTGCTGACTTTTGTCGATCCGTCGGTTGAATTCGGGCTTCGGTTCGAAAGCATGGACGGCGAAGGTCTGGAAGACGGGGCTTTGGTTCCCACTGCCCAACCGGTCAAAGAGATCAAGGGACGCGCGAAGCCGAAAGAGCCAGAGGCGTCCGAGACCGAGCGCAAGGACGCTGAGGTCGTCAGTCTCGATACGTTCCGCAAGTAACACCTGCGCCAGTTTGACAATTGCCGAAGGCGGCGGTTGAGGCTAAACGGCATGCAGCTGCATACCGAGGAGGCCCAGATGGCTCAGACCCGCATCGAATCCGACAGTTTTGGCCCGCTTGAGGTGCCGTCCGAAAAGTATTGGGGCGCACAAACGCAGCGCTCGATCATGAATTTCCCGATTGGCTGGGAAAAGCAGCCCGTCGCCATCGTGCGCGCGCTGGGCGTGATCAAGAAAGCCTGCGCGCAGGCGAACAAGGCGTCGGGCGATATGGACCCGCGTCTGGCCGATGCGGTCGTTCAGGCGGCAGGCGAGGTGATCGAGGGTAAGTTCGACGACAACTTCCCGCTGGTCGTCTGGCAAACCGGGTCGGGTACCCAGTCGAACATGAACGCCAACGAAGTGATCGCGAACCGCGCAATTGAAATTTTGGGCGGTGTGATCGGATCGAAAGACCCGGTGCACCCGAACGACCACTGCAACATGGGCCAGTCGTCGAACGACACCTTCCCGACGGCGATGCACATTGCTGCAGCGATGATGGTACGCGATACGCTGCTGCCGGGGCTGGAAAAGCTGGCGGCGGGGCTTGAGCAAAAAGCCGAAGAATTCAAAGACATTATCAAAATTGGCCGAACCCACACCCAGGACGCAACGCCGCTGACACTGGGGCAGGAGTTCTCGGGCTATGCGCATCAGATTCGTCAGGGCATCGCGCGGGTGAAAGCCTGCCTGCCGGGCATTTACGAGCTGGCGCAGGGTGGCACGGCTGTTGGTACTGGGCTCAACACCAAAAAGGGCTGGGGCGAAACCGTAGCGGCAAACATGGCCGAGATCACTGGTCTGCCTTTTGTGACCGCGCCCAACAAGTTCGAGGCGTTGGCCGCACATGACGCGATGGTTTTCATGTCGGGTGCTTTGGCGACCGTGGCAGGCTCTTGCTACAAGATCGCGAACGATATCCGATTCCTGGGTTCTGGCCCGCGTTCGGGGCTGGGCGAATTGATCCTGCCGGAAAACGAACCTGGGTCTTCGATCATGCCGGGCAAGGTGAACCCGACGCAGGCTGAAGCGCTGACGCAGGTGGCCGCCCATGTGATGGGCAACGATGCTGCGATCAAGTTCGCTGGGTCGCAGGGTCATTTTGAGCTGAACGTCTACAACCCGATGATGGCTTATAACCTGTTGCAGTCGATGCAGCTTTTGGGCGACGCCGCGGACAGCTTTACCGAGCGGATGCTGCTGGGCATCGAAGCCAATGAGCCGCGCATCGACAAGCTGATGAAAGAGTCGCTCATGCTGGTGACGGCGCTGGCGCCGACCATCGGCTATGACAACGCCACCAAGGTTGCCAAGACAGCGCATAAAAACGGTACGACCCTCAAGGAAGAGGCGATTGCGCTGGGCTTTGTGGATGCCGAGACCTTTGACAAGGTTGTCCGTCCCGAGGACATGATTGGTCCGAAGGGGTAAGCCGTTTCGAAACGGCGTGGGACGCGATTTCGAAATCGCGTCGGCAAGACCCTTGGAGGGGTGTTGGCGCAGACCTCTGAATTTTTGCTAGGAACTGACGGGCTGTCGCGGAATACTGCGGCAGCCGCGTTCATTTTTTCCAAGTGATTTTTCGACATGACCAAAGACCATATTTCCGTCAATCGCGGCGTCTGGAACGCCGATGCCAGGAACTGGATTGCAAGCGGAGAACGGCTCTGGGCCTCCGATCCGCAGTGGGGCATCTGGGGACTGACCGAGAGTGAGCTAGGCCTCTTTCCTGACAGTCTCGACGGGCTTGATGCTGTCGAGCTTGGGTGTGGCACCGGATATGTGTCCTCTTGGATGGAACAACGTGGCGCACGGGTTACGGCACTCGACCTTTCGTCCGAGCAACTGAGCACTGCGCGGCGTTTGGCCAAGCAATATAGTGCGCAGATCACGTTTCTTGAGGCCAATGCCGAGGCGACGGGGCTGCCTGATGCGGCGTTCGACTATGCGATTTCCGAATATGGTGCCGCAATCTGGTGCCAGCCCGAGATCTGGCTGCGCGAGGCGTGGCGGCTTTTGCGGCCCGGTGGACGATTGGTGTTTCTGGGAAACCATCCTTTGTCAATCATTTGCACACCGTTGAACGGTGCGCCGTGTGAGCTCTTGTTGCATCGCCCTTATCGCGGCCTGTGGGGGGCGGACTGGACGGATGTCGAAATTGACCCAAGCGGTGTGACCTTCAACCTGACGATTGCCGATTGGTTTGCGCTGTTTCGCAAGATCGGTTTCGCCGTGGTCGATTATAAAGAGCTTTATACCAAAGGGGCTGGCTTCTGACTCATTAGGGATTTCTGAGGTTCCCAGCTCGCCCGCGCTCTGATTCCATGGC
>CANNCS010000069.1 GCA_947503115.1 uncultured Marivita sp.
ACCGGACGTCATCACGTCAATCGGAACCAGAGATTGGGCGAAAGTGGGTCAATGATCGCAGCCCTTGGTATAAGACTGATCCGGGGCAGATCTTTGCAGCGTTCAGCGCCCGTGAGCGATGAATTGAGGCAAATGGACTTTGCCGGCGATGGTAGTTTGCCGACACCGGCCTTGAGACCGGGAATATTCCAAAGGGGGACATTATGTCTGAGAAATTCGTCGTTGGATACGACGGCAGTGATGTTGCGAAACGGGCGCTTGATTTTGCCGTTTCGCGGGCCACTGCCCAAGGTGGAAGTATCCTTATTGTTCATGTGCTGGAATGGTCTCCTTATTCCTTTCTTACACCCGAAGAAATTGAAGAGCGGCATGCCCGCCGGACCGAAGGACTGGAGCGCGCGGAAAAGGCGCTGATGGCACCGCTCAAGTCAACGATCGCCGCTGCGGGCGTTCCCGTGGAAACCCAGATCAAATATGGCCACGTCGCCAAGACTCTGTGCGATGTCGCCAAGAAAGAAGGCGCGACGCAGATGGTCATCGGTCGCGATGGCGATGGCGGCTTGTCGAGCCGTGTCTTTGGCTCGGTCGCCGGGTCTCTGGTTCAGGTGGCCCCTGTTCCCTGCACCATCGTTCCATAACCGCACAAGGAATTTAAGAGATGACTCGTCTTTTCCCGACGGCGGTTTTGGCCGTCTTTTTCACATTGTTCGCGGCCATTTCGGCCTCGGCGCAATCCATTGATGAAACCATCAACGGCATCTTTGCCAGCTCCACAGGTTGGTTCGTCAGCCTGATCTTCAGCAACTTCCCCGGTACCAGTTTCCCATGGATTGTGGGCTGGCTGGTGGTCGCTGCAACCGTATTCACCGTTTATTTCGGTGTGATCCAATTCCGCGCCTTCGGCCATGCCATTGCGCTGGTAAAAGGCGATTACTCGGACCCGAACGATGCGGGCGAGGTCAGCCACTTTCAGGCCTTGGCCACTGCTCTATCGGGTACCGTGGGTTTGGGTAACATCGCTGGTGTTGCGGTAGCCATCGGCATTGGTGGGCCGGGTGCCACGTTCTGGATGATCCTCGCAGGTCTTCTGGGTATGGCGTCCAAGTTCACCGAATGTACGCTGGGCGTGAAATACCGCAACGAATATGCCAATGGCACCGTCTCTGGTGGTCCGATGTACTACCTGACCAAAGGCTTTGCCGAACGTGGCGTTGGGGGTGGTAGGTTCCTCGCGATCATGTTCTCGATCTTCTGTATCCTTGGCGCGCTGGGTGGCGGTAATATGTTCCAGGCCAATCAGGCCCATGCGCAGTTGACCAATGTATTTGGCGAATACCCCGGTTGGATCACGGGCGTGGTCTTTGCCGGGATCGTCTTTGCGGTGATCGTCGGCGGGCTGAAGTCCATTGCGCGGGTGACCGAAAAGGTCGTGCCGATCATGGGCGTGATCTATGTTGGCACAGCGCTGATTATCCTTTTGATGAACTACGACAAGATCGGCTGGGCCTTTGGTCAAATCTTCGCAGGCGCATTTACCGGGCTTGGTGTGGCGGGCGGTTTTGTCGGCGCGCTGATCCAAGGCTTCAAACAGGCTGCGTTCTCGAACGAAGCGGGCGTTGGGTCTGCAGCGATTGCGCACTCGGCGGTTCGCACGAAAGAGCCGATCACCGAAGGCTTCGTGTCGCTGTTGGAGCCGTTGATCGACACCGTGGTTGTCTGCACAATGACGGCGCTTGTGATCATCATCACGGGTCAGCTTATTTCGGATCCGAACACAGGCAACTACCTGTTGAACGAAGCAGGCACGGCGATCCAAACGGTGGGCGGAACATCCGGCGTGGCACTGACCTCTGCTGCGTTCTCGTCTTCCATCGGTGGTTTCAAATACATTCTGGCGCTGGCGGTGATCCTGTTTGCTTTCTCCACCATGATCTCGTGGTCCTATTACGGCCTCAAGGCGTGGACCTACCTTTTTGGGGAAGGCAAAGGACAGGAACTGACCTTCAAGGTTATCTTCTGCCTCTTCGTCATCATCGGCGCAGCGGCCAGCCTTGGCCCGGTCATCGACTTCTCGGATGCGGCGATCTTTGCGATGGCGGTGGTGAACATCATCGGTCTCTATGTCCTGATGCCCATCGTGAAGCGAGAGCTGAACAGCTACTGGTCGCGCCTCAAGTCAGGTGAGATCAAGAAGTTCACCTAAGTCGTTCGACCGACCTGAAATGCGAAAGGGCGGACCACTTGGTTCGCCCTTTTCCGTGATCGCATTGCAAAAGCGGTTTCAAAACCGTCGCGACATCTTATATCTACCCCTCTCGCGGGCAAAGGAGACCGCACCGATGGCCAAGCCGAAGGACAATCCGAACTACAAGGTAATCGCCGACAACCGTCGAGCGCGGTTCGACTATGCCATCGAGGACGATCTTGAGGCAGGCATTGTTCTGCAAGGCTCCGAAGTGAAGTCCCTGCGCGAGAACAGCGCGAACATCACCGAGTGTTATGCAGCGGTCGAAGACGGTGAGCTTTGGCTGGTGAACTCTTATATCGCGCCCTACAACCGGGCGATGTTCCCACATGAGGAACGCCGCCGTCGCAAGCTTTTGGTGTCGCGCAAGGAACTGTCGCGGCTTTGGAACGAGACCCAGCGCAAGGGCATGACCATCGTGCCTCTGGTGCTTTACTTCAATGACAAAGGTAAGGTGAAGATGAAGCTGGGTATCGCGAAGGGTAAGAAAAACCACGACAAGCGCGAAACCGAAGCCAAGCGGGATTGGGGCCGTCAAAAGCAACGTTTGCTGAAGAACGCGGGCTAGGGACGCGGGCGGCTTTTCGGCGACGGAAAGCGACGACGCGTTAACGCATCGCTTGGCGTGCTGAGGTCAATCGCTTGCGAGTCGGTCGTCTGGGTTCTATGCAGAACCGATCCTAATCAGATGTGGCGACAGATATGGCACAGGACGACCCGAAAACTCTGGTTTCGACAGACTGGCTCGCCTCGCATATGCGCGACCCTGATCTGCGTATTCTAGATGCGTCGATGTACATGCCCGGCAGTGACCGGAATGCGAGGGCCGAATATGCCGAGGGTCACATCCCCGGCGCACGGTTCTTTGATATCGACGAGATTTCCGACAGCCGCTCTGACCTACCGCATATGGCACCTCCGATTGAAAAGTTCATGTCGCGGATGCGGGCTATGGGCGTTGGCGATGGACATCAGGTCGTCGTCTATGACGGCGCGGGTCTGTTCTCTGCCGCGCGCGTCTGGTGGCTGTTCAAACTGATGGGTCAGAACGACGTGGCTGTGTTGGATGGTGGTTTGCCGAAGTGGGTCGCAGAGGGCCGTGAACTTGAAGACATGCCGCCGATCATCCGCGACCGACACATGACGGTTCGGCGTCAAGCACATCTGGTCAAGGATGTAACGCAGGTGTCTGCCGCCTCCAAGCTGCGCGACCAAGAGATCATCGACGCGCGGTCCTCTGGCCGGTTCCGGGGCGAAGAGCCTGAACCTCGCGCCGGTATGCGCGGCGGTCACATCCCCGGATCGAAAAACGTGCATTACGCAAGTCTGCTCAATGGGGATCAGACGATGAAATCGCCCGAAGACACCCGCGCGATCTTTGAAGCCGCTGGCGTGGATCTTTCCAAGCCGGCCATTACCACATGTGGCTCTGGCGTGACCGCGGCGATCCTGTCGCTTGCGATGGCGCGTATGGGCAAAGACGACCATTCCCTTTACGACGGCTCGTGGTCCGAATGGGGGATGTTCCCCACGGTTCCCGTAGCCACTGGAGACAATTGATGTTCGAGTCCCTCAAGGAACAACCCGCAGACAAAATCCTTGCGCTGATGCAGACCTATCGCGAAGATCCGCGCGATGGGAAAATCGACCTTGGCGTCGGCGTCTATAAGGACGCGTCTGGCAACACACCGATCATGCGCGCGATCAAAAACGCCGAGCAACAGTTGTGGGAAGCCGAGACGACAAAGGCCTATACCGGCCTTGCAGGTGATCCGGCCTTTGCCGATGCAATGGTTGCGATGGTTCTGGGCGATGCTGTGCCGCGTGCCAATGTGGCGGCGGTGGCCACTCCGGGCGGTACGGGTGCTGTGCGTCAGGGCTTTGACATGGTGCGCATGGCCAATTCTGACGCTAAGGTGTTCGTCAGTGATCCGACATGGCCGAACCACTTGTCGATCCTCAAGCACATGGGCATGAATATGGTGCCCTATCGCTATTTTGACGAAGAATCGCGCGGTGTGGATTTCGGCGGCATGATGCAAGACCTCGCGCAGGCGGGTCCAGGGGATATCGTGCTTGTGCATGGCTGCTGTCACAACCCGACCGGGGCCAACCTGAACATGACCGAGTGGAAAGCGCTGGTTGATCTGCTGATCAAGACAGGTGCAACCCCGATGGTCGACATCGCCTATCAAGGCTTTGGTGACGGGCTCGAAGAAGATGCGGCGGCGACTCGCCTGATCGCGTCGTCAGTGCCGGAAACGATTATTGCGGCAAGCTGCTCCAAGAATTTTGGCATCTACCGCGAACGCACAGGTCTGTTGATGGCCGTCGCGGCGAACCCGTCGGCGCACAAGCTGAACCAAGGGACCTTGGCCTATCTGAACCGCCAGAACTATTCCTTCCCGCCGGATCACGGGGCGCGGTTGGTGACCATGGTTCTGAGCGATGACGCACTGCGCGCAGAGTGGGCTGCGGAACTGGAAGAGATGCGCAATGGCATGCTGGGTCTGCGCGAGCAGCTGGCCGTCGAGTTGCAGCGTCTGTCAGGTTCGGATCGCTTCGGTTTCATTGCGCAGCACCGCGGTATGTTCTCGCGGCTTGGCGCGACACCCGAACAGGTAGAACGTCTGCGCGCGGAGCATGGGATCTACCTTGTTGGGGACTCGCGTCTGAATATCGCGGGTCTTAACAAGGATTCGGTGCCGATCCTTGCGAAAGCGATGATCGACGTCGGGATCTGATTTGAAGGGTCTGACTGAATTGCATGGGCGCCTGCGGGCGCCCATTCTTTTTGTCTTGTCAGCGCCTTCGGCTTTGTTCTCGGGCCAGTGGTGTTGTGACGCGGTTTCGGGCGCTGTGCAGTTTGCAAAGTTTCGTTTGCATATTTGCAAAAAGAAGAAGCTGTCAGCCGTGCACCTTCACGCTGTCCTCGGGTGCCTGTTCGCGATCGAACATGCCGTAGTCCCGCATGACATGGCAGACGCGCAGGCGGTAATCCGAAAAGATGCCGGTGCGGCCTTTGGATTGGGCGTTGCGGTGTCCGGCCAGTTCGCGCCAACGGTGGACGGCGTCTTCGTCTTCGAAAAAGCTGATTGAGAGCAGTTTGTCCGGGTTTGTCAGGCTTTGAAAGCGTTCGACCGAGATGAAGCCTTCGACCTGCTCGACCAGTGGGCGCATGGTGGCAGCGATGTCGAGATAGGCGTCTTTCTGGCCCTCTGCAGGCATGAGTTCGAAGATGATGGCGATCATGTGTGGCTCCCGTGTGGCGTCGAGCAGACTTTTAGGAAGGTGCGATCTTCGCGCAAGAGGAACCTTTCGGATTGGGCAAAGGCGTAGTTTTCCTGACCCAGAGGATCAGCTGCAAGGCGGGCGCGGTATGCTTCGTATTGTGCAAGGTTTTCAATATTATAGATGCCATAGGCGAGAGTGCTGGAACCTTCGTGTGGAGCGAAGTATCCGATCAGATCAGCGCCGCAGCGTGGGATCGCCTGACCCCAGTTGCGAGCGTAGGTTTCGAACTGGGCTTTCTTGGTCGGATCGATTTTGTATCGGATGATGCAGGTGAGCATGGGTGTCCTTTCCGTTTGCTGACCTGTTTGTGGCATGGGTTGCAACGCTGATATTTCGATCTGGATCGAATTGTGCGTGTTGATCATGAGTGTAAGGTGATCGTCATGAAACATGGACCTGACATTGCGCGGATTGCGGCGCTGATTGGTGATCCGGCGCGGGCGAATATTCTGACTGCGTTGATGAGCGGAAAAGCGTTGACGGCCAGTGAATTGGCGGGAGAGGCCGGGGTTTCTGCCTCGACTGCGTCGTCGCATCTGGGGCGGTTGCTGGATGGTGGGCTGGTCAAGGAAACGCGTCAGGGACGGCACAAATATTTCGCGCTGGCAGGTGAGGATGTGGCGCAGGTTCTTGAGGTGCTGATGGGATTTGCCGCGGGTCAGGGGCTTCTGAGGACACGGACTGGGCCAAAAGATGCGCAATTGCGCGAGGCGCGGGTGTGTTACAACCATTTGGCTGGTTCCCGTGGGATACAGCTTTACGATAGTCTTTTTGCACGGGATTTCATGAGGTTGCGGGGAGGCGATCTGTTTCTGACAGAGGCTGGGCAAGGGTTTGTTCGAACGCTTGGTGTGGATTTTGACCAGTTGGTAAAATCCCGTGCGCCGGTGTGTCGGACCTGTCTGGACTGGAGCGCGCGGCGGCCTCATTTGGCGGGGTCATTGGGGCGGGCGCTGTTCAAGCGGTTCGAGATGATGGGCTGGGCCTATCGGGTGCGGGACACGCGTGCGGTGCAGTTTTCCAGCGATGGATTGCGGCAGTTCAACATGGCGTTTCCGGTCAATCCGGGTTCGCACGGGTGAAGGGTAGCGGCATTGGTGGTTTGTACGGTTCGGTTGCTGAAACGTAAGGTGCAACCGTACGGGACGGATCCGGCGTCAAAATGTGCCGCAAAAGGGCCACCGGGTGGCGGCGCAGGGTGAGGCGCATGGCGACGTAATCTTCGACCACCTGTTCGCCTTCGGTCATCTGCGGCAGCAAAGCGGCGGGTTCATGGATCGCTTCGCCATCGATGTCGCCGTCAAACAGCGGCAGGGTCTTGCGGGTGGTCAGCGCCTTGGCCTCCCACAACGCCTGACGGCGAGTGAGACGCAGATCGCGGAAGGTGTCGGCTTCGGCAAGGCGCGCGATGGTGGCCGGATCAAGCCCGGCGCGACGCCAGAGGTCGCCGACGCTTTGATAGCCATTGCCGCGTCCGGCGGCGATCCATGACGCGTCCTCTTCGTGCAGCCCTTTGATCTGGCGAAAGCCCAGCCGCAGGGCGAGGCCGCCCTTGGCGTCGGGTTCCATCACGTTGTCCCAGAAGCTGGCGTTGATGCAGACCGGCAGGACAGTCACGCCATGTTCGCGCGCATCGCGCACGATCTGGGCGGGGGCGTAGAAGCCCATGGGTTGGGAATTCAGCAACGCGCAGGCGAAGATGCCGGGGTGGTGGTGCTTGATCCATGCACTGGCATAGACCAGCAGGGCAAAGCTGGCGGCGTGGCTTTCGGGGAAGCCGTAAGAGCCGAAGCCTTCGATCTGGGAAAAGCAGCGTTCGGCGAAATCCTCATCATACCCTTTGTTGCGCATGCCGCGCATGAAAAGGGTGCGGAACTCTGACACATTGCCGTGTTTCTTGAACGTGGCCAGAGAACGGCGCAGGCGGTCGGCTTGTTCGGGCGTGAAGCCCGCACCGACGATGGCGATCTGCATCGCCTGTTCCTGAAAGAGTGGTACGCCGAGCGTCTTGCCCAGCACTGCGCCCAATTCGTCCGAGGGAAAACTGACCTCTTCTTCGCCGTTGCGACGCCGAATATAGGGGTGAACCATGTCGCCCTGAATGGGGCCAGGGCGGATGATCGCCACTTCGATCACCAGATCGTAGAAGGTACGGGGCTTCATGCGAGGCAGGAAGTTCATCTGCGCGCGGGATTCGACCTGAAACACCCCGATGCTGTCGGCGCGGCAGAGCATGTCGTAGACCTTGGGGTCCTCTGGGGGCAGGGTCGCAAGATTGTAGGTCTGGCCGTGATGCAGTGTCATCAGGTCGAACGCCTTGCGGATGCAGGACAGCATTCCAAGCGCCAGCACATCGACCTTGAGGATTCCCAGCGCGTCGATATCGTCTTTGTCCCAACAGATGACGGTGCGGTCTTCCATCGTGGCGTTTTCGATGGGGACCAGTTCGTCCAGCCGCCCTTCGGTGATGATGAAGCCGCCGACATGTTGGGACAGGTGGCGGGGGAAGCCGATGATCTCGAAGATCAGCTCCATCGTCAGTTTGAGGCGGTGATCGTTCGGATCAAGCCCGATCTCGCGCATGCGGTGTTCTTCGAGGCCATTGGTCGAGAAGAAGCCCCAAAGCTGGGAAGAGAGTGCGCCAATGGTGTCTTGAGACAGGCCCATGGCGCTGCCGACCTCGCGGATGGCGCGTTTGCCGCGATAATGGATGACGGTGGCACAAAGACCCGCGCGGTGGCGGCCGTAGCGGTCGTAGATATGCTGGATCACCTCTTCGCGGCGTTCATGTTCGAAATCGACGTCAATGTCGGGTGGTTCGTCGCGGGCCTCGGAGACGAAGCGTTCGAACACCATCGTGCCGATTTCGGGGGAAACCGAGGTCACGCCGAGGCAGTAGCAGACCACCGAGTTGGCAGCGGAGCCGCGCCCCTGACAGAGGATGCCACGGTCCCGGGCGAAAGCGACGATGTCGCGCACGGTGAGGAAATAGGGCTCGTATTTCAGTTTGCCGATCAGGGTGAGTTCATGCGCCAGCAGCTTTTTCACCTTGTCCGGTGCGCCATGCGGATAGCGCCACTTCAGCCCTTCATGGGCGAGGCGTGACAGGTGTTGCGACGCGGTTTCGGACCCGGTGATTTCACTGGGATATTCGTAGCGGAGTTCGCCGAGGTCGAATTGGCAGGTGCTGGCAAGTTGGGCGGCACGGTCTACGGCATCGGCATGGGGGCCGAGCAGGTAGCACATTTCGGCCTCGGACCGCAGGCGTTGTTCGCCATTGGCGAGCGCCTTGGTGCCCAGTTCGTCGACGCGGCAGCCTTGGCGGATGGCTGTGACAACATCGGCCAGCTTGCGGCGGCGGCCGTGGTGCATGATCGGAGCGGCCGAGGCCACGGTGGGCAGGCCCAGCGTCTCAGCCAACGCCGCGATGCGGTCAAAGCGCGGGGTATCCTGCCCGTCATAGCGCGGACCGAGCAGGACATGGGTTTGTCCGGGGAAGCGGCGCAACAGCCGTCGCGCCTGTGACTGCCAGTCACACGCGCCGCTTTTGACTGTTGGGACATGTGAGGGGGGATGCAGTAGCCAGTGCAGGCCGTTCGAACAATGCAGTAGGTCGTCGAATGTCAGGTGGCAGTCGCCCTTGGGCGCACGGCGGCGGCCGGTGGTGATGAGGCGGCAGAGCTGTGCCCAGCCTAGGCGGGTGCTGGCCAGTGCCGTGGCGGTGAAGCCGGTGTCGGTGACGATTCTGGCGCCGGGGATCAGCCGGGGCACATGGGTGAGGATGTGCGAGCGCCGGTGGTTGATATGATCTGGCACGGGTGGGCCGATGGGGCCATTTCGGGCTTCAAGTTCGGTGCGTTCGCGAAGCAGGCGTTGGAGGTTTTTTCCTTCGGCCCAGGCGCGGACAATGCCCGCCACCGAGTTGGTATCGGTGATGGCGATGGCCGATAGGCCCAAGATCGCGGCACGCTCCATGTATTCCTCGGGGTGGGAGGCCCCGGTGAGGAAGGAGAAATTGGAGGTGATCGATAGCTCTGCGAACATACCCCTCTTTTATGTTCTTATTTTGTTCTTTTTCCAGTGATTCGAGTCAGACAGGCGTTCCGCGCTGTGTCAGAGGGGGTTTTGCATATTTGGAAAAAGAAGAAGATCAGGGTTTGGGTACGGAGAGCCATGTCGACACATGAGTCGGCGTGAGGGTGAGGTGGATGTCAAAGCGGCTGCCCTTCGGCAGAGTGTCTGTGAGGTTGGTGGTCAGCGACAGGGTCAGGCTGTCCTTGTGCGGCGGTTCGGTCAGCGTGGCAGCGTCAAAGCCGAAATGGTGGCCGACCTGTGGGTAGAGTGCTTTGAAAAGAGCCTCTTTGGCTGAGAAGGTCAGTGTGGCGTTGGTGTTGGCCGGATAGGGGCCGTTTGAGACAAGCACGCGTTCTGTCTTGGATAGGGTCTGTGTCAGAATCGCGTTGAGGGATCGGCCTTCAGCGATGGCTTCGGTGTCGATCCCGAAGCTGCGTCCGGTGTCCTGCGACAGAAGGCAGGCACAGCGTCCCCGCGCGTGGCTGATCGAGCCGTAGAGGCCTTTGGGCCAGAGCGGTGCGCGACTGGGAGCGTTTTCGACGGGGAGTAGGGGCACGCCCAGGCTGGCCATGGCGGCCTGCGCCATTGTGCGACCGGCGAGAAATTCGGCCCTGCGGCGTGGGACGGCGCGGGTGAGGATGGGTGATTGGGGAATATCCAGCCGGTCGAAGAGATCGTCGGAAAAGGCAGCCTCGTCATAGCTGGCCGAGACCAGAACCGCGCCGGGGATCAAGCTGTCCACCTGCGTGATGTCAGACAGGAACCCGTGCGCCCGGGCGTGCAGATCAGAGAAGAAGGGTGTTGTCATCGCCTCACTGCATTCCCGCTCTGGTGCGGTCGGTCAAGGGGAAAGCGCGTGGCGGATTTACTTGATGCAGGCGGGGCGCTAGGCAACGCAGGTGTGAAGGAGAGGTTTGATGTCGGAGCAGAACCGCACACGCGGTGTGATGTATGTGGCTTGGGGGAAGGCGCATGTGGATGTGGCGCGGCGGTCGGCGGCGTCAGTCAAGACGCACAACCCGGGTTTGCAGGTGGCGATCTGGTGTGCGGCAGGCGATGACACAAGCGGGTTCGATCAGAGCTTTGTCATTCCGTCAGAGATGACGCGGCCCAAGGTGGGGGCGCTCAAGTTCAGCCCGTTTGACGAGACTTTGTATCTCGACAATGACACGATGATCCGGGCGGATTTGTCGTCACTCTTCGATCTCTTGCAGCGGTTCGATCTATGTGGCGCGCATGTGATGCTGTGGCATCGACCGCGGCACAAACGAAAGTGGCAGACCGAAGTGCCCGAGACCTTTCCCGAGATCAATTGTGGGGTGCTGCTCTATCGCAAGAACACAGAGACGGATCGGTTCTTTGATGACTGGCAGTCGGCGTATGATGCGGCGGGGATGAAGATCGACCAGCCGACGTTCCGCGAGACGTTGTGGAATTCGGAATTGCGGTTCTATGTCTTCCCGCCGCAATTCAACAAGCGCATCTTCGAAGTTTCGGAGCTGATCTATTCCGATCAGCCTAAACCGCGCATCCTGCACCTGCCGATCCTGCGGCCGCAGAAGAGCGCGTTCAAGCGGTGGTTCTCGAACCTGATCCAATAGGGGCGCGCTACGCGGCGTCGTGTCTTGTACACGCGGTGTCGCCGTGTCAGCATCCGCCTTCAAGGAGTGAGTGATCCATGCAGACGACGACACGTGAAGCAGTGCATTTGCCGCAGACGCTTGAGCCGCGCAATCCGGGGATGGCGCTGGATCTGGATTGGGTGATGCGGGCTACCGCGAACCGATCGGCGATCGAGCGGCGGGCGGCAACTTTGCCGGGGCGGCGGTCGGTGAAGAAGGCCTATCAGGCGGCGTGGTTGTGCCGGGCTGTGTCCTGCATCGACCTCACGACACTGGCCGGGGATGACACCGTTGGACGTGTGGCGCGGCTGTGTGCCAAGGCACGGCAACCAGTGCGGACTGATTTGCTCGGGGCGCTGGGCATGGATGGCCTCAAGGTGGGCGCGGTCTGTGTTTATCACGACATGGTCGAGGCCGCGGTTGACGCGCTGGCGGGCACAGGAATTCCAGTGGCTGCGGTCAGCACGGGGTTTCCGGCAGGTCTGTCGCCGTTCCACCTGCGTGTGGCCGAGATCGAAGAGAGTGTGAAGGCAGGGGCTGCTGAGATCGACATCGTGATTTCGCGTCGGCATGTGCTGACGGGAAATTGGCAGGCGCTTTATGATGAGATGCGCGCGTTTCGTGCGGCATGTGGGGACGCGCATGTGAAGGCCATTCTGGCCACGGGCGAATTGGGCACATTGCAGAACGTCGCAAGGGCGTCTTTGGTTTGCATGATGGCGGGGGCGGATTTCATCAAAACCTCGACCGGCAAGGAAAACGTGAACGCCACATTGCCGGTGTCGCTGGTGATGATCCGGGCGATCCGTGATTATTTCGAAGAGACAGGCTACCGCGTTGGTTACAAGCCTGCGGGCGGAATTTCCAAGGCCAAGGATGCGCTGGTTTACCTTGCTCTGATGAAGGAAGAGTTGGGCGATCGCTGGGTGCAGAATGATCTGTTCCGCTTTGGCGCCTCGTCTCTTCTGGGTGATATCGAACGTCAGTTGGAACATCATGTCACCGGTGCCTATTCGGCATCGTGGCGCCATGCGGCCGGGTGAGGCAAGACGATGGGCAATAACCCAATGGTCCTGTTGTTTGGCCTCTCGGCGCTGATGTGGCTGGGGGCGCAGAACTGGCGGCGGCGCAAACTGAAACGCGCGGTGCGCGATTTGCCGACGCTGATGCAGCGGATGCTGGGGCCCGAACCCGCGTTTGAGCCACCTGCCGATCCGCCCGAAGGCTTGCAGAGGTTTGCGCATTTGCATGACCGGACCCGCCGGGTTGAATGGGTGATCCGGGGGGCGGCCCTCCTTTGGCTGGCCTATGTTGTTTTCCTGCTTTTGAAAGGCACTTTCCAATGACCGTACAAGAGATTTTCGAGAGTATGGACTACGGAACCGCACCGGAAACGGCGGCGGATGCGCTGGCATGGTTGGTCGATCAGGGAGATCGGTTCGGGCATTTCATCAACGGCGCGATGACCAATCCCGGCCAGGTGTTCGAAAGCCGCAATCCGGCGAATGGCGAGGTGCTCGCGCATCTGACGCAAGGCGCACAGGCGGATGTGGATGCGGCGGTTGCGGCTGCGCGCAAGGCGCAGAAGGGCTGGACCAAGCTGGGAGGCGCGGGTCGTGCGCGGTATCTCTATGCGTTGGCGCGGCTGATGCAGAAACATGCGCGGCTTTTTGCTGTGCTTGAAACATTGGACAACGGCAAGCCGATCCGCGAGAGCCGGGATATCGACGTGCCTTTGGCGCAGCGGCATTTCTACTATCACGCAGGGCAGGCACAGCTGTTCGACAGTGAATTCGCCGGGCGTGAGGCGCATGGCGTCTGTGGTCAGGTGATCCCGTGGAATTTTCCGCTGCTCATGCTTGCGTGGAAGGTCGCGCCTGCTTTGGCGGCGGGCAACACGGTGGTGTTGAAGCCTGCGGAATACACGTCGCTGACGGCTTTGCTTTTTGCGGATGTGTGCCGTCAGGCCGGATTGCCGAAAGGTGTGGTGAACATCGTCACCGGTGACGGGTCTGTCGGTGAGATGATTGTTACACACCCGGATGTGGACAAAGTGGCCTTTACCGGATCGACCGCCGTGGGGCGGCGTATTCGCGAGGCGACGGCGGGATCGGGTAAAGCACTGACTTTGGAATTGGGCGGCAAGTCGCCGTACATTGTGTTCGAGGATGCGGATCTGGACAGTGCTGTTGAAGGGCTTGTTGATGCGATCTGGTTCAATCAGGGGCAGGTCTGCTGCGCGGGGTCGCGGCTTTTGGTGCAGGAAGGCGTGGCGGACCGTTTCTATGCGAAGCTGAAGGCAAGGATGGACAAGCTGCGGGTCGGATCGCCTTTGGACAAGTCAATCGACGTGGGGGCGATTGTTGATCCCAAGCAGTTGGGGGCCATCACCCGTCTTGTGGACAGCAACACAGCCGGTGAGACCTATCGCGCCAATTGCGACATGCCCGATAGTGGGTGTTTCTATCCGCCGACGCTGATCACAGGGCTGAGCACGGCTGATCCACTGATGCAGGAAGAGATCTTTGGGCCGGTGCTTGTTGGCACCACCTTCCGCACGCCGTCCGAGGCCGTCGATCTGGCGAACAACACGCGCTACGGGCTGGCGGCAACGCTGTGGAGCGAGAACATCAACGTCGCGTTGGACATCGCGCCCAAGCTGGCGGCAGGGGTGGTCTGGATCAATGGGACCAACATGTTCGACGCTGCTGCACCGTTCGGTGGCATTCGAGAAAGCGGCTTCGGGCGTGAAGGCGGACCGGAAGGGATGATAGCCTATACTAAGCCGTCAGGCGGCGGTAAGGCGCTGGGCAGGATCGCCGGGTTCAGCAGCGGGCCGGATGCGGAGCCGCAGGCTGTGGACCGGACGGCCAAGCTTTACGTCGGCGGCAAGCAGGCGCGACCCGATGGCGGCTATGCCTATGAGGTCTACACCAAGGCGGGCAAGCTGATCGGGCAAGCGCCATTGTCGAGCCGCAAGGATGTGCGCAATGCGGTCGAGGCAGCGCGTGGGGCGTCTGGTTGGGCGGGGACGACGGCGCATCTGCGGGCGCAGATCCTCTATTACATCGCGGAAAATCTTGCGGCACGGAAAGATGAGTTCGCGGCGCGATTGAACCAGATGACGGGCGCAAAGACCGGCGCGAAAGAGGTGGATGTCGCAGTGAACCGACTGTTCACCTACGCCGCTTGGGCCGACAAGTTCGACGGGCGTGTGGCGCAGGTGCCGTTGCGCGGCGTGGCGCTTGCCATGCGCGAACCCTGCGGGGTGATCGGGGCGTTTTGCCCGGATGATCACCCGCTTCTGGGCCTTGTGTCGGTGATGGCCCCGGCGATGGCCATGGGCAACCGCGTGGTGCTGGTGGCGTCTGAGCCGTTTCCGCTCGCGGCGACAGATTTCTATCAGGTGCTTGATACATCGGATGTGCCGGGCGGCGTGGTCAATATCCTTACCGGGCGGCATGCAGAACTGGCCCCGACTTTGGCGCAACACATGGATGTCGAGGCGGTTTGGTCGTTCTCATCGACCGACTTGTCTGCCGAGATTGAACGCGGTGCGGCGCTTAATCTTAAGCGAACCTGGGTCAACAACGGGCGCAATCGCGACTGGATGGGGGGCGAGGGCGAGGGGCGCACGTTCCTTGATGCGGCGACCGAAACCAAGACAGTGTGGGTTCCTTACGGCGCATGATCGCCAAATTTCGCGCGGGTCATTGAGAATTCGGCAATGCAATGCTATTTTTCGGTTACCCAGCGCCGGGGCGGAACGGCGTTTACACTTAGGAGGACGATGTCCTGTCTTTTCAAACGGATGTGGCGCGTGCCACTGACGGGGGTCTGCCCATGACCGGCACACCTGGAACCGGATCAGCCAGCGAAGCGACGCTCGCGGTGATTCTTTCTGAACTCGACGAAAACAAAGCCGAAGACATCGTGCAAATCGATCTGCGCGGCAAAACGTCCATTGGCGATTACATGGTCGTGTGTTCGGGGCGGTCCACCCGCCAAGTGTCGGCACTGGCCGAAAAGTTGGTCGAAAAGCTGAAATCCGATCGAGGTATCCTGTCCAAAGTCGAAGGCAAGGAAACCGGCGACTGGGTGCTGATCGACACAGGCGATGTGATCGTACACATTTTCCGGCCGGAAGTTCGCGAATTTTACCAGTTGGAAAAGATGTGGCTCCCGGCAGGAACCGCGCTGACCAACTAGGATGCGCGTGCATCTTCGCGCGGTAGGGCGGCTGGCTGGCCGTTCTGAAGAACGTGCGCTGACCGACGATTACCTGTCTCGCTTCGGCCAGACAGGGCGCGGCCTTGGCTGGCGCTTCGAAGGCGAGACCGAGGTTGAAGACAAGAAGAACGGTGGGATGGCGTCCGAAGCAGCATTGCTGCGGGCGGCGATCCCGGCGGGGTCTCTTCTGGTGTGTCTGGACGAGCGGGGCAGTCTGATGTCCTCGCCTGAATTTGCCAAAAAGCTGCAAGGCTGGGCCGATCAGGGGCGGTCGGATGTCTGTTTCGTCATTGGCGGTGCAGACGGAATTGACCCGTCCCTTCGCGCCGAGGCTGATATGTTGCTGTCTTTCGGCAAGATGGTCTGGCCGCACAAATTGGTGCGGGTGATGATTGCCGAGCAGTTGTACCGTGCTGCGTCGATCACCGCGGGAACGCCCTATCATCGGGTCTAGGTATGTGATGCGTGGGCGGATTGCGGCTTTCGGTCGACCGAAGGGCAGTGCGTGTGGTCAGGTGTAGGCGATGGCCAACAGGATCACACCGAGGATCACGCGGTAGATCACGTAAGGTGTGAAGCTAACGGATTTCAGCAGCTTGAACATCAGCTTCAGCGCTGCCAGTGCGGCAAGGAAGGCAAAGACCGCCGCGATGCCTGCGTCGCGGATAAGGCTCATTTCAGCCTCTTGCGCCACTTCCACACTCAACAGCGCTCCTGAGGCGAGAATCGTTGGGATCGACATCAGCATTGATAGCCGCGCGGCGCTTTCGCGATCGTAGCCCAGTTGCCGCCCTGCGGTGATCGTGATGCCTGATCGTGACGTGCCTGGTATCAGGGCCAGCGTTTGCCAAAGGCCCATGATGATCGCATCCTTCAAACTCCAGTTTTCGGCACGTTTCACGACTGGACCCGTTTGATCAGCCCAATACAGGACTATGCCGAACAGCAGCATGGTCCAGCCTATCACCGCAGTCGAGCGCAGAAGGTCGTTCAGGCCCGACAGCTTGAGCGCAAGCCCTACAAGGATCACAGGGATAGTGGCGATGATCAGGCACAGAGCCCAAAACGCGCCTTGGGTGTCGATCCGGCCTTTAATGAGCCGCCCGACACCCGACATCACAATCTTCACGTCGGATCGGAAATACAGGATGACGGCCAGCAGTGTGCCGACATGCACGGCCACATCCAGCGCTTGCCCCTGATCTGCCATACCCGTCAGATTCGGCAGAAGAATCAGGTGACCTGACGAAGAAATCGGCAAAAATTCCGTAACGCCCTGAATCAATGCCAGGATAAGCAGATGGGTCAGGGCCATGATGTGCCGTCCGAGTGCAAAATCTTACTTGGGTATAAAGCCTTTAAAACCAATAGGAAGGATAATTTTAAGTCTGTTTCGGACCTAAAATAGCTGCAATGCAGCATGCTTTTGCCCATGTGTCGACGAAATTCCTAAAAATAGGTCAGCATAAGTGACTTTTCTTTCTCTCTGGTCTTCTATAATCAAGCGCGACCACATGAAGGGAAGGATGTGAGCCATGGCAAATCAGCCGATGTTGAAGTTCGTCAAAGTTGAACGCGACATGCCCACAAAGCGTGCCGCCGAAGAGCGGCGCGAGGACTTTCATGAGATCTATGCGGAATACGCGGACGCGAAGGCCAAGGAACAGGCCAGCCGCTGTTCTCAGTGCGGTGTGCCTTATTGCCAGTCGCATTGCCCGCTGCACAACAACATTCCCGATTGGCTGCGCCTGACCGCGGAAGGCCGCTTGCAAGAGGCCTATGAGGTCAGCCAGGCGACCAACACCTTCCCCGAGATTTGCGGGCGCATCTGCCCGCAAGACCGTCTGTGTGAAGGCAATTGCGTGATCGAACAGTCCGGCCACGGCACAGTGACCATTGGATCTGTCGAAAAATACATCACCGACACCGCGTGGGAAGAAGGTTGGGTTCTGCCAATTAAGCCCGCGCACGAGCGTAAAGAAAGCGTTGGCATCATCGGTGCTGGCCCCGGTGGTCTCGCGGCTGCGGATGTTCTGCGCCGTCAAGGCGTTCAGGTCACGGTTTATGATCGTTATGATCGAGCGGGTGGCTTGCTCACCTACGGCATTCCCGGTTTCAAACTGGAAAAGCCCGTTGTCATGCGCCGGAACGAGCAGTTGGAAAAAGGCGGAGTGCGCTTTGTTCTGAACTGTAACATCGGTGAGGACATGTCGTTCGAGGAGATCCGCGCGCAGCATGATGCGGTGATCATCGCAACCGGCGTATACAAGTCGCGCGATTTGGGCGGTCCGGGCTCGGGTGCTGATGGCATCGTTAAGGCGCTGGATTATCTGACCGTTTCCAACCGCAAGAGCTTTGGCGACGACGTGGCCGAGTTCGACAGCGGCAAGCTGAATGCAGAGGGTAAAAAGGTAGTCGTCATTGGTGGCGGTGACACGGCTATGGACTGTGTCCGTACTGCGATCCGTCAGGGCGCGGAGTCGGTCAAATGTCTCTATCGTCGTGACCGCGCCAACATGCCCGGTTCGCAGCGCGAAGTGCAGAACGCCGAAGAAGAAGGCGTGCAGTTCGAATGGCTGACCGCCCCCAAAGGTTTCACCGGCGACCCCGTCGACGGCGTAATCATTGAGCGCATGCGTTTGGGCCTGCCTGATGCGACCGGTCGCCAGATGCCCGAGGTTATCGAGGGTTCGGACTATGTCGAGCCAGCAGATATTGTCATCAAGGCGCTGGGCTTTGAGCCGGAAGACCTGCCGACGCTTTGGGGCGTGCCGGAATTGGAAGTGACCCGCTGGGGCACTATCAAGGCCGAGTTCACCACGGGCGCGACTGCGCTGCCGGGTGTTTACGCAGTTGGTGATATTGTGCGCGGTGCGTCGCTTGTCGTCTGGGCGATCCGTGACGGCCGTGACTGCGCTGATGCCGTGCTGCGCCAGTTGAACGGTGCAAGTGCAGTCGCTGCCGAATGAGTGACTTAGCGGCACCATATCGGCGGACGGGTGCGCTTGACGGTGCCTGCCTCTGCGGCGGTACACGCATCCGCGTAGACGGGGAGTATATCGCCGCCGTCGGTGTATGCCATTGCCGGAAGTGCCGTGTCTGGTCTGGAACAATCACGGGATATTTCCTTGCTCAGCCCGAGGCTGTCCACGTCGAGGGCCCGACCAAGAGGTACGCATCGACGCCTTTCGCTACGCGCACCTTTTGCGAGGTGTGTGGGACGAACCTCTGGCTGAGAAACAACGAAGATAACGCCGAGTACGAATTGATGCCTGCGCTTTTTGCGGAAGCGGATTCGTTCCCGGTCATTTCTGAAATCTACTGCGACCGCGCGCCGGCCTATGGCGAGCTTAAAGGCGATCATAAACGTGCGACGCAGGCGCAATACGAAGCGAACAACCCTTTTGTCGAAGGAGACACGCCATGACCAAGTATGATGCAGAATGGGTTCGTGCCGAGGAAGCCAAGCGCAAGTGGATGGCCGAAAATGGTCTCTACTCGGAAGAGGATGAACATTCGTCCTGTGGCGTTGGCCTTGTGGTCAGCCTTGATGGCAAGCCGTCGCGTAAGGTGGTCGAGGCTGGCATTGATGCCCTGAAAGCGATTTGGCACCGCGGCGCAGTCGATGCCGACGGCAAGACCGGCGATGGCGCGGGCATTCACGTTCAGATCCCCGCTCCGTTCTTTTACGACCAGATCAAACGTACGGGTCACGAGCCGCGTACCGACGAACTGATGGCGATCGGCCAAGTTTTCCTGCCCCGCACCGATTTCGGTGCTCAGGAAACCTGCCGAACCATTGTTGAAACCGAAGTCCTGCGTATGGGCTACTACATCTACGGCTGGCGCCATGTGCCGGTCAGCGTGGGCTGCCTTGGCGAAAAGGCCAACGCGACCCGACCCGAGATTGAACAAATCATCATCTCGAACGCCAAAGGTGTTGATGAGGAAACCTTCGAGCGCGAGCTTTACGTCATCCGCCGCCGGATCGAAAAGGCGTCTGCTGCGGCGGGTATCGGTCAGCTTTACATTGCATCGCTGTCGTGCCGGTCGATCATCTACAAGGGCATGATGCTGGCCGAACAGGTGGCCGAGTTCTATCCTGACCTGCAGGACGAACGCTTTGAATCTGCTTTTGCGATCTATCACCAGCGCTATTCGACCAACACCTTCCCGCAGTGGTGGCTGGCACAGCCGTTCCGCATGTTGGCGCACAATGGTGAGATCAACACGCTCAAGGGCAACGTCAACTGGATGAAGAGCCACGAGATCCGTATGGCGTCTTCGGCATTCGGCGACTTGGCTGACGATATCAAGCCGATCATTGCCAATGGTGCGTCGGATTCGGCGGCGTTGGACGCTGTATTCGAAGTGTTGGTGCGCGCTGGCCGCAATGCGCCAATGGCGAAAACCATGCTGGTGCCGGAATCGTGGTCCAAGCAGGCCATCGAGCTGCCTGAAGCATGGCGCGACATGTACTCTTACTGCAACTCGGTGATGGAGCCGTGGGACGGCCCCGCAGCACTTGCCATGACCGATGGTCGTTGGGTTTGCGCCGGTTTGGACCGGAACGGTCTGCGTCCGATGCGGTATGTCGTGACCGGTGACGGGATGCTGATCGCGGGCTCTGAAGCAGGTATGGTGCCGATTGACGAAGGTACTGTGCGCGAAAAAGGCGCGCTTGGTCCGGGGCAATTGCTGGCCGTCGATATGAAAGAGGGCAAGCTTTACCACGACGTTGAGATCAAGGACAAACTGGCCGCCAGCCAGCCGTTCGGCGAATGGGTTGGCAAGATCAACGAGCTTGACGAAGAAATGGGCCGCGTGTCCGAAGCACCGATGTATGAGGGTGCGGAACTGCGCCGTCGTCAGATTGCGGCGGGATACACCATCGAAGAGTTAGAGCAGGTGCTTGCACCAATGGCCGAGGACGGCAAAGAGGTTTTGGCCTCGATGGGCGATGACACACCGTCGGCTGTTCTGTCCAAGAAGTACCGCCCATTGTCGCATTACTTCCGCCAGAACTTCAGCCAGGTGACCAACCCGCCGATCGACAGCTTGCGCGAATTCCGAGTGATGAGCCTGAAGACCCGGTTCGGCAACCTGAAGAACGTGTTGGACGAGTCGAGCGCGCAGACTGAAATCCTTGTTCTGGACAGCCCGTTTGTCGGCAATGCGCAGTTCAAGGAACTGGCTAACCACTTCAACGCAGGTCTCTGCGAGATCGATTGTACCTTCCCGTCGACTGGCGAACAGGGTGCGTTGCAGATCGCGTTGGAGCGTATCCGCTCCGAGGCTGAAGACGCGGTGCGCTCTGGTGCAGGCCACATCACCCTGACCGATGAATATTGCGGTGAGGGCAAGGTGGCGATGCCGATGATCCTTGCCATGAGTGCAGTTCACAGTCACCTGACACGCAAAGGTCTGCGGACCTTCTGCTCGATCAATGTACGGTCAGCGGAATGTATTGACCCGCATTATTTTGCGGTTCTGATCGGTGCAGGCGCGACCGTTGTGAACGCCTATCTGGCCGAGGATTCGCTGGCCGATCGTATCAAGCGCGGTCTGCTGGATCTGACCTTGACCGAAGCCGTGGCCAAGTACCGCGAAGCGGTGGATCAGGGCTTGCTCAAGATCATGTCAAAGATGGGCATCTCGGTCATCTCTTCCTATCGTGGTGGTCTGAACTTCGAGGCTGTTGGTCTGAGCCGTGCCATGTGTGCGGAATATTTCCCCGGTATGCTGTCGCGGATTTCGGGCATTGGCCTGAACGGTTTGCAACGCAAGGCTGAAGAAATCCACGCGCTGGGTTTCCAAGGTGGTCAGGACGTTCTGCCCATCGGTGGTTTCTACAAGGCACGCAAGTCGGGTGAGACCCATGCTTGGGGTGCGCAGACGATGCACCTCATGCAGATGGCCTGCAACAAGGCGTCCTACGAAGTCTGGAAGACCTATTCCAAGGCGATGCAGGCGAACCCGCCGATCCATCTGCGTGACCTTCTGGCGATCAAACCGCTGGGTGGGCCGATCCCGCTGGAGCAGGTGGAAAGCATTACCAGCATTCGTAAGCGGTTTGTGACGCCTGGCATGTCGCTAGGTGCGCTGTCGCCCGAGGCGCACAAGACGTTGAACGTGGCAATGAACCGGATCGGCGCAAAGTCCGACAGTGGTGAAGGTGGCGAAGACCCGGCGCATTTTGTGCCAGAGCCGAATGGCGATAACCCGTCTGCGAAAATCAAGCAGGTGGCGTCGGGCCGTTTTGGTGTGACCGCCGAATACCTGAACCAGTGCGAAGAACTTGAGATCAAGGTTGCACAGGGTGCCAAGCCCGGTGAGGGTGGTCAGCTTCCCGGGATGAAGGTCACTGACCTGATCGCCCGTCTGCGCCATTCGACCAAGGGTGTGACGCTGATTTCTCCGCCGCCGCACCACGACATCTACTCGATCGAAGACCTTGCGCAGCTGATCTACGACCTGAAGCAGATCAACCCGCGCTGCAAAGTGACGGTCAAACTGGTAGCGTCCTCGGGCGTTGGCACGATCGCTGCTGGTGTGGCTAAGGCCAAGGCGGATGTGATCCTGATTTCCGGCCACAACGGTGGCACCGGCGCATCACCTGCGACCTCGATCAAATACGCGGGTCTGCCTTGGGAAATGGGTCTGACTGAAGCGCATCAGGTTCTGTCGATGAACAAGCTGCGGGATCGCGTAACCCTGCGGACCGATGGTGGTCTGCGCACCGGGCGTGACATCGTCATGGCCGCGATGCTGGGTGCCGAAGAATACGGTATCGGCACCGCCGCGTTGATCGCGATGGGCTGTATCATGGTGCGTCAGTGCCAGTCGAACACCTGCCCAGTCGGTGTGTGTACGCAGGACGAAGACCTGCGCGCAAAATTCACCGGCAATGCCGACAAGGTTGTGAACCTGATCACGTTCTACGCTCAGGAAGTGCGGGATGTGCTCGCCTCTATTGGTGCAAAGTCGCTGGACGAAGTGATTGGCCGTGCTGATCTTCTGAGCCAGGTCAGCCGTGGCTCGGATCACCTTGACGATCTGGACCTCAACCCGCTTTTGATCCGTGTCGATGGATCGGACGACATTGTTTACGACCGCAACAAGCCGCGCAATGTGGTGCCGGATACTCTGGATGCGGAAATCGTACGCGATGCAGCGCGGTTCCTTGAAGATGGCGAGAAGATGCAGCTGTCCTACGCGGTGCAGAACACGCACCGGACCGTGGGCACACGCACCTCGAGCCACATCGTCAAATCGTTCGGGATGCGCAATGCACTGCAACCGAACCACCTGACGGTCAAACTCACCGGCTCTGCGGGGCAGTCGTTGGGCGCATTTGCCGCTCCGGGGCTTAAGCTCGAAGTGTCTGGCGATGCAAACGACTATGTCGGCAAGGGTCTGTCGGGCGGTACCATCGTGGTGCGTCCGCCGATGATGTCGCCACTGGTCGCATCTGAGAACACGATCATCGGTAACACCGTTCTTTATGGCGCAACCGATGGATATCTGTTTGCGGCTGGCCGCGCGGGCGAGCGTTTCGCGGTTCGGAACTCTGGTGCAAAGGTCGTGGTCGAGGGCTGCGGATCGAACGGGTGTGAATACATGACCGGCGGTGTTGCGGTGATCCTTGGTGATATCGGTGCCAATTTCGGTGCAGGTATGACCGGCGGTATGGCCTATCTCTACGACCCCGAAGGCAAAGCGGAGGCGCTCATGAATATGGAGAGCCTCGTGACCTGCCCAGCGACGGTGGATCATTGGGTGGACCAGCTCAAAGGGCTGATCGAGCGCCATGTCGAGGAAACCATGAGCCGCAAGGCGCAGGACATCTTGCAGCACTGGGACATCGAACTGGCGAACTTTGTTCAGGTTTGTCCCAAGGAAATGCTGGACAAGATCAGCCATCCGCTTGGTATCGAAAAGACGGCAGTTCCCGCCGAATAAGCAGGGATCAGTGACCAGATCAGCGACCCGGCCATTTGGCCGGGTCGTTTGCTTTGAGGGGTATTGATTACGTATTGGCGACAAAAACGAGCCGCAATACGGCCCAATTAACCCCCTATGCCGATCCTGACCCAATCGGAGTTCGGGATATGGAAACACTGCAATCTTTCTTCGCAGCGACGCTTGATGCGCCCTTCGATTTCAATGTGCGGTACTCCATTTTCTATCTCACCTGCACGGTTCTGATCGCCTTTGGCATCTGGAAGTACCGGGGCAGTCCGGGGACGTTCACATCATGGCTGCTTCCCAAGGAGGTATATCGCCACCGCTCCAACCTTTTGGACATCAAACTGTTCTTCGCATCCCGGCTGTTTTCTGTGCTGGGCGTTTTTGGTGCCGTTTTCTTTCCGACCACTGTGGCCTTCGGACTGTTGGCGAAGTTCGGCGGAGCCGATTACGCACCGCCCGAGACGACGTGGATGCGGATAGCCATCGTCACCGTTATCGTCGTGGTCGTCAGTGATTTCTGCAAATACTGGGCACATCGGGCGCATCATGAATGGAGAGCGCTGTGGCCGTTCCATGCCGTTCATCATTCGGCGGATGTGCTGACACCGCTCACGGTACAGCGGGTGCATCCGCTGGAACCGATGATCAATTCGCTGTTGATGACGCTCTTTGTGGGCATCGCCCAAGGCCTGACACTGTATTTCCTCGTCGGTGAGCTAAGCATGTTGACCATTGGTGGGGCGAATGCAGCCTATTTCATCTTCAACACGCTTGGGTCGAACTTTCGCCACAGCCACATCTGGATCAGTTATGGCCGGGCGATGGAGCACATCCTGATTTCGCCTGCACAACACCAGATCCACCATTCGGTTGCTGTGAAGCACCATGACAAGAATTACGGGTCGATCTTTGCGATCTGGGATTGGATGTTCGGCACGCTTTATATTCCTGAGAGCTATGAAGATCTGACATTCGGAGTCTCGGACGCAAAGGGTCAACGCCGCGAACAGCCTTACGAGACACTTGGTGCCGCGCTTTTCAAACCCTTTGCGGAAAGCGCGGAAAATGTGTTGGGAATGCTGCGGAAAGGTCGGAGCTCCGGTCAGGCTAAAGCGGATCCTGCGCGCATGAGCCAAGGGTTTTCCCTTTGGCTGGATGCGCTGCGGGCTGGAGCTGCATTGCTGGTATTGTTCGGGCATATGGCGCACACGCGCTTTACCGGGGGCGAATATCAATTTCTGCGCGACTGGAACGTGGCCAGCGACGCTGTTGCGGTGTTCTTTGTTCTATCCGGTGTGGTCATTGCTTATGCCGCCGAACGGGACGGCACCTTGGGGCGTTACGCCTTCAATCGGATCACGCGGATCATGTCTGTCTTGATCCCGGCTCTGATGCTGACGCTCGTATTTGATGCTGTTGGCACATCGGTTGATATGTCGGCTTATCAAGCGCCATACTACCACGACGTGTCGCTGGCCGAGTTTCTGTGGCGCGGCCTGACTCTGACCAACCTGTGGACGGGAACAGGCGATTGGGTGCGACTGGGCACCAATGGTCCGATCTGGTCACTAATACCAAAGGGGCTGGCTTCTGACTCATTAGGGATTTCTGAGGTTCCCAGCTCGCCCGCGCTCTGATTCCATGGC
>CANNCS010000070.1 GCA_947503115.1 uncultured Marivita sp.
CTACCGGACGTCATCACGTCAATCGGAACCAGAGATTGGGCGAAAGTGGGTCAATGATCGCAGCCCTTGGTATCAGATCCGCGGCACCCAACGTGTCAGCCAAGGCCGAAGTTGTGCCCAACTTGGTCAAAAGCGCCCTGCGCTCAGGTTCAACAAGGGCGCTGGTACGCCCGTGAATCGAGGCTTCGAGGTTTTCATTGGTGATCTGCAGCGCACGCCAGCTTTGCCCCATTGCGACCAACCCGATCGGCAGCAAAGCCAGAGACAACAAAAACGCAATGCGCACGACAAGCATCTGACGAAGCGACTTCGCTCCGCTTTCGCTACCCTGGGAGACTGCGTTTTGCGGTTCTTGGGACTGCATGAAATCTACGTTGTTGCGGCGCAGTCATGCACCGGCGCAATCCCCGCAACGAAAAGCCCAATCCGCTCCATGACCACCGTGAGTGTCGTGGGTGACATTGAATTTTCACCTTTGTGATGCGTTTCTGCTTCCGACGGGGAACGCATCAAGCAGCGTCGGGTTCCCCGGAAAGGGGCAAAAAATTCCGCGATTTATTGCAAAAGTACCCCTTTGGCTTGGGCCGAGCGCGTAGTGCCACGAAACGTGACCACACTGGCCTTTCTGCAATGATACCAAAAGCACATACCGACGCATGGTATCGTTGTTCAACGGGTGACCCTTGTCCAAACTCACACAGAACCCGCACCGCACGTCCGGTATTCAAGAGAAAGTTCTCGAGGTCGCAATCGGCCGCTCAGTGCGGGCCTTTCGCAAACAACAGAACCTGACCGTGGCCGAACTGTCGAGACAGATCGACATCTCGGTTGGAATGTTGTCCAAGATCGAGAATGGCAACATATCGCCTTCGCTCAACACGTTGCAAACGCTGGCAAATGCATTGTCAGCCCCTCTTACCGCGTTCTTTCGCGAGTTCGAAAAGAAACGCGAGGCGGTACACACGATCGCCGGACAGGGTATCACGATCGAGCGCGAAGGCACGCGGGCTGGCCATCAATACAACCTTTTGGGTCATATTAGCGCGAACACCAGCGGCGTGATCGTGGAACCTTATCTGATTGTTTTGTCGCTGGAATCCGACACGTTCGAAACCTTTCAGCACGATGGCATCGAAACCATCTTCATGCTTGAAGGAGCCATCGATTACCGCCACGGATCAAGGATTTACCCATTGCGCCTGGCGACACCCTGTTTTTCGAAGCAGACGCGCCGCATGGGCCGGAAACGCTGGTGGAGCTGCCCCCGCAGTATCTGTCAATCATCAGCTACTCTCAAAGCTAAAGAGCCTTGGTTAAATTGATGTAATGATAGGTATCGTTCACCCCCCTTTTGCTGATTGACACAGGCCAAGCAACGCCATTGCCCGGAACAGTGGCAAACTGAGCTGGAACCGGGATGTTTGATGCCGTCGGATAATCCTCTCGGATCGACCGTATCAACCAACATATGGGTCGATATGGACCCAATGGCCTATCGCCAGTTGAGTAGAAGGCAACGCATTCGGATAATGCATCAGCTGACCGCAAACGACCGCGCAAAGGCGGGCCATGCCCGGCTCTTGATCTGAAAACAGCTTGTCCGCGTTTTACATCCCGCGTTGTCAGAGATTGGTTATGCGGATCGAGGCGGCACGACATTTCGAAATGTCGTGCCAAGTGTTTCTGAAAACACTTGGCACCTAGTCTTACTGAACCGGGAAATAGTCCTCGCAGTCACCATCACGATAGACATCTGCCGTGCAGCAATGCAGGCCGCCGCCAAATGCGTATGCGTCGCGCAATTCTACCGGGATGACCTCCATCCCCAGTTTGTCCATCTGCTCCATCTGGTAGACCTCGGATGCCTCTACGCAGACGGTCTTCGGGTCCAGCACCAGCACGTTCATCGACAGCCATGTCGACGAATAGCACAACGGCGGCGGTGTGTTGTGCGCGGGCTGGGCAGCATCGACGATTTCCCAATCGTTCTTGTTGAAGTATTCACGCTGTTCGTCTGGCAGCCGGCGGTTCGGGTTGTTCAGAATCAAACCGGGACGCAGCGGCGTGAAGGTCGCGTCGATATGGATAGGGTACGGGTCGCCCGGGAAGTTCACCGCACGAACACGATGGTCCGGGAAGTGGCGGCGCAACCATTCGATGCCCTTCATATTCGTGGTGAACCCATGCTGAACGATCAGGTCTTTGCCAAAGCGCAGGACATCTGCGGCGTCGAACAGCGGCTCTTCCTCAGTGGTGACGAAGTGCTTTTCAGCGGTCCACTTGAGACGCTTTTCGATGCCGATCTTTTCGGAAAGGTAGTCGGCATGGTAGTCCGCATCCGTCAAACGCGGCTTGGGAGCAGCTTCGTGGCGGAAGTTCACGTCGTCTTCCCAATATTGCTGCATCAATGGGCGATAGCAGAGGTATTCGAACCAGCGGCAGCGATAGGACATGGTCGCTTCGAGGATCTCGTGTCCAACGGTCAACAGCACGTCGCGCGGAGGCATGCAGCCAAACTGGCTGTCAGTGTGGAAATCAGGCGTGGTCGCAGGCAGGCTGAAGTCCGTTGGTGTTGGACGGTCGACCCGGACGCCGCGTTTGCGCAACATGTCGGCGAAGTTATCCAGCAGCTCGTTCGCACGGTCGATGGTTTCCTGCGGGCGACGGCCCCATTGGCCACGCATGTCGCTGTCTTCGGGCACCTTGGCGTCCAGCGCCGGTTCCTCTGGTGGGATATGACAGTCATCGGCCTTGCCCACGATCACGTGGCGCAGAGTATCCCATTCGTTCCAGCTTTTGACTTGAGTGGTGTCGGGCGACCAATTCATTCAGTTCTTCCTTAATAGTGGGTTACGTGCGGATCACGTATTCTTTTCGGGTGGTTTCGATGACGTTCCATGACCCCGAGAATCCGGGGCGCAAGACAAAGCTGTCACCAGCCTTGAGGTCATACTCATGGCCATCGGAATCGGTGATGATCGAATGACCGGACAGGATGTGGCAGAATTCCCATTCGTCATAAGAAATGCGCCAATGGCCAGGTGTGGATTCCCAGATGCCGCAATAAAGCCCGTCGCGATCTTCGTGGTTCCAGGTGCGGAACTTGGGCGACCCGGAAATCACGCGGTCAGCGGCTGGAGCATCTTCTTCTGCCTCGACCGAAGGCGAAACACGCAGAAACAGATCGGACATGAAAGAGCTCCGGTGGTTGGCTTCCAAAGGGATGCGTCAGACCAACCGGAACGGCAAGCCTAAAGACGACGAATGGCGTCGCAGGAAGGATGTCCTTCGATACTTTTTTACCAGACGGTCAAATTTTTCAGGTGCGGAAATTCAGCAGTGCGTCTGCGTCGATCTCTTCTTCCCTTTCAACCGGGCTTTTGCGATTGTTTCGTCAGACTTGGTTCGATGCCCTCACGTTGTCATTGAAGTTGGACCGGATGAATTTTGATTGGAGGATTTGGAATGGCGGATTTCGACACTCAAGTGCGCGAAAGCCAAGCGCAGGTGGCCGAAGCACAGGCCAAGATCGCGGAACTGACCAGCCGCATCGAAACCGCGCGAACAAAGATGAAGGACGGCACAGATGTCACCTTTGACATCGAGAACGCCACGCTCGAGGACGTGCACGCGCATACCGATGTGATGAACGCAAATATCGCGGAACTGATCATGGGGCTGGATGACGTGACCGCCGCGTTTTCCAAGGATTTTGACGAGATGCGATCGAAGACCGGCTGGGAAAGCTTTGTTGGCATCTTCTCAAGCGGTAAATCTGAATCAATGCGTCAGGAGCGGATGAAAACCGCCTCTATCGACGACAAGTTGCAGGATCTGATCGCCAAGTCGGATGTAATTGTGACGCTGTTACAAGGACAGTTGAACCTGTTGAACGAACAGAAAGACAAGGTCGAAGTAAACCTGTCCGAAACTCTGGACGAACGCGAAGCCACAGTTGGTGAACTTGAGTCGGTGCGCGCCGAGATTCTGGCGATGGACCCGAAAATCATCGAGTTGGAAAACAAGATCAGCGTCGAACAAGACGCCGCCGCCCGCACCAAGCTGGAGACCGAACTGGCCGAGGTGAACGCCGCCTACAATGCAATGGTGCAGGACGAGCAGGTCAAACTTGCCAAGAGCCAGACGCTGGAGCGGTATATCGAGAAGGGCAAAACCTGGATCGACAGCCTTCAGAACCAAGCGGCGACACAGATGGTGCTGATCAACAAGCTACAGACGGACACCAAGCAGCGCGTGGTTCTGTATGATGCGCTATCGAAGTCGTTGAAAACGGCTCAGCAGCAGGACGTCGCGCACCGGATCAACGAGATCGGGGTAAAGACCGACCAGGAGGCCCAGAGCGCGATGGCCGGGATCGGCGCGGCAACCAATCAGAAGATGGCCGACATGCTTGAAAGCCACGAGGACCACATGGTGTTCGCCCGCGAAGTGCTTGAGGCCAAGGCCAAGGCGGATGAACGCTTTGCCCGCAGGTTCCAGGCGATTGTCGAAAAGCATGACAAGAACCTTTACGGGGCATGAATACCTTAGCCGTCATCCTTTTGACGTTCCCGATTATGATACTGGGGTTCGAAACCGCGAGAGCGGGAGGGCTGTCATGGCTGAATGACCCACACCCCCGGAAAGACGCTGTGCAGAACTGGAGGTTACTCACTGGTGGTGGCATTGCGGGCGGCGGTGGAGCGGGATCGTTTGGCGAGGCGCCTTTTGTCCGCATCAGTGCTTTCATCGTGGGTGTCGCCATCGTTGCCGCAGCACGCTTTGTAACCCGCACCGGATCACATGACTGACTCAAACAACGACCACCGCGGGCTGCCCGACACCCAAGCCAGCCGCCGCTATTTCGCGAAGTTCGACAAAATTCTCGCACATCTGGGTCGGGTCGCGGCGATGCTGCATGTGGAAAAGCGGTTGACCAAGGACGAGGTCGAGGTGCTTGCGCGGTATGTAACCGCCCTCAACCTGACCTTTCGGGCGCTGTCGATGAAGTACCTGCTGGTCGGGCGCGACACCGGGCAGTTCTTTGGCTCTTTGACGATGGATGTGAAGGACAGCGGATTTCCGACAGCGACGGAGCTTTTGGTCATGGCCAATGATGCTGCGCAGGCGGATCAGCATTTGCGGACCATGCCCCCGGTCGACATGCTCAAGGACCAGATGGTGGCCGAGATCATCGGTGATCAGGCGATCCCGACGCGATTGCAGTTCACGATGAGCCAGAGGCTTTATTATGAGGAACTGACGCGCGGGAAGCTTTTTTGGGCACGCAACGATCCACACTGCCTATGGTTGTCGGGAACCGAGCCGCGCCGGCGGTATCTGCTGCATTGGGCTGTCTATGACAGCCAGGTGAACCTGCCGACGATCTATCTGATGGAGGTCGAGGACAGTGGCCGCGATGCCCTGCCCAAGGACGACCGCCGCTGGCCCGAGGTGCAGGCGCATCTGATGGCGCAGTCGCTGGGTGGGTTGAAGCTTTTGACGATTGCGCAGGGGTTTGACGAGACCTTTGACGACCTTCACCCCAAACGACTGCGGCGGTTTCATATCGGGCCGATGTATTCACATGCCTTCACCCAGCAGTCCGGCCCGATCCGTGAGGTGCTGGAACAAGCGCGCGCGCCCGAGGGGCAGGATTGGGCGCTGGCCTGGACACTGGAAGAGCTGGAAAGCGAACGTGTGCGGCAGGAGAAATCGGGCTGGTTCTCGAAAGTGGATCGTGAGGTGTTTGCGCTTGATCCGTTTGCGGGGCGCGGGGCCGAAACCGGGACGACGGCGACGGAACGCATGGTAATCCTGCCTGAGCGGCCGTTTCAGGCTTTGGCGGAATTGAACCCGCCGGGATTTGCCCAAGTCCGCAAGTTCGTGGTGAGCGATGCGGGGCGGGTACTGAGTTATTGACCGTCGTGCTTGCGTTTGCTGCGGGAGCCTCCGGCGGGAGTTTATTTGGCAAGATGAAGTTTAGGAGCGTGGTGATATGAGTGTGACATCTGACCTGATGGAGCTGCGCGAAGAGGCTATCCGCAAGCATTATTCTGCAGCCAACGCGATGCTGGAGGGAGTCGATCACACGCCACGGGTAGCGTCTGGGGCGGAACCTGCAGCGGCGGAGCGGTCTTCGGGCATTGGTACGCGGCGGCGGTTTCGGTCGACGACGCCCGGATTGGTGACACGGTCAACGGCGCGGCCCGAGGGGGTGCATCTGCTGGAGAGGATCGCGGGGACGGATGGCGATGACCCGCTGGTATCTCCTGCGCAGGCGGCGGTGATGCATGGGTTGCGGAGGGCATTGGGGATTGCCTTGGCCATGGGTGAAGCGTTTTCGGATGCGACACCTTTGGGCGAGATGAAACGGGCGAATTTACGAGGGTCGCTGGGGGCGGATCGAAAGGCTGAGTTTTCGGCTTTGCTTGAAGGTGAGGCGTTGGCGGTCGGCTATGTGTTTGCCAATGCGACGGCGTTTTTACTGGCATCGCAAGCGTCAGAGGTGACCGTCGATGTGGGCGAGGTACAAGAGGTTCTGACCGACAATGCGCAGCTTGCCCTGCATGGGGCGCTTTGGGAGTTGGACCAGAAGCTTTCGCTGCATGCCAGTGATGAGCCGCGCATGGTGGCGACGGTGTTGGCGTTTGCCGAGCAAATGATGGAGCGGATCGCGCTGCGCGCGCAGAACGGCGCGCGGACGGGGGCGTTCACAAGCGCCAATTGGCGGGTGGAGGCGGATGACCTGACTCTCCGGGGGTTCACGCCTGCGACGAAGGCTAAAGGCACCACGCTCACCATGCAGTTCAAGAAGCCGAACGAAGTGGTCGGCAACCATATCGCCAAGTACCAGGCGATGCGGCTGGCGAAGATGCTGATGGCCTATGACTTTGAACGCAGGCTCAACCCGTTTGCGGAGCTTGGCGGGTTTATCTTTACCTTCATGGGCGACGGCGCCCCGGGGACGGGGAAGACGACGCTGATCCAGATGATGGCGGGGATGATCCATGAGTATTGCCAGAACGCGGGCTACACGTTCCGGTATCAGAACTTTGGTATCGACAATATCGACAGCTATCAGGGTAAGTCGGGCCAGAACGCGAAGGCGTTCATCAATAACGTGCTCGACCCGTCGGTGATCGGGTTCGGGACGATTGATGACATCGACCAGATTGCGGGCAAACGGGGGGACCGGCAATCCAGCGCGGGCCAGCAGGAGGTCACGGCGGTGTTCATGGAGGCGTTTGCCGGGGCCAATACCGTGGTGCGGGGGAACTGCACGTTTGGGATGTTCTCGAACTTCCCGGAGAACGTGGATGATGCGCTGCGGCAGCGGGCGGGGGCGCGGTTCCTTGTGGATGGGCCGCAGACGCGGGAGGATTACATCGACATCCTTGCGCTGCTCATGGGCAAGAAGCACGACATTCCGCTGGGGGATCACGAGCTCTACGCGGCGCAGCAGATCCAGAAGGCGGTGGCGGCGTCGTTTGAATCGCATAATCGGCCCAAGGAGCCGGGGCTGATGGAGGTGTTCGACCGGGTGTCGTCGCGGATTGGCGATCTGGACACGATTGCCAAGATGGGCACCTATCTCAAGGCCATTCAGGAGGCCGACCCGCGCTTTACGGGCCGCGCGATCAAGAACATCACCGACGCGGTGAAGGTCCGCGCGATGGATTTCGAACTTCCGGACGAATGGATGGAGCAGCCGGATCTGTTCCTGTTCAAGCCCTATGACGAGAAGGCGGCGATGATCGAGGAGTTGCGGCGGCCGATCACGGTCGAGATGGTGATCCAGGAGATCAACCGCTACGCGGATTCCGAGTTCCGCTATGCGGACAAGTCGGATGAGGTGGCGATCGAGGCGATGGTGCGGGACTTCGGGCGTCAGGAAGAGGCGAAGAAGCGGTTTTTGGAGGGGAAGCAATGAGTGGCAAACCACTTGTCCGCTTCGGTTTCTTTTTGACGGCAATCTTCCTTACCTTAGTTGTTATTCTTAGTACGTTGCCGCATTGTATAGAGGGACACGAGGCAGCCGATTGCGTTAATAACTTCTCAAGATTTATTGCATCATCTCCAAACGAAAAGGGTGATACTCTAGCAGGTATAGCAGGAAGTTTAGCCTTTCTGTGGATCATCATTACAGTTTTGCTGCAACGAAATGAACTAGCGGCCCAGCGGGAAGAGCTTCAACTAACTCGCGAAGAGTTTTCCAGAATGGCCGACGCTCAGACTAAACAAGTAGATTTGCTTGTTAAGCAGGGAGAAATATTTGACGAAGAGCAAAAACAGCGAAAGGAATCTCAGATAGGTGAAGTTTTCCGTCAGGATCTAAAACTGCTAGTCGCCCAGATACGCGAGTTTCGACCGTGTCTTTTCGTGGCAGCCCCTGTTGGAAAGCACTTTAGCGGATTGAGAGTCGGATATTATCAGAATCTTTCTGATGATCATCTTGGCCTTTTCTTGTTACCGCCGCATAGAGAATCTGACGTTGAGGAACAATACATTGGTTTCCATGAGTACTTAACTGAATGTTCGGATATTCTTTCCGCGCTCGTGGAGAAAGACCTAATTACACAGAAAACAAATGACTTTGAAAAACTGCTCTTAATCCTCGAGACTTGTGAAAACCTGCTTTGGCGAAAAAAACTACTGGGCGATGCTGACAAAAGGTTGGCGGCTCGCGTGAGATTGGTAGAGATATGTGAATTACTGAATGAGTTGAAGACTTTGCCGATTTGGAAAGACGCTCCATGAACCGCCTTATCCAATCCGGCCTGATGTTCGGCAACCTGATCCATGTCGCCTCGCCTGCGCTGGTGGAGCGGTATAACCGCGCTCTCAAGCACCTCACGGGCAAGACCACCACCCAGACCGATTTCCACATCGACATTTCCGGCTTCTCGCCCGAGATCGGCGACGAGTTGGACGATCCGCTCTACCTCAACCACAACGGGGTGAACCGGCAGTTCATTCTGCTGACGACGCAGCAGAAGACGGCGCCGCTGCTCGATGCAAAATTCTCGACCTCGCGGGATATCCTGCGGCAGTTCATTGAGGCGAATGAGAGCCAGTTGTTCGCGCTCACCGCCAAGGATGCGGTGGCGGGGGAGTTGGTGAACACGGTGTTCGACGTGTCGAACCCGGAGCGGCTGTTCGACATCCACACCATCAAGATCGAGGCGGACACGACCAGCGGCACGGTGCGCGATGCGGACAAGCTGGGCGCGCTAGTGGATCGGTTCAAGGCTGAACCTGACGGCTGGCACGATGATGTGCTGATCGCGGAGATGATTACCCTGGCGAAACGCACGGGTGACGTGGTGCGCAATCCGGTGCGGCTCAAACAGATGGAGTTCCGGAAGGAGAATTTCCACACCAGCCATTTCGGCGGGATCTATGTGTTCCGCGATGTGGAGCATCCGGCGGCGATCTGTGCCGGGGTTGCTGTGCCCGGGTTGCCGATTGCGTATACCTTCACGCTGCAGGACCGGAACAAGGTGGCGAAGTTTCTCGACCTGAACGGGTTGGTAGAACCGATTGTGAAGGCGCGGGGGATCGATGCCTCGGCCATCCTGCGGCAGAAGATGGATTTCATCGTTGTGGATATCGCGCAGGAGGCGGAGATCGACCTGACCGGGGCGACCCGGCGCGACATTCGCGGGCTGGCGCGGCGGTACTCGGATCGGTTGCCGCCCGAATGGCACGCGCTGAACCAGTTGGTGCAATGGGCCGATGGGGATGCCAAATGGCCCCGGATCGCGAGTGACCATCCGGCCTATTTCTATACCATCCGCGCCAGTGACACGCCCGATGCGACACTGGTGAACATGTTGCTCTCCGAGTTGTCACCCAAGGACATCCGGCAGCTATACATCTGCCACAAGGAGGCGTTCTACGCCGCCTATCGCGGATGGACGGACACAAAACGCGCCTATGTGGTGGATTTCCTGACGCGGGAATACGTGGCCGACAAGGCAGGTGCGCGAGAGGCGTTGTTCGGCCATGACGCGCCGCTTGAAGAACCCAAGCCTGTGCGCGAGGATATGATTACGCGCGTCGGCCCATGGGGCGCGGTTCGGAGGTAGGGTATGTTTGCACTTGGTCGGTTGCTGGTGATCGGATTTCTGGTCCTGAGCGTGGTCTATATCTGCCTCTCGCTTTATTCCCGCGCGGTGCGGCGGGACAAATTAGAAAAAGAATGGGACGAAGAGATCCAGCAGGGCGACCGCGAGACCTTCGTCGAGGAAGGATTGCGCGACTATGATGGATCGTTGCGTCGGAAGTTGATCTGGGGGGTGTATATCGTGCCGCTGACGATTATCTCTGTCATCATCTACTTGACGAATTTCCACTGAGGGGACGACGCCGTGGGTTACATCAAATGGGCCATCATTCTGACCTTCTGGGTCTTGTTCGCGTCGTTCCTGCATTACACCCTGCCGCAGCATGACGTGGCACGGATCACCGACACGGAAGTGCGCCGCATCGACCCAGGCGAGAACCGCTGGTTCTGGGCTTCGGCGGATGTAGGCAGCGACGGCAGCTTGCCGAACCGGGACGTGTTCTTTGTGTCGGTGGTTCGGTCGGGCGGTGACGTGATGGTTTACCGCAACGAAGACACAGGCTGGGGTTGGCCGCCCTACTTCAAGTTCGACACGTCGAATTTGCAGGCCGAAGCAGCAGATCTGCGCAGCACCTCGGCCGATCCGCAATGGGTGGTGATCAAGCATTACGGCTGGCGCAACGAATTCCTGACGATCTTTCCCAACGCGATCAGCGTGCGGCCTGTGGACGGGCCGGATGTGCGGATCATCCCTTGGATCAACATCATCATCCTGACGGCCTTGGCGGCATTGATCTGGGCCATCTATGTGCGGTGGCGTCGGTTCCGCATCGCGCGCATCGATCCAGTTCTGGAAGATGTGGAAGAGGGGTTCGATGCAGTTGGTGACGGTATCGCCCGTCGTCGCGGCGGGTTGCGCCGTTGGCTTGATAGCTGGAAATCCAAGTAAGCCCTTGCTTGCCAAAGCGGTGTCGTTTCGGCCTGTCTGATGCAAACGCGTGCAGTGAGAGACGATAACTGGCGCACGACCAGACCAGGCGTTCCTGATCGGTCTCACAGCTATCTGTCAGACCTTTGCCAAGGGGCTCCGCTGGATGGGCAAAACGGTCAAAGGTTTGGTCGGCGCGCTGAGCCACTTTTGGCTGTAGGTGCCGCGCAAGGATCAGCACACAGCCATTCCTCTATACCGATTTGGGAAGCCCGAAAACTTGGCTGGGCATGTCGCTCCGGTGCTCGTCAAACACCGGAAGACGTCGCGCTGATTACCGCATCCCGTAATAGAGTCCGACGACATGTTCGGCCTCTGCGAAGAACAGCCAGCGGGACACCAGGACACCCGCGATGTGGCTGATCAAAGCCAGCAATCCGAATATGTGCGGATAGGGCAGCAGCAGAAGCAGCACAGGCACAACCAGCATCAGCACCAGCGCGATCATCCGCAGCTTTTGCGCATGCTTGCGACCTACTGTGTAGACCATCTCGTTCAGCAGGTAATTGGTGCCTGTATGCGGCGGCTCAAAGGCGCGGACCTCGCCAATGTTTCCAAGGCCAGTTGCCGTCTTTAGATCAGTGCCACTTTGCTTGAACCGCGTGTCTCCCATTTTCCACCAAAGCGCCTGTAGGCCACCTGCGACCAAGAGCAGGATCAGGCCGATGGTCACACGCCCGGACAAAAGCGCGCCGCCGGCTACCGACAGAGCTATAAACAGAGCCGAGGTCAGAGCAGTGTTCCATCGCGGCACAGTCTTGAGCTGTGCATAGATCATTGACGTCGTGTAGACGGTTGCCAGCGCAAAGGCGGCCCCAAGCCAGCCCAGGATTGAAACCTGCGTGTCAAAGAACACCAAGAGGAACGCGTAAATCCCCATCGTGACCAGCGCCGCTACCGCACACCATGCTTCGCGGCTAAGCCAGCTTGTCTGCCATTGGGTGAACGCCTTGATCGCGCGTTCGGGACGGCCCAAATGGAAGGTCGAAGAGATCAACCCACCGACAGCCATGGCATAGGCAATCGCAAAGAATGCGAAGGCCACCCAGCCAGTCGGTGCTGTCGGGTCGACACCCAACCAGAACAGCAAGCCCAAACCAAGGCCAGAGAAGGTGCTGAAGGCGATAATGGATGGAGCCGGGTGCATCAGAGTTTCTCCAGCGTCTTGTCGAGCCATCCAAGGAAGCCTTTGGGCTCTTCCACAACAGGAGAGAGCAGCGGGGCGAGGATGTCGATTTCTTCGTTCAGCCGATCCTTGGGACGGGGCGGCAGGTATTTGTTCACGGGCTTGGTGCCCTGTTCCGGCATCAGATCCATCCCGCCGCGTTCGGCAACCAACTGGCTGACTTCGCTGTCGGGGTCGCCCAGATCACCAAAGTGGCGGGCATTGGACGGACAGGTACGCACGCAGGCGGGCACTCTGTCTTCCTCGGGGAGATTTTCGTTATAAATGCGGTCCACGCAAAGGGTGCATTTTTTCATCACCCCTTCCGCCTGGTCCAACTCGCGCGCGCCATAGGGACAGGCCCAAGCACATAGGCCGCAGCCGATGCAGTCTTTCTCGTTCACCAGAACGATCCCATCCTCGGTGCGCTTGTAGCTGGCGCCGGTCGGGCAGACGGTCACGCAAGGAGCGTCTTCGCAATGTAGGCAGGATTTCGGGAAATGGATCAACTGCGCCGGTCCGCCTTCGGGCTGGACCTCGTAGGAATGCACGCGGTTGAGGAATGTACCAGACGGGTCGGCACCATAGGGGTCTTGGTCCGACAAGGGCGCGCCGTAGTTTTCCGTGTTCCAGCCTTTGCACGACACAACACAGGCATGACAGCCAACACAGGTGTCGAGGTCGATCACCAGACCCATCTTGCGTTCGGTCTTTTCGGGAAGCTGAGTCATGTCAGCCGATCCTCCGTGATCTTGATGTTCAAGGCGGGAACAAATCCGATCGGTTGTTCCGCTTCCTTGTCCCAGTTTGCGACGAACCAAATGAACGAGCCAGCCATGCCGATGAGAACGACAGCGATGGCCAAAAGCGTGGCTTTCATGGCGCTACTCATGGCTCCACCTTCCAGCGTAATTCGTCCGGCCCCTTGCCGACAGGGGATTTCAGTTCATCGAACACCGGGTGAGATTCAGACGGACCGTCGACTTTTTCGATCTTCACCCGCAGATCAAACCACGCCGCCTGCCCTGTGATCGGGTCAGAATTTGCCCAGCGCAGACCGTCCCCTTTGGGCGGCAGCAGTTCGTGGATGAGATGGTTTAGCAGGAAGCCTTTGGTTGCTTCGGGTGCGTCCTTGTCCAAAGCCCATGCGCCTTTGCGTTTGCCAATCGCGTTCCACGTCCAGACCGTGTTTTCGTTCAGCGCCGCCATATGCGCAACGGGTACTGTGATGTCACCATGCGCCGACGTGACCTTGGCCCAATCACCAGTGTTGAACCCGTGCTTTTCCCAAAGCTTGGTCGGCAGATAGAGAGGGTTGCGCCCGTGGATCTGCCGCAGCCACGCGTTCTGGGTGCCCCAGCTGTGATACATTGCCATCGGTCGTTGGGTCAGCGCGTGGATCGCGAATTCCTCGGTGTCGACGCGGCTGTCCTCGAACGGGGCATACCAGATCGGCAGCGGGTCGAGCGTTTCCTTGATCCGCTCGCGCAGGTGATCCGGCGGTTGGCGGTCGCCGTGCCCTTCGGCGGCCAGTTGGAACTTGCGCATCGGTTCAACGTACAGCTGGAAGATATAGGGCGCGGCCGCATCATAGATGCCGATTTCGACCGCCCAGTCCTGATACGCTTTGTTCCATGGTTTGTAATACAGCCCTTCGTCGGGAACGTGTGCAGTCCAGAAACCGCCATTCGCGATATAGCTGTCAATCTGCGCCTCGTTGACGTCGCCACGCCCGCCGGTCAAACCGTCTTCGCCCATCCGCCATCCGGCAAGCGGGCCAACACCGGGACGGCGCTGGTGATTTGTTATGTAATCGGCGTAGTCGGCATATTTCTGACTGCCATCTTCGTTGACGAATCCCGGCAGGTCCAATTTTGCACCCAACTCGCACAGCACTGACTGGAAACCGCGCACATTGCGATCCGGCTCTACTACAGGCCAGCGGATTGCATCCGCCGCCGCGTCTGCCTCGCAAATCGGACGGTCAAGCAGCGAAATACAATCGTGCCGTTCAAGGTAGGTCGTGTCGGGCAGGATCAGGTCCGCATAGGCGACCATCTCGGACGAATAAGCATCCGAGTAAATGATCCGCGGGATCACGTAGTCGCCGTTTTCGTCAGTGTCCGTCAGCATCTTCATGACGCCCGACGTATTCATCGTTGAGTTCCACGACATATTCGCCATGTACATAAACAGCGTGTCGATTTTGTACGGGTCACCCGCATAGGCGTTCGAGATAACCATGTGCATCAGACCATGCGCGCTCATTGGGTTTTCCCAGGTGAACGCCTTATCGATGCGTGCGGGCGTGCCATCGTCCTTGAGGCACAGGTCATCCGGCCCATGCACAAACCCCAGATGTGGCCCATCGAGTGGTTTGCCGGGTGTTACCTTGCAATGGGGTTTAGGATGCGCAGTTGCAGGCTTGGGATACGGCGGCTTGAACCGGAAACCGCCGGGAGTTTCGACGCTGCCCAACAGGATTTGCAGCACATGCAGCGCGCGGCAGGTCTGGAAGCCGTTGGAATGGGCGCTGATGCCGCGCATCGAGTGGAAACTGACCGGGCGGCCAATCATCTTGTCGTGCTTTTCTCCTCGGAAATCGGTCCAGGGTTGGTCGATCTCGATGGCTTCATCAAAGGCAACACGAGCAATCTCGGCCGCGATACGCTTAATCTTCTTGGCAGACACACCGCAAGTTTCAGCCACAGCTTCGGGGGCGTATTGCGGATCAAGATACCGCTCGGCCATCAAGTGCATCACCGTCTTGTGCGTGATCCCGGCATGACGATAGCTGGCTGCAAGGTCGGGCTTGACCCCGGGCTGATCGAACGGCGTCAGCTTGCTGGTCACGCGATCCATGACCAGCGGCTTGCCGTTGTCGTCCTTGAGGAACAGCCCGTGTTCCGGCGACTTTGGATCGCCATTCACCAGAACCGGGGCGTTGGTGTAGCGGGCAAGGTAATCGAGGTCGATTTTCCCGGCCTTCATCAGTTCATGCACCAGCGCAAGAATGAACAGCCCATCCGTACCCGGTGTGATACCGACCCAATCATCGGCAATCGCGTTGTAGCCGGTACGGATCGGGTTCACGCCAATCACCTTGGCCCCGCGCGCCTTGATCTTGCCAAGGCCCATCTTGATCGGGTTGCTGTCGTGATCCTCGGCCACGCCGAACAGCATGAACAGCTTGGTGTGATCCCAGTCGGGCTGACCAAATTCCCAGAACGCACCACCCATCGTGTAGATGCCTGCCGCAGCCATGTTGACAGAACAGAATCCGCCATGCGCGGCATAATTGGGCGTGCCGAAATTCTGCGCCCAAAATGACGTAAACGATTGCGACTGATCCCGACCGGTGAAGAACGCGAGCTTTTCCGGAGCCGTGTCGCGGATTGGCTTGAGCCAGCCCGCCGCGATCTCCAAAGCCTCGTCCCAGCTGATCTCCTCAAACTCACCGGACCCGCGCGGCCCGACGCGTTTCAATGGTGCGCGCAGACGCGATGGTGCGTTGTGCTGCATGATGCCCGCGCTGCCCTTGGCACACAAAACACCCTTGTTCACCGGGTGATCACGGTTGCCCTCGATATAGGCGACCTTGCCATCCTTCATATGTACGTTGATCCCGCAACGGCAGGCGCACATGTAACAGGTGGTCTTTCGCACCTCGTCCGAGACTTTCGGTGATAAGTTCAGCTCTGGCTGGACGTGGCCCATGTCTATCCTCCCTGATCCGCCGGGTGTGGCCCCGGTCAGAATTGGCGACAGTGTTTACGTTTCTGCGCCGATGGTAAAGGCGCATTATGCAAGCGCTTACATTTCCCTCTTATCGGGCGTCGATCGACACCCAATCCCGTGGCTCCGGTCCGTTGTAGAGCGTGAGCGGGCGGATCAGAATATTGCCGCGTTGCTGTTCGATACATTGGATCACCCATCCCGGCATCCGACCAATGGCAAAGATCGGCACGTAAAGGTCCATCGGGATACCGTGCAATTGGTAGATCACCCCAGAATAGAAATCCACGTTCACGTTCAAACCATGGCGGCTGTAGGGTTTCATCGCCTCGACGACGGCTTGCAAGATCTCGTACCACTCAGGAGCACCCATTTCATCGCCCAGCTTACGCACCCCTTCGCGCATGTGGCGCGCACGGGGGTCTTCGGCGCGGTACACCCGGTGACCAAACCCTGTGACGGCTTCACGATTGGCGCGCTTCGCTTTGACATAGGCCGCCGCGTTTTCGGGCGTGCCGATCTCTTTGACCATTTTCATTACGTCTTCCGCCGCACCACCATGCGCCGGACCAGCCAGCGTGCTAAGCGCAGTGACGATAGCGCCATGCAGATTGGCTTCGGTCCCGACCGTCACCCGCGCAGCAAAACTCGAGGCGTTGGCGCCATGTTCGGCGTGCAAGATAAAGTCCACGTCCGCCAGACGTGCGGCATCGTCCGACGGCTTTTCACCCTTGAGCATCCAGAGCCAGTTTGCTGCATGGCCAAGGCTCGAATCCGGAGTGACAGGATCACGGCCATTGCGGATCGCTTCATGAGCTGCAACCAGCGTAGGCACCTGTGCTGTCAGCCGCATACCATTGCGCAGGAATGCCTCTTCCCCCGTTTCAACGCTGTCAGATTCCAACGCCGCAAGCGCTGACACCGCCGTGCGCAAGACATCCATCGGGTGCCCATCCTTGCAGACGCGAATGATGTCCAGCACCGCATCCGGCACAGACCGCGCCGCGCGCAGCTCTGCGTCAAAGGCAGCGAGTTCGGCAGCGTTCGGCAATTCGCCCTTCATCAAAAGGTGGCAGACCTCTTCGAAGGTCGCATGCGTGGCCAGATCGTGGATCGAATATCCGCGATACTGAAGCGTGCCTGCAGCACCGTCGATATCGCTCACACCGGACCGTTCGAAATAGACCCCCTTCAAACCTCGGTTGATCTTGACGTTGTCGGTCATTGAAGGCTCCTTTGCGGGCGGAAGTGGGAGAGTGACATGAGTGTATTGAACGAAGCACGAAGCATTGCGGCAAGCACATCAACACGGGTGGTGTTTCCCGAGCGGGACGATCCGCGTGTGGCCGAAGCCACAAAACGCTTGAGTGCAGATGGGCTGTGCATCGCGCTCGACGTCTCGGACGAGGTCACGGAAGCACAGGTTGCCGCCCTTGTCTCTGCCCGTGGCATGAAAGAAGCCATGGCCCGACGGCTGTTACAAAAGCCGCTGTATCGTGCGGCTGCGATGGTCGCTGCGGGCGAAGCCGATGCCATGGTCGCCGGCGCAGACAGCCCAACACGGCGCGTGATCGAAGCGGCCAGCATGGCCATCGGTTTGGCAAACGGCGTGACGATCCCATCGTCGTATTTCCTGATGGTGTTCCCGGATGGACGCGAATTCGTGTTCGCCGACTGTGCGGTCAACGTTGCACCAGACGCTGCCGCATTGGAAGCCATTGCACGGGCCTCGGCCGAAACGGCAACCGCTCTATTGGGCGACGCGCGGGTTGCGCTCTTGTCGTTTTCAACCGGATCAAGCGGTGCCGGCGACAGCGTTGAACGGGTGCGCTGTGTTGCCGAGGCCACGGGATATATTGGGCCAGTGCAAGCCGATGCAGCTTTGAACGCCACAATCGCGGCAAAGAAGGGGCTGGGCAACGGTGATGCCAACGTTCTGGTGTTTCCGTCACTTGATGCAGGCAACATTGCGTACAAGCTCTGCCAAGAGTTGGCAGGCGCGCAGGCCATCGGTCCCTTCCTGCAAGGTTTTGCCCGCCCGGTCTGCGATCTGAGCCGCGGAGCCACTGTGGACGACATTGTCGCTTCGACGCTGGTGACCATCGCCCTCGCGCAACGCGCTTGATCCATGGGTCTCATGCGGCCTCCAGCAAGGCTGCGGCGTCCATCGCGATCATACGCTCTTCTTCGGCGGGGATGACCCAGACGGCAACTTTGGAACTGTCGGCGTGCAGGCGTGGCCCGGATCGGTGATTGAAGTCCGGATTGATCCGAACACCGGCCCATTCCAGACCGCGCAAGATACGTGCCCGCACTCCAACCGCGTTTTCACCAATCCCACCGGTAAATGCGATGGCATCGAGACCTTCCAGCGCGGCAATAAGCGACCCGGCATGACGCAGCGTCCAATAGCAGAAATGTTCGACCGCAAAGGCGCTTTCAGCCGACGCATCCAACATCAGTTTGCGCATGTCAGACTTACCACCCGACAGACCCAACAAACCGCTTTCGTGATTCAAAATTGCCTTTGTGCGCTCTAGTCCGTTTTCTTCAACCAGTCGCAGCACGGCGTTTGCATCGATCCCACCGGAACGCGTACCCATCGTTAGCCCGTCCAGCGGCGAATACCCCATTGTAGTCGCAATCGACTGGCCATTGTGGATCGCACAAAGTGAAGCACCATTGCCAAGATGAAACGCCAACAGGCGCGACGGCAGGGCTTCGCCCGAAACCTCCGGCAAACGACGCACCAATGACGCATAGCTGAGACCATGGAAGCCGTAGCGGCGAATGCCTTTGGTCTCCATCATCTTGGGGATTGCGTAACGCGTGGCCACGGTTGGGTTGGTCGCGTGGAACGATGTGTCAAAGCTGGCGAATTGCGGCAGGTCGGGCGCAAGTCGGGACAGCGCCTCCATCGGGGCCAAGTTGTGCGGGTTGTGCAATGGTGCAAGTGGAGTGCAATTCGCGATCTCCGCGCGAACCTCATCGGTAACCCGCATGGGCGCGGTGAGCTTTCGCCCGCCATGCACCACGCGATGCCCAACGGCCCGCAAGACGTCTGGCGTTATACCTCGGTCCGCGAGCGCCTTGAGGATCGCCTCCAAAGCGGCACGGTGGTCGATCAGGGGAATTTCTCGCTTGTCGTCACCGATGCGCAGGCTGGACGCTCCGCCGATGGCCTCGGCCATGCCCGACAAGGTTTCGGTCATCGCACCGTCAAACAGCGCGAACTTGATAGAAGACGACCCCGCATTAAGGACCAGGATAGGTCCAGTCTCTGCGGGGCCAGCCATATCAGGAGACCTTTTGCGGACGCATGTCTGCAGGGTCGATACCCGCAACGGCGACGGGCGTCTTCATCGCATCGCGGCGGAACGGCTCTCCAAGTTCCTGATTGATCATAGCTTCGATCAACGTGGTCTTGCCGCTTTCCATCTGGTCTTTGATGGCGGTGTTCAGCGCTTCGCGCAGTTCGTCCATCGTCCGTGCAACAACGCCTTTCAGACCACAGGCAGTGGCTATCCCGGCATAGCTCACGCCTTCGTCCAGCTCCGTCCCGACGAAGTTGTCGTCATACCACAAAGTAGAGTTCCGCTTTTCCGCGCCCCACTGGTAGTTGCGGAAGACGATCTGGGTGATTGCCGGCCATTCGGGTCGACCAATCGCGGTCAGTTCGGTGACGGCAATGCCAAACGCACCATCGCCAGAAAAGCCGACAACCGGCACGTCCGGGCACCCAATCTTGGCACCCACGACGGACGGCAGACCATAGCCACAGGGGCCAAACAGACCTGGCGCAAGATACTTCCGGCCTTCCTCGAAGGTCGGATACGCGTTGCCGATGGCGCAGTTGTTGCCGATGTCGGACGAGATGATCGCCTCTTTCGGCAGCGCCGATTGGATCGCACGCCATGCCATGCGCGGGCTCATCCAATCCGGCTTGGACGCACGGGCGCGTTCGTTCCATGTTGTGCCGGGATCATCCTGTTCATGATCCATGCTGGACAACTGCTGCGCCCATGTGGACTTGGTCTTGGCGATCTGGGCTTGACGGTCGTCGCGACCCTCATCTCCAGCGGTGTCAGACAAGCGCGCGAGAATGCCCTCAGCCACTTTCTTTGCATCACCCACGATACCAACGCTGACCTTCTTGGTCAGTCCGATACGGTCCGGGTTGATATCGACCTGAATGATCTTCGCGTCTTTGGGCCAGTAGTCAATTCCATAACCCGGCAGTGTCGAGAACGGGTTAAGGCGTGTACCAAGGCACAGGACCACGTCTGCGCCCGCGATGAGTTCCATACCCGCCTTGGAACCGTTGTAGCCGAGGGGACCAGCAAATAGCGGGTGTGAACCGGGGAATGCGTCGTTGTGCTGATAACCCACACAAACCGGCGCAGTCAGGCGTTCAGCCAGAGCCATCGACGCCGGAATCGCACCGGCCAGAACAACACCAGCACCGTTTAGGATGACCGGGTTCTTGGCATTCGACATCAGCTCAGCCGCCTGTTCTATCGCGCTGTCACCACCGGAGGGGCGTTCAAATTCGACGACTTCCGGCAAATCGATATCGATCACCTGAGTCCAAAAATCGCGCGGCATGTTGATCTGTGCGGGGGCCGAAGCACGCTTTGCATTCAGGATCACGCGGTTCAGCACTTCAGCCACGCGAGACGCATCGCGTACTTCTTCCTGATACGCGACCATATCTTCGAACAGCTTCATCTGCTCGACTTCCTGGAAGCCACCTTGCCCGATGGTTTTGTTGGCAGCCTGCGGCGTGACCAGCAGCAGAGGCGTGTGGTTCCAATACGCAGTTTTGACGGCGGTGACGAAGTTGGTGATACCTGGGCCGTTCTGCGCGATCATCATGCTCATCTTGCCAGACGCGCGGGTGTACCCGTCCGCCATCATACCCCCGGAGCCTTCGTGGGCACAGTCCCAGAACGTGATTCCCGCCTTCGGGAAGATATCCGAGATCGGCATGAACGCCGAGCCGATGATCCCGAACGCATGTTCGATTCCATGCATCTGTAGGACTTTTACGAAAGCTTCTTCGGTGGTCATTTTCATGGTGGCTCTCCCTGAGAAGGGCGCCGGCAAGGTGGCCAGCGCGGTTGGCCGGACACTAGCGATGAGTCGCCGCCGCCAATAGGGCCACTTTCGAACGCCACTTATAGCCAAATACTCTGGAAAACTGCTGGCTTTACAGACAGGTCTTCTCGCGAGGAGCCTTCTATTTGCTTCATTCACGCACCATTTGTGCCGGAATTCGGTTGCAGTATGTTATCTGAACTGGGATCCAAGCATAGCTTTTGGCGGTGGTCACGGATCACAACGATCTGTAAAACCGACTGACGGCAAGACAACGGCAGGATATGAATGCCAAACGCGTTGGCAACACTTACACTGGCCCTATGGCCATTCGTGACAGTTGTTCTGTTTCAGAAACTGCCGCCCGGTCGCGCTGTGATCGTGACCCTTTTGGTGGGCTACTTGTTTTTACCAGAACCGCCAGCAGGCTTCGATTTCCCGCTCCTACCACCGCTGACAAAACACACAATTCCAGCGCTTAGCGCATTCTTCATGTGGTTTTGGCTCTATTCGGATGACTTCAGACCATTGCCACGATCACCCTTGGCAGTCGGGTTGTTGTTTCTCTTCATTTTCTCGCCGGTCGCGACAGCCTTGATGAACTTGCATCCGGTGTATTGGGGAGAGTTCGTAATCCAGGCGATGACGATCAAGGATTCCATTGGTTTCGTGATCCAGCAAATTCTGCTGGTTATCCCCTTCCTTCTTGCGCGCAGGTTCCTGACACAAGCCGAAGATCAACGAGACCTGATGTACGCATTCATGATTGGTGGACTCATTTACTCGGTCCCGATGCTCTTGGAAATCCGCCTGTCGCCCCAATTGAACTTTTGGATTTACGGCTACTATCAACATGATTTCGTCCAGACGATCCGCTTTGGTGGCTTCCGTCCCATGGTGTTCCTTTACCACGGAATCTGGGCAGCGTTCTTTCTACTGATGTCGATCCTTGCAGCCTTCGCCCTTTGGAGAGCGCAAAAAATCACGTCGAACTGGGCGTTGCTTGGCGCCGCGCTTTATCTCACGGCAGTGTTGGTTCTGGCCAAATCTCTGGGCGCATGGCTTTTCGCTGCGGCACTGATCCCAAGCATCTTGTTGCTAGGCACACGCTTGAAGATGCTTCTTGCAGTCTGCATCGCAGCTTTCGCCATCACCTACCCCGCGCTCAAGGGTGTCGGACTTGTGCCCGAGACCGCAATCCTTGAAGCGGCGGGAAACATTGACCCAGACAGGGCCGCGTCGCTTGAATTCCGGTTCACGAACGAGAACCGCTTGTTGGAACGAGCACAGGAGAAACCTCTTTTCGGGTGGGGCAACTACAACCGAAACCAAATCATGAACCCTTCCAACGGCGTGATCGAAACCATCACCGACGGGCGCTGGATCATTCTTATTGGCCAATTGGGATGGCTTGGGTTTCTTGCGGAATTCGGATTGCTGGTCTTGCCAGTCTTCTTGCTTTGGCGCGAGACGCGATACCGCTCGACAGAAGATTATTCGGTGCTGATCGTTCCGCTATCGCTCATTCTTGCGGTAAACGTGTTCGACATGCTGCCCAACGCAACATTGACCCCCCTCACGTGGCTGATGGCCGGAGCGTTGACGGGGTATGCAGAGACCTTGCGCGATGATCGCGGGGCGTATCAATCAAACAACCGCCTGCAATGGCGTCCCGTTTTGTAGGCAATCAGAAAAAATATGTCAGCCTTGAATACAAATCGACCGCGGGTTCTGGCCATTGCCGAAGCCGCGAACCCGGAATGGGTCAGTGTACCACTGGTGGGCTGGTCAATGGCGCAAGCATTGCGAGAAGTGGCCGATGTTCACCTCGTCACTCAAGTGCGCAACAGAGATGCAATCCTGCGTGCCGGGCTTGTTGAAGGGCGCGACTTTACTGCAATCGATTCCGAAGCTGTCGCTCGGCCACTTTGGTCAGTCGCGGAAAAGCTGAGAATGGGTGAGGGGAAAGGCTGGACGACTCTCCAAGCGATCAATGCGCTGATTTATCCTTGGTTCGAACGCATGGTCTGGCAACAGTTTGGCCCCGCGATCAAAGCCGGGGAATTTGATGTCGTTCATCGAATTACGCCATTGAGCCCCACGATCACGTCCCCGATCGCTCGCAAGGTAGACCGAGCCGGAGTGCCCTTTGTTCTTGGACCGCTAAACGGCGGCGTCCCTTGGCCAAAGCATTTCGACGCCGAACGGCGTGCCGAAAAGGAATGGCTCAGCTATTTGCGCAACGCCTACAAGCACCTGCCGGGCCGCGCCAGAACGCTCAAACACGCCTCGGCTGTGGTAGTAGGATCACGGCATACCCAAAGCGAAATCCCTGCCTCGTATCAGGACAAGACGGTCTATATTCCCGAAAACGGTATTGACCCTTCACGGTTCAACCAAATCGCGCAGCCGACCGGCGACGTATTGAAGGCCTGTTTTGTAGGTCGGCTCGTTCCATACAAGGGCGCGGACATGCTGATTACGGCATCTGCCGAGCTGCTACGCAGTGGGCGCATGACGCTCGACATCATCGGCGATGGCCCGATGCTGGGTCAATTGCAGGACCAGGCGAAGTTTCTGGACTGCGAGCGCGGCCTGACGTTTCACAAATGGATTCCGCATGCCGAGGTTCAGTCCATTCTGAGCCAGTCACACATTCTCAGCTTCCCATCCATCCGCGAATTCGGTGGCGGCGTCGTACTTGAAGCCATGGCCCTGGGTGTCGTCCCTTTGATTGTCGATTATGCTGGGCCGGGAGAACTTGTGTCAGCCGACACAGGTTTCAAAGTACCCTGCGGTAGCCGAGAGGACATAATCGCGGCTTTTGCTGAAACACTAACCCGGCTGTCGGACAACCCCGCATCACTTGCTCCGTTGGCGCGAAACGCGAAGGCGCGGGTCGACGACTACTTTCTCTGGCCCCGCAAAGCCGAGCAGATTCTGCACGTCTATGATTGGGCACTTGACGAAAGGAGAGCCGAGAAACCCGACATTTTCACGGCGCGATTAAGGCCACTTGCCGCAACAATGCCCTGATTTTTCCAACACACTGTTTCCCAATTCCATGTTGCCCAAACAAGGAGGTTACGGGTATCACAGCACAACGGTGGGGGCCGTTGCTGTAGAATTGAGCCACTGTGTCCACCCTTCTTCGTCCTCGCCTTTCTGATCTCTTCGTATTTAGAGACTCGGAATCCGCGCGATCCGAGATGCGACAGTTCCTGCTGTCGATGGCGTGCTTTGCCTTTGTGTTTGCCGCACTGGGCGCGGGTCAGGTCGGAACAGATGCGTTCGCCAAGGATATCATTCTTGTATTTTGCGGTGGTTGGTGCGCGAGCCAACTGATCCGCGGTTTCGAGTATTTCAAGAAGCACGTGATCTGCGTTCTTCAAGCCTATTTCATCGGCATACTGTGTTGCGCACTGTTGTTGTTGTTCATCGTCGGCTGGATGGTTTTCCTGCCAGAGGAATACGAACACTTGGGCCACGCCCTTGTCTTGGCGGCAACATTCACGACGAATTTCGGCTTGGTGTTTTTTCCGGTCGACGCTGGCATGCGTTTTGACGGACTGTTCGATCACCTATGGATTCCCGCTCTAATAGCACAGTGCGCTGTCATTCTCAGCGTGCTCTTTTGGCTGTTCTCACAAAACCAAAAGCACCTTTTAACGGCTCTTATACCAAAGGGGCTGGCTTCTGACTCATTAGGGATTTCTGAGGTTCCCAGCTCGCCCGCGCTCTGATTCCAT
>CANNCS010000071.1 GCA_947503115.1 uncultured Marivita sp.
CATGGAATCAGAGCGCGGGCGAGCTGGGAACCTCAGAAATCCCTAATGAGTCAGAAGCCAGCCCCTTTGGTATAAGACCATCGCTGTAAATGCCGATCTGACCTAGAGTTCCTGTCAGTGTGGAAGATACAATTGTAATGCCGGGACCGAACACCGTTTCGGCGATAAGGGACGCATCATTTGTCTGCGCGATATTGAGTTCGGTTGCGATTGGCATAGGAAATTAATTTCCGAAGTTGGGAACGGGCTTGCTGTTTTGTATTCAAGGGCGGCACACCGTCAGGGCACCTGTGTCTTGTGTGTCAGGACAAGGGTGTCAGGGGCTGGCGGTTGGGGTCGTCAGTTGGTCACTTTCAGAAATGGTTCATTCTGATGACTCAACGGACAAGACAGGTGGCGCTTTAGCAGAAGTCGAAAGAGCCTCGGACAATCCGTTGTCCGAGGGTCACAGAACGGAACGCTGACTGGGGGTCAGTCAGACAGACTCGGGAAGATAGATTTGTGGCTCGAACGGCGCTGGTTTCTGCAATGCCGCGCCGCCATACAGCGCGGTTTGGGTCATCGTTGCGACCAGCATTGTGCACAGCGCCCGCAATGGCGTCGCGATTACCATCGTCACATAGCCATCTGCCAAAGCCGCGCGACTGTCTTCTGTCAGTTCATTGACGATCAACGCCACCTTGCCCGGCGGGCGGGCCTCGCGCAGCGCTGCAATTGCGCCTTCCATCCCGCCACCTGCCACGTAGATCCCGGCTAGATCGCCGTGGCGCTGCAACAGATCGAGCGTCGCCTCATAGGTGACATGCCGGGTCTCAAGATTGACGCTCGTATCGGTGATCGTGATCTGGGAGCCATGTTCACGGAGTGCCGTGCGAAAGCCGGTTTCGCGCATCCCGTGACCGTGCCATCTTGCGCCCCCCACCATAACGGCGACACGGCAAGGGCGCTGCAACTGGGTTGCCATCATCCACCCCGCCAATCGCCCAACCTTCATGTTGTCCAGCCCAAAATAACCCGCGCCCTCCCGGCCCGCAAAGTCGTTCAGCAGGGAAAAGATCGGAACGCCCTGATGTACCAATTCGTCCACCATTCGGATCGTCTTAGGGTGGTTGATTGCCGTGGCGGCGACAGCTGCGCTTTGGGTCGCTGCTGACCAGATCGCCGTTGCGAAATCGTCTGGCGCTTGTGATGGCGAAAATTGGATATGCGGCGTGATGACAGCCTCGGATTGGGCGTCACAGGCTGCCCGGATCTCGGTTGCGAACTGCTGGTAGAATGCTTGCGACGGTTTGTGCAGCACAAATCCAAGTTCAAGCTTTGGCTGTCCGACCATGCCCTTATGCGAGGCGTGATTTGGCAGGGGATACCCAATCTGCCGGGCCGCCTCCAAGACCTGGGCAATACTGCGCTTTGAGACATTGGCCCGCCCATGCAGCACACGATCCACGGTTGCCACGCCGACGCCAGCGGCGATGGCCAGATCCTGAAGCGTCGGGCGTCGTGGCATGATGTGTTTCCATCAATGGAAAGGTTTGAACTGGTGTAAACTGATGTCTTTTGCTTTGCAAAACCTTTGCCGGATCGATGTTCCCCCGTAACCTGAGCATCAAACCACCCAAACTCGGAACAGAGGATTATGGCAAAACGCGATTATTCCCTGCTGGGCACAAACGCCCGTCAGGCTGTCGAAACCGGGCTTGCGGCGGCAGAGTGGTATCACACCGACATACCCCGCGCGCAGATGAAAGAACTGATGAAACGTTCCGATCAGCCCGCGATCCGCGACACGGCTCTGCTTTTCGTCAGCATGATCGTCTTTGCCACCATCGGCATCGCCCTTTGGCCGTCATGGTCGAGCGCGCCGTTCTGGCTCGCTTATGGCGTGCTTTACGGGTCTGCCATGGACTCGCGCTGGCACGAATGTTCGCATGGTACGGCGTTCAAGACGCGCCACTACAACGACTGGCTTTACCAAATCGCCAGCTTCTGCATGGTGCGCAACCCGGTCTCCTGGCGGTGGAGCCATGCGCGCCATCACACCGACACGATCATCGTCGGGCGCGACCCCGAAATCGTCGCCATGCGCCCTCCTGCGCTGTTCCGCATTGTCGTCAATCTATTTGGCGTGTTTGACGCCTATGATGGCTGGAAACGGATGCTCTACAACGCCTCGGGCGGCATCCACCCCGAAGAGGCTGCCTATATCCCCGAACAGGAACAGTCCAAAGTCATCCGCATTGCCCGCATCTGGGTCACGATCTATGCTGCGACCATTGCTTTGGCGTTGGCGATGGGGTCGATCCTGCCGCTCATGGTGATCGGTTTGCCCCGGCTTTACGGCGCATGGCACCATGTTCTCACCGGCGTCATGCAGCACGCAGGTCTAGCCGACAATGTCACCGATCACCGCCTGAATTCCCGCACTGTCTACATCAACCCGGTGTCGCGCTTCATCTACTGGAACATGAACTACCACGTCGAACATCACATGTTCCCTATGGTGCCCTTTCACCGACTGCCCGCCCTGCACGACGCAATCAAACACGACCTGCCTGCGGCCAACACGTCGATGTGGCAGGCATATAAGGAAATCTTGCCGATCCTGCGCCGGCAACTTGCCTATGAGGACATGTTCCTGAAACGCAATCTGCCGCCAACCGCGAAACCCTATCGCGAGGATTTCCACGTAGCAGCCCTTGGCGCCGCCGCCGAATAATCAATGACCCTACATATCAAGAGAGAGGAGCCAGTATGCCCTGGATCGACGCCTGTGCGATCGGCGACATCGACGAAGAAGACCTGATCCGCTTTGATAACGGCTACCGAACCTTTGCCATCTACCACAGCCCCGATGGCGAATACTTCTGTACCGATGGCCTGTGCACGCACGAGCATGTGCATCTCGAAGACGGGTTGGTGATGGAGTACGAAATCGAATGCCCCAAACACAACGCGACCTTCGACTACCGCACGGGCAAAGCCAAACGCGCGCCCGCCTGCGTGAACCTCAATACCTACAAAACAAAGGTCGAAGGCGGTCGGGTATTGATCGAGGTCTGAGCGTCAGTCGTCCCGACCTGGATCGTTTGGGTTACTTGAAAACAGCGCGATCTTGTTGCCTTGCGGGTCGCGCAAATAGGCTACGTAGAAACGCGGTCCGTAGGTTGCGCGGAACCCTGGTTGACCTTCGTCTGACCCGCCAGCCGCCAACGCGCTGGAATGAAGTGCGCGCACCTTATCTTGGTCAGCGGCTTCAAACGCCACCATGTTGCCGTTCCCGGCCGACGCCGGTCGCCCGTCAAAGGTGGGTTTGACATAGAAATCCGGGTGAACCGGCGCTTCTTCGTCCGGCACTGGCAGCGCAAAGCTAAGACCTTCGGGGCCTTGGGTCATGTTGTAACCCAAAGCAGGCAGGAACGCCGAATAGAACCGTTTGGCTTGTTCGATGTCGTCGGCACCAACTGTGACATAGGCGATCATGGCGGCGGTCCTTTTTGGGTAGTCTATTGGCAAAAACGAAAAAGACCCAAATGAAGCGTCGATTAAAGTCTGGGTTCAGTGAGATGTACCCAGACCTCAGCTTCGGGTTCGTGTTCGGCGCGTGTACCGTCCGTCGTTGCCCGAAGGCGTTTCGCAACCGCTTGCGAACGATCGTTTGAGCAATCGATAAAACTGACCAACTGGTTGAAACCGTGCGTGAGATACGCCCAGCGACGGACGGCCTCTGCGGCTTCTGTGGCATATCCTTTGCCTTCGCTGCCATCAAATAGGTGCCATGCCAATTCAACTTCAGGCCAATTTGAATGCTTCAACAGACCGACCCGACCCAATGCTAGGTCGTGTCCACGCAAAGTGACGGTAAAGAACCCAAAGCCGTGCCAGTGCCAATGGCCGATCCCGATCATGAAGCCAAACCAAGCGTCTTCTTCAGACCCTGTCTCTCCCATGGTTTTAGCCTTGGAGAACGTGTCTTGAAACGTGTGAACGCGGGTAGGTCGCTTTTCAACGGGCCGCGAAGGGTAAGACGTTCTGTTTCCAGAACGGGTGCGGATGTCAGTGGTTCGATCATGACGCACCTTTTCGATCTATGGTTAAGCTCGGGACGCTTGGTCAACGTGTTGACGAAGACGCTACCCCGACACTTACAGTAACCCCCGCATCACCTCACGCGCTTTCTGGGTCAGCGGGTCTTCCACCGCCGACAGAAGCGCGATGCGGTCGAACACATCCCGCCGCGCCGCCACTGCCTCGTGCAGTGCAACGCCGAACGTCATACGCAACTCGGTGCCAATGTTGAATTTGCAGATGGCGCTGTTTTGCGCGAGGTCTCTTCGCAGATCATGGGGCAGGCCAGAGCCCCCGTGGATCACCAAGGGAACATCGGTAACCACCTCGATGCGGGCCAAACGGTTTCGGTCAATCTTTGCTGCCTGATCAGTCTGCAAGTGCACGTTGCCAATGGACACCGCCACCGCATCGACGCCCGTCTCATCTGCAAAGCGGGCAGCCTCATCGGGGTCCGTGCCTTCTGATGCGGCACCCTCGGCATAGCCCACAAACCCAATTTCGCCTTCGCAGGACACGCCTGCCTCATGCGCCATCCGGGTTATTGCACGCGTTTGCGCGATGTTTTCGTCCAAAGGTAGGCGTGATCCGTCGAACATCACCGACGTGAACCCGAGCGCAATTGCCTCTTCGCATTCCGCAACGCTGGTCCCGTGGTCCAGATGCGACACCACTGGTACCGATGCCCCGTCTGCCAAGGTGTGAAACATCGCCGCCCAGACGGGCAGGGGCATATGCGCCCGTGCGCCCGGTCCGGCCTGCAGGATCACTGGCGTGCCTTCGGCTTCGGCGGCTGCGACATAGGCGCGGGCATCCTCCCAGCCAAGGCAAACCAGTCCCGCCACCGCGTATCCATCCCGCAGGGCGGGCTGCAACACTTCGGACAGCGTTGCGCGGGTCATTTGAACTTGGCCACCATGTCCATGATGCCGGGGATCGTGTGCAGTTGCTCGGCATGGGTCGGCTGGAAATACTGTTTGAGCGACCGCTGCGACAGCCCGCCTAGGATGGTGAAGTAATACATCTCGTATCCCGGCAGCGCACAGCAAGGATGATAGCCCTTGTCGATCAACACGGTCGATCCGTTCATGATGTGGTACGCATCCCCCGGCTCATTATCGACCCGCTGGAGCATTTGCAGACCAGACCCATAGTCTGGTTTGAACCGAAAGTTGTAGGTTTCGTCATGCCGTGTCTCGTCGGGAAGCCGGTCCGTATCATGCTTGTGTGACGGGAAACCCGACCAGCCGCCAGCACCTACGGTGAAGAGCTCTGACACCAAGAGTCGCCCGACGCGATCATGGTGATTTGCGCCTAGGATGTGCTTGATCTTGCGGTGGGTTTTGGTGTCGTCGCTGCCGTATTGAACGAGGTCCAATTCATCCTTGCGGATTGCAAAGGCTTGCAAAGTTGTTGCAAATTTTGCACCGGCGATGAACACCTCGGTGTCGGTGCGCGCAGTGATCCGGGCAGCGCTGTTGGTCGGGACATAAACGCCCTCGGGATCGCCGTCCCACACGTCCGCGCCGCGATGGCCGATATCGGCAAAGGTTTCGCCCCCGGTTTCCACAGTCACGGTGCCTGTCGCGGGCACGATGCAGGTTTCGTACGCTTCAAGCTGATAATCGTACGTCTCTCCGGCCTTCAAATTGACGATGTTAAAGTAGTTGAGCGGCACCAAGGGGTGATCCACGTCAACGATGGGTTGGTTCGCGTTGTCAAAGGGGGGGATGTGCATAAAGCCTCCTGTCAGGCGGGGCGCATGTCGGCATGCGCCATGAAATCGGTAACGTCTTGGGGTGTTGGCATCGCAGGGGCGCAACCCACACGAGAGACCACGAGGGCCGCAGCGGCAGAGCCCTGGCGCACCGCTTCCTCGACGCTCTGACCATCCGCCAGAGAGGCAAGGAAGCCAGCCATGAAGCTGTCGCCTGCGCCGGTTGGTTTGAGCGCTTGGGTCTCGTAAATCCCGGTGCGGGTTTCGCCCTCGGGTGTGATTGTGATCGCGCCGAGTTCGCCCATCTTGTAGATGACAATCTGCGCGCCTTCGTCAATCAAAGATCGTGCTTTGCCAAGGCCTTGGCCTTCGGTTCCCGCCATAAAGTCGAACTCTACATCATTGCCGATGACAATGTCGCATAGTGCGGCCGCACGCGAATAAACGTCGGATGCCTCTTGCGCAGAGGCCCAGGAATAGGGGCGGTAATCGACATCGAAAATCACAGGCAACCCGACCGCATTGGCGCGCTCAAACGCATGGAATGTGGCACTGCGCGACGGTTCCGCGGCCAGCACGGTGCCTGTCGTGATCAGCGCCGAAAACCCCGCGTAGGGCAGGGCCTCGACATCCTGTATCGTCATCGCGAAATCGGCGGCGTTGTTGCGGTAGATCACCGACTGCGTGTTCTCCAACCGGGTCTCCACCACGGCCAGCGAATTGCGCGCTTCGCCTGCGACCGACCGTACAAAGCGACGATCAATCCCGTAGTCGTCCAACTGTTTCAAACAGTACCGCCCCACCGCATCGTCGGAAACGCAAGTGACAAGTGCCGCGTCGCAGCCCATGCGGCATAGACCGGCGGCGATATTGGCAGATGATCCGCCCAAGGCTGCGGTGAACTGCAACGCATCCTCAAGTCGGGTTCCCGGTGGGTCGGCATAAAGATCCAATCCCGCGCGTCCAATCACGAGGAAGCCTTTGCCGTGGAGTCGGGCCAGATCTTTCATGGTTACACTCGTTTTGAGTTGCACGGATTTGAACAGCACGATACAGATTTTGCAACCGGTTGCAAGATGCGGGAGGAACAGCATGTCCGAGATCGGAATTGGGATCGTCGGTGGGGGCTATATGGGCAAGGCGCATGCCGTTGCCATGGCTACGGTTGCTGCCGTTTTTGACACGCCATTGCGTCCGCGTCTTGAGGTGATCGCGGCCTCAAGTCTAGCCAGCGCCGAGCGCTATCGCAGTGCCTTTGGTTTCAATCGCGCTGCACCCGATTGGCAAACGCTTGTTGCTGATCCAAATGTCGGCGCTGTGGTGATCGCTTCACCACAGGAGACCCACCGTGCAATTGCCGAAGCCGCCATCGCATTGGGCAAACCCGTTCTATGCGAAAAGCCGTTGGCTGAAACGCTGGACGACTCGCGCGCAATGGTTGCGGCCGCCGAGGCGGCAGGTGTACCGAACATGATCGGTTTCAATTACATCCGCACCCCCGCCAGCCAATTTGTACGCCAGCTTCTGGCAGAGGGTGCCATCGGGGATGTCACATGGTTCCGCTGTGAACATACCGAAGATTTCCTGTCCGACCCATCAACGCCCTTCAACTGGCGCTGCAGGGGCCTTGCCAATGGCAACATGGGCGATCTGGCTCCGCATCCGATCAACGCGGCCCTCGCGCTGATGGGGCCGGTGGCCAAGGTCTGCGCCGATCTTGAAACCGTGCACAATAACCGCCCCGGCGGCACCGTCGACAATGATGACCACGCGCAGATCATGGTGCGCTTTGACTCTGGTGTGATGGGCCACATCTATTCAAGTCGCATCGCGACAGGCCGTAAGATGGGCTATGCCTATGAAATCACCGGTACCAAGGGCGCGATCCGGTTCGATCAGGAAGACCAGAACGCGGTCTGGTTGTATCTTGCCGAAGGGCCGGAGGCGACACGTGGCTTTCGCAAGATCCTAACCGGGCCAGCCCATCCCGACTATCTGCCATTCTGCCAAGGGCCGGGTCATGGCACTGGCTATCAGGACCAGATTATCATCGAAGCCAAGGATTTCCTTACTGCCATTCACACCGGCGCGGCCGTCTGGCCCACATTCCGCGATGGCCTTGCAGTGGCCGAAGTGATCGAAGCCATTCACGCCTCAAACAATGGTGGTGGATGGGTAAACGTCAGCGACTTTCAGGAGACGATAGAATGACCATCCGCATCGGCAATGCCCCTTGTTCCTGGGGTGTCGAATTCGCAGGCGATCCGCGAAATCCGCCCTGGCGTCAGGTGCTGCGCGATTGTGCGGACGCAGGCTATACCGGAATCGAATTAGGCCCCGTGGGCTTTATGCCCGAAGACCCGGTAGAGTTGGGGGACGCGCTGTCCGAGTTCGATATGGAACTGATTGGTGGCGTTGTATTCCGCCCGTTTCATGACGCCACCAAATGGGACGATGTCCTGGACGGGGTGAACCGAACAGCCAAGGCGCTCGCGGCGCATGGTGCGCGGCATTTCGTGCTGATCGACTCTATTTCGTCGCGCCGTGCGCCCACCGCTGGCCGCGCGGATGAGGCCGAACAGATGGGCTCAGCAGAGTGGCGCGCCTTCGTGCAGCGCATCGAAACAGCGGCCAAGATTGGCGCTGAAGAGCATGGTCTGATCCCTTCGATTCATGCCCATGCCGGCGGGTTCATCGACTTTGAACCGGAACTGGAACGCCTGCTGGATGAAGTCGATCCAAGCTTACTCAAGATCTGCTTTGACACTGGCCACCATTCTTATGCCGGCTTTGATCCGGTTGCATTCATGCAGCGTCACATCGACCGGATATCTTACATGCACTTCAAGGACATCGATCCTGCGGTGAAGGCGGATGTTGTCGTCAACCGCACCGATTTCTACGAGGCTTGTGGGCAGGGCATTTTCTGCAATCTGGGCCAAGGCGATGTAGACTTCCCGGAGGTGCGAACCGCGCTGGTAGAGGCCGGGTTCGACGGCTGGTGCACAGTTGAGCAGGATTGTGACCCTACGATGGACGTTCGGCCCATCGACGATGCGCGGGCAAACCGCGAATACCTTACCTCTATTGGTTTCTGATCCGGGCACACGATCAGGACGTTTCACGAAAGGACGAACAGAATGGCAAAGCTTCGGTGGGGCATGATCGGTGGCGGCGAAGGTAGCCAAATTGGTCCGGCGCATCGTTTGGGCGCGGGGCTTGATGGGCATTTCGAGTTTACGGCAGGCGCGCTGGATCATCGGCCCGATGCCGGGCGCGACTATGGTAAGCGGCTGGGCCTGGCCGAGGACCGCGCCTACGGTGATTGGCGCGAGATGCTAGAGGGCGAAAAGGGCCGCGACGATCGAATTGATCTGGTGACTGTCGCCACCCCAAACGCCACCCATTTCGAGATCACCAAGGCGTTCCTTGAAGCCGGGTTTCATGTTCTTTGCGAGAAGCCCATGACCATGACGGTGGACGAGGGCGAAGAGATTGTCCGCCTGTCGAAATCCACTGGGCGCATTTGTGCAGTGAATTATGGCTACACCGGCTATAGCCTCGTCCGGCACATGCGCGCGATGGTGGCCCGTGGTGATCTGGGGCGTATCCGGCTGGTCAAGGCCGAGTTCGCCCACGGCCATCACGCCAATGCCGCCGATGCAGATAATCCGCGTGTGCGCTGGCGTTACGATCCGGCGCAGGCCGGGGTCAGCGCGCAGTTTGCCGATTGCGGTATTCACGCGCTGCACATGGCGTCGTTTGTTATCGGGCAGGAGGTCGAACGCCTGAGTGCCGACACGGTAAGTTGCATTGAAAGCCGTGTGCTGGAAGACGACGCGATGCTGAACCTGCGGTTTGATGGTGGCACTGTGGGGCGGCTTTGGACCTCGTCTATCGCGCTGGGCAATCAGCACGGTTTGTCGATCCAGGTTTTTGGTGAAAACGGAGGACTGCGCTGGGCGCAGGAACAACCGAACCAGCTTTACTGGATGCCGCTTGGCGAACGCCTTCAGGTGATCGAACGCGGCGAGGCGAACTTGTCGCCCGAGGCCGATCGAACCAGTCGCGTCACCATCGGCCACGCCGAAGGCATGCCGCTGGCCTTTGCCAACATTTATGCCGATCTGGCCGAAGCGATCCGCGCCGAGAAAGAAGATCGGACGATGGATCCTGCGGCGAACCTTTATCCGCGTGCGGAAGATGGGCTGCGCTCGATGGCGGCTGTGTTTGCTGTGGCACAAAGCGGCAAGGCCCAAGGCGAATGGGTGGATGCGCGTCCGCGAATGTTCCGAAGCTGAAAGTACTGATGCTGCGCGTCAGGACCTGGCGCGCAGTGTCTTTCGATCAACCAAAGTGCAAGGCAACAGCACCATCTGCGGTGCTTTCGTCGGGTCCGCTATGCCTTGTCGGATAAGGTCGACCGATGTGGCGACGATCTGCTGTGCCGGTTGGCGGATGGTTGTCAGCGCGATGCGGTCCCATGCCGCCATGTTCATGTCGTTTAGGCCGATGAAGCCGATATCCGCCGGAATGCGGCGGCCCAAAGCAGTGGCTGCGTCCATCGCGCCGATGGCGATCACGTCGTCGCCACAGAACCATGCCTCGACCTCGGGCGCAGATTCCAACGCGCGAGTCATGGCGACGCGCCCGGCTTCGTAGGAATAGGCGGTCGCGAACTGAACCTCGGGGACCAACCCTTGTGTTTCGAGCTCTGTTCGAAACCCGCGCAAACGGTCGGCGGTTGTGGCGGCGTTCTGGGGTCCGCCCAGAAAACCGACCTTTTGGTAGCCGCGCTCGATCAATGTCACGGCGGCAAGGTGTCCAGCTTCGGTGTTGTCGATACTCACCCGCCCGGTTTGCGGCGCTTCTGAAGACCAACCAAAGGCATGGACCACAGGGATGCCCGCGTCGTGAAACACCTTGGCGAAATCCGGCGGCAGGGTCGACGACGCGACGATCACCCCGTCGACATTGTATTGCCGCAGCATCGACAGGGATTTGCTTGCATCCTCTTCGGCGCTCAGATTGATGAGCAGGGGGCGAAGTTCCGCCTGTCGCAACGCGCGCGTGAACAGGTCGAAGATCTCGAGGAAGTAGGGGTTGGTGAAGTTGTTGGAAATCAACCCAATCAACGCGGTGCGCCCAGTGGTTAGACTGGAGGCTAGCACATTGGGCATGTAGCCCAGCTCTTGGGCGGCCACTTCGACTTTGGCGCGGGTCTTGGCGGATACTGATGCGCCGGGCGTAAAGGTTCGAGAGACTGCGGATTTCGAAACGCCGGCGCGTGCAGCGACATCCTGTAGTGTGATTGGCATCCGTCTCGTTTCCTTTCCCGTTGCACCATTTTGACCAAGCGTTGCAGGATTTTGCAACAGGTTGCAAAAATCCCTGTCGAAAAATGCACTCTTGCCGAAAAGACATCATTTGTGATGTGGTGGAAACTTCCACAGGTTAGAGGCAAGTCATGGCGCGCAGAGCAACCATCAAAGACGTGGCCCGTGTGTCGGGTCTCAGTACCGCGACCATCGATAGGGCGCTGAATGGTCGAGTGAAAGTGCGCGAAGAGACCCTGCGCCGGATCGCTGACGCGGCCCGAGAAGTCGGGTATCACGCGCGGGGCGTATTGGACCACCGGCTGGATGCCAGCGTGCCGGAACTGCGGATTGGAGTTGTGCTGCTGAAAGAGAAACAGCCCTTCTACCAAGCGTTCCGGTCCGAGATCGAACGGGCGATTGCGGCGCGGACGGATGTCCGGGGAAGGGTCACAATCCGATTCTCGCATTCACAATCTCCAACCGAATTTGCAGAGCTTTTGCAGGAGCTAGGTGCCGAATGTGATGCCGTTGCAGCGGTCGCGGTGAACCATCAGAGTCTGGATAAGGTGGTGTCTGATCTGAAGGTGAAAGACGTGCCCGTGTTTGCGCTTCTCAACGATTTCGCGCAGGGAATTCGACGTAGTTACATAGGGTTAAACAACATGAAGGTGGGGCGCCAAGCGGCCTGGATGTTGACCCAAACTGCCACTCCTGGGCGGGTGGCGATTTTTGTTGGCGGTAACAGATGGCACGGCCACGACCTGCGTGAAGTGGGGTTCCGCGCCTTTATGCGCGAGAACGCGCCAAGTTTCGAAACGCTCGAAACGCTGGTCAATCTCGAGACTCGGCAGGTGACGTACGAGGCAACGCTGAATTTGTTGGAACGGTATCCGGACTTGCGTGGAATCTACCTGGCGGGGGGCGGAATGGAGGGGGCCATTGCTGCCCTGCGCGAGGTGCGGCCACCTGGCAAGGTGCGTCTGGTGGTTAATGAAGTGACGACAGACAGTCGGGCAGGGCTGTTGGATGGCTATGTTCAAATGGCGATTTCGACGCCGCTTCGGGATGTTTGTCAGAGCATGATAGATTTAGCGATCAAAGCCTGTTCAGACCCGAACTCGACCTCGGTCGAACAGCATTTTTTGGATCCTAGGATCATCCTTCCCGAGATCTTATAGTGATGTAAATGCATCATTATGCAGGCGCAGAAATACATCATATTTGATGTAAAGCGGTTATCGAAAGATTGACGGAATCGCCGCATCTGCCCACAGCTTACTTTGCGTCAGACAGGCCGAAGCATTTGGGAGGATGTGATCGACATGAAGCGTGCGCTCAATCACATGACGGTTCCCCGGCTTGACTACGAGTCGTTTCTTGCGCTGGCAGCATCGCTTGATTGTGTCGGGGTTGAGGTGCGCAACGATCTGGATCGTGCGCTGTTTGACGGAATCGATTCTGAAACCGCGGGTAAGATGGCGCGCGATGCAGGGCTACGTCTTGTAGGACTGAGCCAAGTTTATCCATTCAACAGCTGGTCCGATGCCATCGCAGCGGAAGTCCGGGAACTGATCTCCATTGCCTCTGTCTGTGGTGCGGAGACCATCAGCCTGATCCCCCGCAACGACGGGACTGAATGCGGCAATGGAGAACGTCACGCCAATCTGCGTATTGCGCTGAAGAGCATCAAGCCGATGGTCGAAGACGCCGGGTTGATCGCGTTGATCGAACCGCTGGGTTTCCCGCGTTCTTCGCTGCGGTCCAAGCGGGATACGGTCGAGACAATTGAGGCGCTGGACGCCACGCATGTGTTCAAGATCGTGCATGACACGTTCCACCACACTTTAGCCGAGGGTGGCCCCTTGTTTCCGGCGCAAACGGGCATCGTGCATATTTCGGGGGTCGTCGATCCGACACTGGGTATTGACCGCATGGAGGACGAACATCGCGTTTTGGTGGATGAAAAAGATCGGTTGGGCAACGTGGCGCAGATCCGTGCGTTGCTGGATGCCGGATACGACGGTCCGATTTCCTACGAGTGTTTTTCACCAGTGACGCATGCGCTTGGAGATCCGGAAAGCGCGATCCGCAAGTCGTTCGAGTTCATTTCTTCGCAGCTGGCCGCTGTGGCTGCCTGAGCGAAGGGAAACCGCCCCAAACGGGGCTCCGGTGTAAAAAAATGGTGTGCCGGCACCACTTTGGGAGGACCAAACTTATGAAAAAGACCCTTTTTGCAGCTACAGCGCTGGTGTCCGTGCTGGGCACGTCGGCCTTTTCGCAGGAAATCGGCGCGACGTTTTCCCGTTTCGACGACAACTGGCTGACCGTTCTTCGTAATGGCATGGCGGAATACGCTGAGACAATCGACGGACTGACCTATCAGCAGGAGGACGCGACCGACGATTTGGCCAAGCAAATCGACCAGGTGAAGAACTTCGTGGCTCAGGGCGTTGACGCTATCATTGTAAACATCGTCGACACCTCTGCCGGTGCTGCTGTCTCTGCCGCTGCAGGGGACACGCCGCTTGTCTACGTTAACCGCGAACCGGACAACGTGAACGAACTGCCGCCGACCCAAGCATTTGTGGCCTCAAACGAAATCGAATCCGGCACGCTGTCGGCCTTTGAGGTTTGCAAGAACCTGCGTGCCGAAGGCAAAGGGAGTGGCGCACGCGGCTATCTGATGAACGGACAGCTGTCCAATCAGGCTGCGGTTCAGCGTTCCAAGGACGTGCACGACGTGATTGGCATGGACATGTGCAACTTCATGACGATCATCGACGAGCAGACCGCAAACTGGTCTCGCGATGAGGCACAGGACCTTATGACAAACTGGCTGTCCTCGGGCGAGCCGTTCGACTTTGTTCTGGCCAATAACGACGAAATGGCGATTGGTGCAATTCAGGCGATGAAAGCGGCTGGCATTGATATGGCTGACGTGCAGGTTGGCGGTGTAGATGCCTCGCAGGACGCTCTGCTGTCTATGGCTGGGGGCGACTATGACGTCACCGTCTTCCAGGACTCGGTGGGTCAGGGCACCGGTTCGATCGACGCCGCGCTCAAGCTTGTCGCGGGCGAGAAGGTCGACCAGAAGGTATATATCCCCTTCGTTTTGGTGACGCCGGCCAACATGGCCGACTTCCTGGACAAGAACTAAGAGTTTTCTTCTGATTTTGACACAGCAAGGCGGCGTGCTGCGCCGCCTTGCGCACCCAAATGCGCAGACAGGGAGAACGGTATGGCAGATACAAGCCACGGCATCGGCGGGCTGACCTACGACAAATCCAAGCGATCTTTGCCAAATGAGCTGAACATCTTTTTGGCGTTGGTCATCATTGTGGTGATCTTTGAGATCCTGGGCCAAGTCCTGCCCTACATGAACAACCAAAGCTTTTTGTTCGATACCCGGGGACGCTTTGATTCAATCTTCAACGAAGCGCGTCTGCAGATCATCATTTTGCAGGTGGCGATTATCGGCATCATTGCGCTTGGCGTGACGCAGGTGATTATCACTGCGGGTATCGACCTTAGTTCCGGCCCGCTTGTTGCGGCGACAGCCATGATCGCCATGAGTTTCGCGCAGACCGAGTTGGTAAACGGGTTCCCCAATCCAAAGGCGCTTTTCGGCAGTTGGGCCATGGATCTGCCGGTCATTATTCCGGTGGTCATCGGGCTGACATTTGGCGCCTTTATCGGGTTCATCAACGGGACGTTCATTGCGTATTTCCGGATTCCCCCCTTCATTGCCACGCTTGGCATGTTCCTTGTCTGCCGTGGCATCGCGCTATGGTGGTCGGGCGGTAACCCAATCTCGTTCCCGACCGAAGGCTACGCGTGGATCGGTTCAGGTATGATGCCGGTGGTCTGGTTCGTGCTGCTTGCAATCGTCTTTCAGTTGATCATGAAATACACCGTTTATGGCAAGCATACCTATGCCATTGGCTCTAACGAAGACGCGGCACGCATGTCCGGGATCAATGTGAGACGCCACAAGGTCACGGTGTACATGATCGCCTCGACCTTGGCGGCGTTCGCCGGGATCGTGCTGAGCTCAAAAGCGGTGACAGCGCAGGCTGGCATGGGTGAGTTCTACGAGCTTTTCGCCATCGCTATGGCGGTGATCGGCGGGATCAGCCTGCAAGGTGGTCGTGGCTCGATCATTGGCACCGTTCTGGGTGCAATGGTTCTCGGCGTGATCCGCTCCGGGTTCACGTATATCAAGCTTGATGGATCGTATCAGCTCATGGCGATGGGGAGCATCATCATCTCGGCGGTCATTCTTGACCAGTACCGGCAGCGGAACAAGGCTTGAGGAGGGACCTGGCATGAATGACGATATTATACTCAAGACCGTAGACCTGACCAAGCATTACGGCGGTGTTCATGCGCTGCAAGGCGCGAATTTCGAGCTGCGCCGAGGCGAGCATGTGGCGATCATGGGCGACAACGGCGCAGGTAAATCCACCTTCGTCCGTCAGATTACGGGCGTTGAACAACGCACCCGGGGCGAGGTCATCTTTGATGGCAAACCGGTGCATTTCGACGGGCCACTGGATGCGCGCCGTGCCGGAATCGAAACCGTGTTCCAAACGCTGGCTCTGGCCGATCACCTGGATGTGCCGGACAACCTGTTTCTCGGCCGAGAAAAGACCAAATGGGACTGGCTGGGACCGTTCCGCTTGTTGAATTACAAGGCCATGCGTCAGGACACACTGGATGCGTTGGAGAAAACCGGGGTGAAGATCCCCAACATCCGCAACACGATACAGAACATGTCGGGCGGTCAGCGTCAGTGCGTGGCGATTGCGCGGACGGCGACGTTCCACTCGAAGTTGACCATCATGGACGAACCGACGGCAGCCTTAGGTGTGCAGGAAACGGCGCAGGTCGAAAACATCATCCGCACCCTGAAAGAGCAGGGTGAGCCACTGATCCTCATCAGCCACAACATGCGGCAGGTGATGGATCTGGTGGACCGGATCGTCGTTTTCCGCCGGGGTCGCATCTGCGCGAATCTGCGCAAGGAAGAGACCGACGGGCAAGATGTCGTGGCCTATATCACCGGGGCCAAAACGCAGCCGGAATACGAAGTGGCCGAAGCCGTGTGATGGTGCTTCGACGTACTTATTGAGCTTTGAAACACGGGTGTGCCGAACGGAATTCGGCGCATCCAAGCTAGGCTGATGCTGCGCCAAACGGGGTGGCAGGCCTGTTGACGGATTTACAACATCAATTCCCAACCGGACCGCGTTGGGAGGACAAAGGAAGACCCATGACTGTCAGATTTGCTATCCTTGGCGCCGGTCGTATTGGTCAGGTTCATGCCAAGGCAGTCACTGCGACGCCGGGGGCAACGTTGGTTGCGATTGCCGATCCGATGACAGAGGCGGCACAATCGGTGGCGGATCGCTATGGCTGCGACATCCGCACCATCGACGAGATCGCGGCATCCTCGGACGTGGACGCGGTGGCGATCTGTACTCCGACCAACACACATGCTGATTTGATCGAACAGTTCGCAAAAGTCGGCAAGGCGATGTTTTGCGAAAAGCCCGTCGATCTTAGCTTTAAACGGGTGCAGGACTGCCTTGCCGTCGCCGCAGCGGAAAGGGCGACCCTGATGGTGGGCTTTAACCGCCGGTTCGACCCTGATTTTATGGCGGTCAAGGCGGCGATTGACGCGGGCCGCGTGGGCGATGTCGAGATGGTCACTATCACCTCACGCGATCCGGGCGCGCCACCTGTGGAATATATCAAGGTCTCAGGCGGTATCTTCCGCGATATGACCATCCACGACTTCGACATGGCCCGCTGGCTCTTGGGTGAAGAAGTCGAGACCGTGATGGCGCAGGCTTCGGTTCTGACCGACCCAAAAATCGGTAAGGCGGGTGATTTCGACAGCGTTAATGTCATGCTGCGCACAGCGTCAGGCAAACAGGCGATCATCACCAATTCGCGCCGTGCAGCCTATGGTTATGACCAGCGCATCGAAGTGTTGGGTTCGGGCGGCATGGTCAGCGCCAAGAATATGGCCGAGGCCAATATCGAACTGGCCAATGGTGACGGCTTTGGTACGCCGCCGCTGCTCAACTTTTTCATGACCCGTTATGTCGCCGCCTATGAAAACGAGATCGCGGCGTTTGTCGCCTCTGTTGCCGATGGCGCACCGACGCCCACCACGGGGCATGACGGGCTTTTGGCACTGGCGCTTGCTGATGCGGCGGTGCTTTCGGTCAAGGAAAGCCGCATGGTCAAACTTTCCGAGATCACGGGCTGAGCCATGACCATGACGCTGGATCTTATCACCATTGGACGGTCATCGGTGGACCTTTACGGCGCGCAAGTCGGCGGTCGGTTGGAGGATATGGGCTCGTTCGACAAGTATATCGGCGGCTCGCCTACCAACATCGCCTGCGGAACCGCACGGTTGGGCCTACGCTCTGCGGTAATCACCGGCGTCGGCGATGAACATATGGGGCGCTTTATCCGCGAGCAGTTGCAGAACGAGGGCGTGGATACGACCGGGGTCAAGACCGACCCGGATCGCCTGACTGCGCTGGTGCTGCTGGGTATTCGCGATCAAGAGCAGTTTCCGCTGATCTTCTACCGCGAGAATTGCGCGGACATGGGGCTGACGGTCGATGATATTGACCCTGAGTTCATCCGAAGCGCGCGGGCCGTGGTCGCCACGGGCACGCATCTCAGTCATCCCCGGGTAGAGACCGCGACCCTCAAGGCGCTTCAGATCGCGCGGGATGCGGGCATGAAGACAGCGCTCGACATCGATTATCGCCCGAACCTTTGGGGTGTGGCAGGACATGGCGATGGGGAAAGCCGATTTGTCGAAAGCGTCGCTGTGACGGCCAAGCTGCAATCGACGTTGCATTTCTTCGACCTGATCGTCGGAACGGAGGAAGAGTTCCACATTGCGGGTGGCTCGACCGACACCATCGAAGCTTTGCGTGCCGTGCGGGCGGTCTCTGATGCCACACTGGTGTGCAAGCGAGGGGCTGCAGGGGCGGTGGCGTTCAAAGGTGACATTCCTGACAATTTGGACGACGGCCAGACCGGGCCGGGCTTTCCCATCGAAGTTTTTAATGTGCTGGGTGCAGGGGATGGTTTCTTTTCGGGCCTGCTAAAAGGCTGGCTGGATGGAGAGGATTGGCCGACCGCCTTGAAATACGCCAATGCCTGTGGCGCGTTTGCTGTGTCGCGACATGGCTGCACACCGGCTTACCCAAGCTGGGAAGAACTGCAGTTTTTCCTTGATCGAGGTATCAAACGTCCTGATCTGCGTAACGATTCTGAGTTGGAACAGGTGCACTGGGCCACGAACCGCAAGGGCGATTGGTCGACTTTGCGCACCTTTGCCTTCGACCATCGGCTGCAACTTGAAGAGATGCCGGGCTACACCCCAGAAAAGGGCGCGGCTTTCAAAGACCTGTGCCTTGATGCGGCCCTCAAGGTGGCGAACGGGCGGGGGGGCTATGGCATTCTCTGTGACAACCGGATCGGGCGGTCGGCCTTGCACCGTGCAAGTGGCAGCGGTCTGTGGATTGGACGACCCACAGAATGGCCCGGATCGCGGCCCATCGAATTTGAACCCGAACTGGGCGACGACCTCGGAACCTTGCGCGAATGGGCGCGCGAAAACGTGGTCAAACTGTTGGTTTTTTGCCACCCCGACGATGACGACAAAACCGCCAAGATGCAGGTTGCGCGGGTGAAACGCCTTTTCACCGCTGCGCGCCGTAATGGGCTGGAGTTTCTGCTGGAAGTGATCCCGTCCAAGGTTGGTGCGGTCGATGACATGACGACCGCGACCCTGATCCAGACGTTTTACGACGCGGGTGTCTTCCCCGACTGGTGGAAGTTGGAACCCTTCAAAACAGGCGTGGCTTGGGCCAACGCTGTCGGCACCATCACCCGCAATGATCCCCGAACGCGCGGGATCGTGGTTTTGGGCTTAGACGCACCTGAACACGAACTTGCGTCAAGCTTTGCGTTGGCCGCAAAACAGCCGCTGGTCAAAGGCTTTGCCGTTGGCCGTACGATCTTCGGCGACGCAGCACGTGGTTGGTTGCAGGGCAAGATGAGCGATGCCGATGCGGTGGCACAGATGGCCGACCGATACGCCCGGCTTTGCCGGATATGGGATGACGCGCGTACAGGCGCACAGGAGAACGCAGCATGAGCAAGACAATCAGATTGACCGCAGCACAGGCGCTAGTGCGCTATCTGACCGCGCAATTGAACGAGGACGGAGACACATTTATCGCAGGCTGCTGGGCGATCTTCGGCCACGGCAATGTCGCCGGTTTGGGTGAGGCGCTTTACACCGTGCGAGACACTATCCCGACCTATCGTGGACATAACGAACAGACGATGGCGCACGCTGCCATTGCTTATGCCAAACAACAGCGCCGTACCCGCGCGATGGCGGTCACGTCTTCTATCGGGCCGGGCGCGACAAACATGGTTACCGCCGCCGCTTTGGCGCATGTGAACCGTCTTCCAGCATTGTTTCTGCCCGGCGATGTTTTCGCCAATCGCGGCCCTGACCCCGTGTTGCAACAGCCCGAAGTTTTCAGCGACGGCACGGTCAGCGCCAATGACTGTTTCCGCCCGGTAAGTCGCTATTTCGACCGTATAACGCGTCCCGAGCATATCCTCACCGCGCTGCCACGTGCCTTCCGCACTATGACGGACCCGGCAGAGTGTGGGCCGGCCACATTGGCCTTCTGTCAGGACGTGCAGGCCGAGGCCTATGACTACCCCGAAAGCTTCTTTGAACCACGCGTCTGGCATCGGCGCCGCATCCATCCTGACCCGCACGAACTGCATCGCGCGGTCGAGGTGATCCGCGCTGCCAAACGCCCAGTGATCGTCGCAGGTGGTGGGGTGCACTATTCGGACGCGAGCGCCGACCTCAAGTCCTTTGTCGAGGCGCACAACATCCCCGTGGTGGAAACGCAGGCTGGCAAATCCGCTCTGCCTTGGGATCACCCACTGAACCTCGGCCCCATCGGCGTGACGGGGGGCGAACCGGCCAATACCACCTGCGCCGAAGCGGATGTGGTGATTGGCATCGGCACGCGGTTTCAGGACTTCACCACCGGGTCGTGGGGGCTGTTTGCGAACCCGAGCCGTACGCTTATCAGCCTAAACGTGCAGGCCTATGATGCGATGAAGCACAGTGCGATGCCGGTACAGGCCGATGCCAAGGCCGGACTGACCGAACTTGCCATCGAATTGGCCGGCTATGCTCCAGATGCGCCAGCGGCTTCGCTCAAAGAGGGCTGGTTTGCCAAAGTCGACCCATTGACCGACGCGCCGGAGGGAAATCAACTGCCGACCGATATGCAGGTTGTCGGAGCGGTACAGCGTGCCGCGACCGACGAGACAGTTGTGATGTGCGCCGCCGGCACCATGCCGGGCGAATTGCACAAGCTTTGGAAGGCGGGCAAGCCGGGCAGCTATCACATGGAATATGGCTTTAGCTGCATGGGGTACGAGATCGCTGGGGCGATGGGCATCAAGATGGCCCAGCCAAAGGCGGACGTGGTCTGCTTTACCGGGGACGGCACCTACATGATGGCAAATTCTGAAATGGCGACCGCTGCGATGATGGGAATTCCATTCACCGTCGTTGTTACGGACAACCGGGGCTTTGGCTGCATCAACCGACTGCAGATGGGTACCGGCGGGGTCGAGTTCAACAACCTTTTAGACCACGCCGTCCACGCCAACCCCAGCGCGATTGATTTTGCCAAACATGCCGAGGCGATGGGTGCGGTCAGCGTCAAGGTTAGCTCTATCGCGGAACTGGAAGAGGCGCTGGCCAAGCGTCACGATCAGACCGTGCCATATGTCGTCGTGATCGACACCGACCCGTACCCGTCGACTGAACATGGCGGCACATGGTGGGAAGTCGGTGTGCCCGCAGTGTCCGATCAGGCCGAGGTGCGTTCGGCGTATGAAGTCTCTGTCACCAAAAAGAAACTGCAAAGGGCCGATTGATGGCTGTCAAACTGGGGATCTCGCTCATTGCGTGGCAGAATGATGATCTGCCGGACCTGACCGCGGCCTTCACCACCGAAGGCGCGATGGAGGATGCGGGACGGATCGGCTACCAAGGCGTTGAGCGTGGGCGGCGCATGCCCGCCGACACCGAAGGTCTGCGAGCTTATCTTGATCGCTATGGCGTGGCGCTGTGTGGTGGATGGTGTTCCGGCAACCTGATGGTCAACGACTTTACCACAGAACAAGCCGAGATCCGTCAGCAGGTTGAGCAATTCGCGGCCCTGAACGCGCCCTGCATTGTCTACGCCGAGTGCTCCAACACCATTCAGGGCGACATCAATCGACCAGTCAGTCAGCGGCCCAAGCTCTCCCGCGGCGAGGTTATGGGCTATGGTGCCAAGCTGTCGGAACTGGCGAAATGGTCCGCTGATCAGGGCTGTATGTTGTCCTACCACCACCATATGGGGGCGATGGTGCAGGATGCCGAAGACATTGACTGGCTGATGGAAGGTTCGACCGACGATCTCACACTGCTTTACGACACCGGACACTTGCACTTTGCCGGGGCGGACCCTGTGGCTGTTCTTGATAAATGGGGGCATCGGATCCACCACGTGCACTTCAAAGACGTGCGCCAGCCGGTTTTGGATTGGGTCCGCGCCGAGGACCGCAGCTTTCTTGATGGCGTGGCGGCAGGGGTCTATTCCGTGCCCGGCGATCCCGAAGGGTGCATCGATTTTCAGGCGATCACCGATCGGCTTAAGGCGATGAATTATGACGGCTGGATCGTTGTCGAAGCCGAACAAGACCCCGCTAAGGCGCCACCCTTTGAATATTCAAAATTAGGCTACGACCATATTCGCGCGATCGCTGCCGCATCGGGTCTTGAGATCGCGCCCTAAGGCTTCACCGGTCCCGGTTTGGGGCCAGCACTGAACACCATGCAATAGGAGGACGACATGGGACATCAGACTTTCGGATACATCGGCTACTTTGACCGGGAATCCTGCGATCTGGATGAATTTAAGGTGCTGACCTCGCAACAACTTGAGGCGTCGGATGTGCCACATGCCGCTGCCATCGAAAAAAACGTTCCGCTTTATGATATGGGGGCGCTACGGCCAGCACTGGAGGATACGGACAAGCGTCGTGCGCTTATGGCGGAATGGGCGCAGGTGCTGCGCTGCTCTGCAGGGGTGATTGCGCTCAAAAACGCCTATGCGGACACATCCGTCATTGACCGCGCGTCAAAGGTGTTCGATGCGATCATCGCCGATGAAAAAGCAGGATCAGCGGGCAAGGGCGATCATTTTGCGGCCTCTGGGGCCAATGACCGGGTCTGGAATTCGTTGCAAAAGCAATGCTTGCGGGATCCCGAAGGCTTTGCGCTTTATTACGGCAATACATCTATTGCTGCAGCATTCGAAGCTTGGTTGGGGCCGAACTATCAAGTGACCGCTCAGGTGAACCAAGTGCGCCCTGGCGGAAAGGCGCAGTCGGCGCATCGGGATTACCATTTGGGGTTCCAGACGGCGGATCAATCGGCACGTTACCCGGCGCACGCACATGAAGTGACGGCAACCCTGACACTTCAGGGTGCTGTGGCCCATTGCGAGATGCCGATCGAAAGTGGTCCGACCAAGCTCTTGCCGTTCTCGCAGCTTTATCCGGCGGGGTTTCTGGGGTTCCACGAGGCCGATCATCGGGACCATTTCGAGGAGGCGCATGTGCAAGTCGCTTTGGAAAAAGGTGACGCGGTGTTCTTCAATCCCGCGCTCTTCCACGCGGCAGGCGAGAACCGTAGCGCGGACATCAACCGCATGGTGAACTTGCTTCAGGTTTCTTCGGCCTTTGGCCGCGCTATGGAAGCGGTGGACCGTCGGTCTATGACAGCGGCCCTGTTCCCGGCGCTGGTGGCGTTGAAACAGGGCAGGCGGTTGTCAGCTTCGGAACTGGACGCGGCGATTGCCGCTTGTGCGGAAGGCTACAGCTTCCCGACCAATCTGGACACCGACCCGCCGGTGGGTGGCCTCGCGCCGGAAAGCCAAGCTAATCTCATGCGCCGTGCGGTGTCTGAGGGGTGGACAACGGATCACCTCAAAGACGCTTTGGGCCAAATGTCCGCCCGACAAGCGGCATAATCCCGGAGCCCCAGAAGGAAAAGACATATGCCCGATCTTCTGCGCAAACCCTTCGGTACCCATGGAAAGGTGCACGAGATTACACCAGCTTCGGCAGGATGGCGTTATGTCGGCTTTTCGCTCTACCGCCTGCGCGAAGGGGAGAGCGTGAGCGAAGCCACCGGCGACCGCGAGGTGATCCTTGTCATGGTCGAGGGCAAGGCCAGCATTCAGGGCGCGGGGCAGGACTGGGGCGTGCTGGGTGACCGGATGGATGTTTTCGAAAAGACCCCGCCGCATTGTCTGTATCTGCCCAATGGATCGGAGTGGACAGCCATAGCGAAAACGGCGTGTACAGTTGCGGTCTGCTCTGCCCCCGGAACGGGTGGGCATCCAGCGCGGCGGATCGGGCCAGATGGCATAACTCTCACCGAACGCGGCAAGGGGGGGAACACCCGCTACATCAACAACATCGCGATGGAAAACGAGGACTACGCGGACAGTCTGCTTGTCACCGAAGTGTTCACGCCGAACGGCCATTGGTCGAGCTACCCGAGCCACCGTCACGACGAAGATGATTTCCCGCGCATCACCTATCTGGAAGAGACTTACTACCATCGGCTGAACCCCGGCAACGGGTTCGGTATTCAGCGCGTCTATACTGACGACGGGCAGTTGGATGAAACCATGGCAGTCAGCGATGGCGACGTGGTGTTGGTCCCGCGCGGGCACCACCCCTGCGGTGCGCCCTATGGGTTTGAAATGTACTACCTGAACGTAATGGCCGGACCATTGCGCAAGTGGCGGTTCGTACCCGCACCCGAAGTGGAATGGATCATGGAGCGGGACGCCTGACACACGCGCCTTGTCGGGGCGTCGCAGGATAGACGACCAACAGTCATTCGCTCTCAGAAGAAAACTAACATCTCATCTGGTGCAATGTTGGTTCTAATGGCTGTGAAAACGCAAAGCTTTCGGCAACTCCACAACATGCCACGCCGTATCGACCTTGTTGCCCTCTAAGCCCGTGTGGTCGGTCCCTGTAGAGTCCAGCGGGCCCAATTTGCCCGTGTGGGCTCTTGTGTGCGATCCTTGTTACTGGGCGAGATCCGTGAACCAGTTGTGGTTCTCGGCCTTGATCTCGTCGATCTGGACCAAAATGCGTGACAGGTGTTTGTCGATTGCATCAGACGCTGCGTCGGGATTTCGGGCGGTCAAGGCGTCTAGAATGGCGATGTGTTCGTTCAGCGCAAAATTTTGGGACGATGTGTTGAGCGTCAACATCCGCACGCGGTCCATATGCCCTTTGTTTTCGCTGATCATACCAAAGGGGCTGGCTTCTGACTCATTAGGGATTTCTGAGGTTCCCAGCTCGCCCGCGCTCTGATTCCATGGC
>CANNCS010000072.1 GCA_947503115.1 uncultured Marivita sp.
ATCATGCGCCGCATCCTGCGCAAAATCGCCGAGAACGACTACGGCGCATTGGGCGACACATCCACTCTCGCTGACCCTTCCGTCGTCGATAACCTCATCGATAACCGGATGAATCGGGAGTGATGGAAATGGACGGAAGCACAACACCCACAACCGCTCCGGTATTGATCTTGCTTGGCCCTCCGGGGGCAGGCAAAGGCACTCAGGCGCGCATGCTGGAAGAACAGTTCGGTCTTGTTCAACTGAGCACCGGCGACCTCTTGCGCGCAGCTGTGGCTGCGGGCACCGACGCTGGCAAGCAAGCCAAGGCTGTTATGGAAGCCGGGGAACTCGTGAGCGATGCCATCGTTATCGCCATCCTGCGCGACCGGTTGGCCGACGCGGATTGCGCCAAAGGCGTGATCCTTGACGGTTTCCCACGCACAACAGTGCAGGCCGAGGCGCTGGACACACTGCTGGCCGAGAGCGGTCAGAAGATCGACGCTGCGATCAGCCTTGATGTTGACGACGCTGCGATGGTCGACCGAATTTCCGGACGTTTCACCTGTGGTGGCTGCGGCGAAGGCTATCACGACACCTTCAAGGCGCCTGCGACCGAAGGCCAATGCGACAAGTGCCAAGGCACTGATTTCAAACGCCGCGCCGATGACAATGCTGAAACCGTCGCAGCCCGTCTTGATGCATATCATGCACAGACAGCCCCATTGATTGCATTTTACGACGCACAGGGCGCGCTTGCCCGTGTGGATGCGATGGGAGCCATTGACGATATCGCCAAACAGCTTGGCGCGATCGTCTCAAAGGCCACCGCCTAAGCGGTTGCCACATGCGGCCTTAACGCCGCGACACATCAGATACGTATCCCCGCACTTGCGGGGCACGTTAACGAGGGAAGAGGAGGAGCCGCTATGGCGGACCACACATCACAACCGGCGCAGGCTGGTCAGAAGTCCGACGCGGGCTACTGGTCGGCGAATGTGCGCATCATCCTGGTGAGCCTAGTGATCTGGGCCATCTGTTCGTTCGGGTTCGGCATCCTGCTGCGCCCACTGCTATCCGGCATCGAAGTCGGCGGCACCGATCTTGGCTTCTGGTTCGCCCAGCAGGGGTCGATCCTCGTCTTTTTGGCGCTGATCTTCTTCTACGCATGGCGGATGAACAAGCTCGATAAAGAATACGGCGTCGAGGAGGAATAAGAGCCATGGATCAGTTTACCATCAACCTGCTCTTTGTGGGCGCATCCTTCGCGCTTTACATCGGCATCGCGATCTGGGCCCGCGCGGGTTCCACATCGGAATTCTACGCCGCCGGTCGCGGCGTTCACCCGGTCACCAACGGTATGGCGACAGCGGCTGACTGGATGTCGGCGGCCTCGTTTATTTCGATGGCGGGTCTCATTGCCTTCACCGGCTACGACAACTCCACCTTCCTCATGGGTTGGACCGGCGGCTACGTTCTTTTGGCCCTGCTGCTTGCGCCTTACCTGCGTAAGTTCGGCAAATACACCGTGTCGGAGTTCATCGGCGACCGTTTCTACAGCCCCACCGCGCGTGTTGTTGCTGTGATCTGTCTGATCGTTGCCTCCACAACATACGTTATCGGTCAGATGACCGGTGTCGGTGTTGCCTTTGGTCGTTTCCTTGAAGTGTCAAACACCGCTGGTCTTCTGATCGGCGCATGTGTTGTGTTCGCTTACGCCGTTTTCGGCGGCATGAAGGGTGTGACATACACTCAGGTTGCTCAGTACTGCGTTTTGATCATGGCCTACACGATCCCGGCCATCTTTATCTCGCTGCAGCTGACAGGCACACCGATCCCGGCTCTGGGCCTGTTTGGTGAGCACGTCGCTTCTGGTCAGCCGCTTCTGGAAAAGTTGGACCAGATCGTCGCTGAGCTTGGCTTTAAAGAGTACACAGCCCACCACGCTGACACCTTCAACATGGTGCTTTTCACCCTGTCGCTGATGATCGGTACTGCTGGTCTGCCGCACGTTATCATGCGCTTCTTCACAGTGCCTCGTGTTGCTGACGCCCGTTGGTCCGCTGGTTGGACGCTGGTCTTCATCGCCCTTCTTTACCTCACAGCCCCGGCTGTTGGTGCGATGGCGCGCTTGAACATCACAGAAATGATGTGGCCGAACGGCACATCTGGTGAGCCTGTTTCGGTCGAAATGATTGAAAACGAGCAGCGCTATGACTGGATGGCGACTTGGCAGAAAACCGGCCTTCTTGGCTGGGAAGACAAGAACGGTGACGGCCGTATCGCATACTTCAACGACAAGAACGCTGAAGCGGTGGCAAAAGCCGAAGCAGCGGGCTGGGGTAGCGAAAACGAGCTGACAAACTTCAACCGTGACATCCTTGTTCTGGCGAACCCGGAAATCGCTAACTTGCCGAGCTGGGTGATTGGCCTTGTGGCTGCTGGTGGTCTTGCCGCCGCGCTGTCCACAGCTGCTGGTCTGCTCCTCGCGATCTCTTCGGCGGTGTCTCACGATCTGATCAAAGGTTCGATCAATCCGAACATCTCGGAAAAAGGCGAACTTCTGTCTGCACGTGTTGCCATGGCTGTCGCAATTGCTGTTGCAACATATCTGGGTCTCAATCCTCCGGGATTTGCGGCGCAAACCGTGGCTCTGGCCTTTGGTCTGGCAGCGGCGTCGATCTTCCCGGCACTGATGATGGGCATCTTCACCAAGGTGAACAACAAAGGTGCGGTTGCAGGCATGCTGACAGGTCTGATCGTGACCGTGATCTACATCTTCCTGCACAAGGGTTGGTTCTTCATCCCTGACACCAACAGCTTCACCGATGCCGATCCGCTGCTTGGCACGATCAAGTCGACAAGCTTTGGTGCGGTTGGTGCCGTCATCAACTTCGCGGTGGCCTTCACCGTGTCCAAGATGACAGGCGCGATCCCGAAAGAGATCGAAGAGCTGGTCGAAAGCGTGCGCGTTCCCCGTGGCGCAGGCGCGGCTCAGGACCACTAAGCCAACAGGAGGCGTTGCCATGGCGACGCATCCCTGACAACGCGGTCCCGCGCCGGTATTCCGGGGCGGGACTTTTTACATAGGACGACAGGTCTTTTCATGACACTTGATCCCCTTTCGCTGACCCAATTTCTTTCCGCGATCCATCCCTATGATGCGATGGAGCCTGCGGCCCTTCAGACTTTGATCGACGCCTTCACCGTCAAGACATTCGCGGCGGGAGAAGAAATTTATGGGCTGAATACCCCCCTTGAAGGATTGTTTGTCGTGTATCGCGGCGACGTTGAGATCCACGATGAACATGATGTGCCCATCTCGTTGCTGGGCCCCCGAAACTCTTTTGGAGAACGCGGCTTGCTGCGCGATGGTGTAAGCCTGACATCGGGATGCGCGGTGACCGATGCGACCCTTCTTCTTCTTCCCGCCGCGCGGTTCCATCAGGCGATGAACGACGACCCGGGGTTCAGGCGCTTTTTTGATCGCAGCCGCACCGAAAAGCCGAACACGGCCAATTTGGCGACCACTCGGGTCGAGACGTTGATGGCGACCAACCCGCTTACCTGCCCACCTGCTACTGATGTACAAACCGCTGCGCGCCTGATGCGCGATGCGCGGGTGTCGTCGATCTGTGTGGCAGATCAGGACAGCTTGCAGGGCATCGCAACGATACGCGATCTGTCTGGCAAAGTGGTCGGCGACGGCTTGCCATTCGACACGCCAGTCACCACCGTTATGACACCCAATCCCGTCACCCTGCCCCCATCGGCCATCGGGTCGGACGTACTGCACATGATGATGGAGCGACGCATCGGACATATTCCAGTGTGTCAGGCGGGCAAGCTGGTTGGCATCGTCACACAGACTGACCTGACACGCTTTCAAGCTGTCAGCTCGGCCGAGCTTGTGTCCGAGATCGCCCATTCGAACTGCGCCGATGAGATGGCCGTTGTAACCCGACGTATTCCGCAACTGCTCGCACAGCTTGTCGCGGGCGGAAACCGGCACGAGGTGATCACCCGTCTGATCACCGATGTCGCCGACACGGCCACGCGCCGCCTTCTGGCTTTGGCCGAAGACAAGCTGGGCGCTCCGCCCGCGCCCTATCTTTGGCTGGCCTGCGGGTCGCAGGGACGGCAGGAACAGACCGGAGTAAGCGATCAGGACAACTGCTTGTTTCTGGACGACAGCGTGACTGACGCCGACATGCCCTATTTCGAAGCCCTCGCGCGGTTCGTCTGCGACGGGTTGGACACCTGCGGGTATGTCTATTGCCCCGGCGACATGATGGCGACCAATCCGCGCTGGCGGCAACCCGTGAACGTCTGGCGCGAATATTTCGCGGGTTGGATCAAGACGCCATCGCCCGAAGCGCAGATGCTGGCCAGCGTTATGTTCGATCTGCGTCCCATCGGCGGGACCACAAGGCTGTTCGAGGACTTGCAGGCCGAAACTCTGCGCAAAGCCGCAGCCAATTCGATCTTCGTGGCGCATATGGTGTCCAACTCGCTCAAGCACACGCCGCCGCTGGGCCTATTGCGCGGGTTCGCGACGATCCGATCGGGTGAGCACAAGAACATGATCGACCTCAAGCATAACGGCGTTGTGCCCGTTGTAGATCTGGGTCGCATCTATGCGCTGCAAGGCAATCTGACTGCAGTAAACACCGCCGCCCGGCTTGAAGCCGCAATAGCCGCCGGGGTGCTGAGCGCATCTGGCGGGCAGGATCTACGCGACGCGTATGACCTCATCGCGGAAACGCGGCTAGAGCATCAGGCCGAGCAGGTTCGTGGTGGCATAATGCCAGACAATTTCCTAAGCCCGACGGGGCTGTCGGACTTTGAGCGAAGTCATCTTCGGGACGCGTTCGTGGTGATAAAGTCGCTGCAATCAGCAGTTGGTCACGGGCGCGGCATGTTGAGCTGACGCGCACCGTTTGGGAGGACAACCTATGTTTTTGGAACTGATCGCGGTGATCGTGGCCGGGCTTGCGGGGGCCGGTGTGATGATGCTTATCGCCCGCACGTTGGGCGACAGGGTGCCCAGATGGCTGACCCCGGTGGCCGCAGGTGTCGCGATGTTGGGCACGACGATCACCAGCGAATACAGCTGGTACAGCCGCACCGCCGAGGCATTGCCCGAAGGCGTGGAAGTGGTCCAGACGGTCGATAGCACAGCGTTCTACCGACCCTGGACCTATCTGGTGCCCTACACCAACCGCTTTCTTGCGCTGGACACCGGCAATCTGCGCGCCAACAACGAAGATGCCTCGCTTTACATGGCGGATGTCTATTTCTTCCGCCGCTGGGGCACGGTGCAAGCGGTCGAACTGATGGTGAATTGTTCGACCGGACAGCGCGCCGATCCGGCTTTTGGTGATGGAGGCGAACCCGTCTGGCGCGACGCCGGTGCGGATGATCCCATCGTCAACCGCGTCTGTGAAAGGGAATAGTGCCATGCTTGCGAACCTCAGCCTGCGCCTGCGCATTTTCATGTTCTTCTGCCTGTTGGGGCTTGGTGGACTGCTGTCAGTCGGCGTAGCGCTTTGGTTTGGCTACACACGCGCGATCGAAACCAATGCGGCCAACGGCTTTACCCTAGCTGCGATCCTTGCCGCGTTTCTGATCCTTGCGCTGACGGTGAGCATCTGGCTCTTGTTTGATGAAAACGTCGCCAAACCCATCGAACGACTGGCCGCACAAATGCGCACCCGTGCCCATGCCGGGGTAGACGGAGAATTTGACATTAAAGCCGCGCGCTATCTTGGCGATCTGGCTCCGGCGGCATCGGCTGTCACACAACAACTCAACGACACAGCCCTGACCACGGCGCAGGCCATTGCCACCGAAACCGCGCGGCTGACTGCCGAAAAAGCCCGCCTTACCGCTCTCTTGACCGAGATCCCGGTGGCAACGATCCTTGTCAATCCGAACGGGCAGATTGTGCTTTACGACGGTCAAGCTGCCGAGGTCCTGGCGCAGCTTGGTGCGCCGCGCCTGAATGCGCAAATCACCGACTATTTCGACGCAAGCGGCCTTGGCGCCGCTGTCAGCAAATTGGGCCGCACGGGGATGGACGTGCAGTTCACGGCACAATCTCAGGATGGTACGCAAAGCTTTGATACAAAGCTCAAACCGATGGATGGCGGCGGATACCTGATGGTGATCGACAGCCAAACACTCGACATCTCGCCCGACGCGGCGCGCCCGTTGGTCTATGATTTCGATCTGCTGGAGCAGCGCAAAGGGGCCGCCGAGATGGACATCCTTGATCGTCCGCTGCGCAGCTTGTGTTATTCGGTGTTCGACACCGAGACCACCGGGCTATTGCCGCACAAAGACGATGTGGTGCAGCTTGGGGCGGTTCGCGTGCTGAACGGACGTATCATCGAAGGCGAGCAGATCAACCAACTGGTCGATCCCGGTCGCCCGATCCCGCCGGGGTCGACCAAGGTTCACAAAGTCACTGATGCGATGGTGCACGGTCAGCCCGACATCCGGGCCGTGTCAAAGCGATTCCATGACTTTTCCCGCGATGCAGTGATCGTGGCGCACAACGCGCCCTTCGACATGGCCTTCCTACACCGACAGGCCAAGGACACAGGTGTCACATGGGACCACCCAATCCTTGATACGGTGCTGTTGTCCGCTGTTCTGTTCGGAGCAAGTGAACGTCACACGCTGGATGCCCTGTGCGAACGGTTGAACGTCACGATCCCGACCGAGTTACGGCACACAGCTTTGGGCGATGCCCGCGCGACAGCAGAGGTGTTGGTCAAGATGCTGCCGATGCTTGAGGCACGGGGTCTTGCGACCTTTGGTCAGGTGATCGAGGAGACACGCCGCCATGGCCGCCTCCTCGAAGATCTCAACTAAGCGGCACCCGTTTGCGCAGAGTGCTGCGGGTGATCGCGAAGACCGTGATTGTCGTCAAGAGCCAGAAGAACCAGGTGATCGGCCCCCGGAACAGAATGCTTGGATCACTGCCCGACATCAGCATCGACTGACGGAAATTGTCCTCCAGCAGTGGGCCAAGAATGAAGGCAATCAGGAACGGCGCCGCCGGGATACGGTTGCGCATCATGATGTAGCCGACCCAGCCCATGACGAACATCACGCCCACATCGAAGATGTTGTTGTTCACGGCGAAGACCCCATAGATGCACAGCACCAGAACCCCCGGCATCAGGATGCGCTTGGGTACATCCGCGACAAACCGAAAGCCCCGGATTGCCACCGACCCGACGAACAGCAAAAACACCGAACTCACGATAAGGCCGATGAAAAGGCCATAGATGATATCGACGTTCAGAATAAACATCATCGGCCCTGGCTGAAGGCCATGTACCATGAACGCGCCGATGATGATCGCAGTGATCACGTCACCCGGTACACCCAGCGCCAGCAGTGGGATCAAGGTCGCCCCTGCCACACCGTTGTTGCCCGCTTCGGATGCGGCAACGCCTTCGATCTCGCCCTTGCCGAAATTGTCTTTGTTCTTGGACGTACGGCGCGCCTCGGAATAGCTCAGGAACGCCGACGGCGCCGCACCAATGCCGGGGATCGACCCAAGAAATACGCCGATCATACTGCCCCGGATGATGCTTTTGAAACTGCCGAGGTAATCCGCCAAGGTACAACGCGATTTGCCCAACGCTCGCGTGCGTCCCAAATGCGCCACCGGGTTCCACGCCATGGCTATGATCTCGGGGATGGCAAAAAGGCCGATCAGGACAGCGATGAAGTTCAACCCTCCCATCATGTTCGGATCGCCCAAGGTGAAGCGGTTGGTACCGTAAACCAAATCAAGCCCGATGGTCGCCAGCAACAAGCCCGCCAAGGCCGACAGCGCACCACGCAGCAAGCTTTCACCCGACACACCCGCGATGATGGTCAGCGAGAACAGGATCAGAGCAAAGAACTCGGGGGGGCCGAAATTCAGCGCAAAGGACGCGAGCCATCCCGCGAACAGGATCAATGCGAGGTTCGACACCGCATCTGCCGTGCAGGACGCATAAAGCGCCATGCCCAACGCCCGCCCCGCCTCGCCTCGTTCGGCCATCGGATGACCGTCTAGGATCGTCGCGGATGAGGCTGGTGTCCCCGGTGTCTTGATCAGGATCGCCGGAATCGAGCCTCCGAAGATGCCACCTTTATAAACCCCAAGCAGCAGCAGGATCGCATTGATCGGCGTCATCGAAAAGGTGAAGGGAAGCGTCAAAGCAACAGCCATCGTTGCGGAAAGCCCGGGAATAGCCCCGGCAACCACACCGACCACAAGGCCAATGAACAACATCAGGAACGCTTCGACGTTGCCGACCAAGGCAAGGCCGGCGGAAAGGCTGTCCAGCAAGCTCATGGCAACCTCACAAAATTGCCTTGCGGGATCGCCACACCGGCGACATGTGCAAAGAACGCGTAAAGCAAGAGTGGCACAATCACCGCGCAGACGAGCGCTGCAACCGGGTGCCTGGTGCGGAACAGAAAGGCGCAGGCTGCAAAGGCCAACATCGCGGTCCAGACCATGCCCAAACGCGGCAAGCCGAACATTACCAGCACCATAATGACTGCCAGCGCCCCCAAGCGCATCCACGGCGCGGAGCCTTCGGGATGGACCGTTTCTTCATCCTCGAAGGGTGTGTCCTCAGCAGCGGTAACCGCGTTGGCCAACAAACTAAGTCCAATGATCCCGGTCAACCCGGCCAAAACATAGGGCCAAAATTTCGGAGACAGGATGATGTTGCCTATGTTCGATGGCGCAAAGACGAAGGTCGGAATGGCGAATAACACGAGAAACAGCGCAAACAGGGATGCTGCGATCCCCAAGCGCAGGTGCAGGGACTTCTGTGACATGGGCATGAGAGCTCCGCAGTTGGCAACGCCGAGGCCCAAAGGCCCCGGCGCATATTAGGTTTGGACGATTGGATCGGAGATCAGCCTTCGATCCGCATACCCAATTCATCCACCAGAGCCTTGAATGTGTTGTACTGCTCAAGGATGAACGCGTTGGCCGCGGCCGGATCCATAAGTTCAATCACAGAACCACGCTGCTGCATTGACGTGAGGAATGCTTCGTCTGCGGTTGCCGCAGCCATCCATTCGCCCCACTTGTCTGCAACATCGTCCGGCAACCCGTCCGGCCCCGCGATGCCAGTCCAGCCCACAAGCTGATTCAGGCTTGGCTTGCCAAGATCATTCGCCGTCGGCGCGTCAAAACCGACAACCGGCTCGGCTGTGGTGACCATCAGCGGCTTCAACTGTTCGTTGGCCACAAAGCTCGCCAGAGCAGAGGAGTTCGTGCAGATGAATGTTGCCGTGCCGTTCAGAACGGCTGTTGCTGCGGCACCGCCGCCCTGCTGCGGAATGTGCGTTGCCTGACCAAGCGGGTCTGCTACTCCGAACTCCTTGAGCACCATCGCACCGGCAAGATGCAGAAGCGAACCGACCCCGGACGAACTATAGCTCACGCCGCCTTCGTTCACTTTGGCAACAAGGTCATCCATCGAATTGATACCGCTGTCAGGGCGCACAGCGCAGGCCACCGGGTTGATTTCATAAACCGTCACAAAACGGAAATCATCCAATGTGTAGGGCAGCGTTGCCTTCATTGCCGGGTTCACCGAATGCGAACCAACACGCGCAAAGAGCATTGTGTAGCCATCCGCTTTGGCATTCTGCACTGCGACAGATCCTGTAGCACCGCCAGCGCCTGTGACGTTTGCCATCACCAGCGCTTTGCCAACAGCCGTACCAAGAGGCTCTGCAATGGTCCGCGCAGAGATGTCAGTTGCCCCGCCTGCGCCGTAGGGGATGATCATGTTGATTGGCCGTTCTGGGTATTCGGCCATCGCCGCACCAGCCATCAGGCCCACCCCAAGAGCCAATACAGAACCAAGTGTCCGTAGTTTCATAGTATCCTCCCAATTTGAAATTTTGGCCCTATTGCGGGCTCTTGACTTACGTTAACCTTAAGTAGAGCTTTGACGAAGAAATAAAAAATTACAAGTTCTGTAAGAAAATCGAACACAAACATCACTATGTCCATCAGGTTGCTCAAAACACTGGTCGCGGTTGCGGATCACAAGACCTTCAGCGCGGCAGCGGATGCGGTATTCATCACCCATGCCGCCGTCAGCCAGCAGATGCGCACGCTCGAAACTGATCTGGGTATTGCCCTGTTCGATCGCACCCACCGCACGCCGGAATTGACCCCTCTGGGCCGTGCGGTTGTTGCGCGAGCCCGGACATTGGTGATGGATTACGATAACCTTGTACCGTCGGTTTTGGGCGATGACGGGCTGACCGGTGATGTGGTCCTCGGCGCTGTCCCCACAACGCTGATCGGGCTTGCCCCACTGTCGATGTCGATCCTGCGGGCACGGTTCCCGGACCTGCGCGTGCGCATATCCCCTGCGTTGACGGCAACTCTGCTGTCGGGGCTGGACCGGGGCAATTACGATGTGGCCATCGTAACCAAACCCGTTCTGCTGCCTCTCGGGCTTGAATTCCTTGTGATCGCGGAAGAGCCGCTGCACCTGATCACCGGATCCGAGGTTACAGAAACGGACCCAGCCAAGATCCTTGAAACTCAACCGTTCATCCGCTTCAACCGAGATGCGGTGGTTGGGACGCTGATCGAAACCTGGCTTCAGGAAAATGGCATCCGCGTTAGCGAGGCGATGGAATTGGAAAATCTCGAAGCGATTTCCAGCATGGTTCACGCCAATCTTGGCGTGTCCATCGTACCCCGTCCCTGTGTGGCAAGCGCATATGCGATGCCTTTGAACCGCGTCACCCTTGGGCCAAAACCGCCGACACGTGTGCTTGGTCTGGCCTACCGCAAAGAACACCCCAAGCTGCGGGTGATTGAAGAAATCCATGCAGCGCTCTTAAGCGCCGTCGAAGACCATGCACCAATACAAGACCTGACGAGCCTGACATGACAGGCACAGCGATCCTTTTCATCACGCTTGGCGCGTTCGCCGGGGGATTTGTCAACGGATTGGCAGGAACCGGCACCGCACTCTTCGCGCTGGGTTTCTTCCTTGTTGCACTGGACCCGATAAGCGCCGTCGCGGTTGTGTCCTTGATGTCGGTGACGACCGGCTTGCAAGGGCTGTGGGTGGTGCGCGAGGCACTGACCCGCAATGTCCCCAGATTGATGCGCTTTATCGTCCCCGGCCTTTTGGGTGTGCCGGTGGGCATTTCGCTGCTTAGTTTTATAGACGCGGATACGCTCAAGCTGATTATCGGTGTGCTTCTGCTGATCTACGGCGGCTTTTTCAGTTTCCGCGCCAACCTGCCCAAGTTCGAACGCCGCACGCCGGTGCTCGACTCGATGATCGGCCTCAGCGGCGGCGTGCTGGGCGGCATGGCGTCGCTTTCGGGCGCGTTGCCCGTTATCTGGTGTTCAATGCGGCCCTGGCCCAAAGCCGAAACCCGTGCCGTCCTGCAACCTTTCAACGTCAGTGTCCTGTTCACCACCACCGTCATGCTGTGGTGGCGCGGCGCATATGACAGCCCCACGGTGACTGCCTTTCTGATCGCCCTGCCCACATCGCTGGTCGCCGCGCAGATCGGCATTGCGGTTTTCCGGCGCATCTCGGACAACATGTTCAGACGCCTGTTGATCGGGCTGTCCCTGCTTTTGGGGCTGGGCATCCTGATCCGCGCGCTTGCATGATTATGAAATCTGCCCCGGAGGACACCACATGCTGACACTCTATTACGCCAAGGGATCATCCGCCCTCGCCTCGCATATCCTTCTGGAAGAGGTCGGCGCGGAATATGCAGTCCACGAAGTGCCCATCGCCAAGGGGGCAAACACCGAACCCGCTTATCTAGAGATCAACCCCAAGGCCCGCGTGCCTGCATTGATGACACCCAACGGGGTGATCACTGAAAACCCGGCAATCCTGACCTATGTCGCGGCAACCCATCCTAGGGCACATATGCTGCCCGACACGCCATTTGAACGCGCCGAGGCCGATGCGCTCTGCGCCTATCTTTGCGCCACGGCGCATGTGGCCTTTGCCCATTTGCTGCGCGGCGCCCGTTGGGCCGATGGCACCGAGGCGCACGAAGCGATGAAAGCCAAGGTCGCCTGCAACTTGGACGACTGCGCCAAAGTGATCGAAACCCATCATCTCAAGGGGCCGTGGGCGATGGGCGACCACTACACGTTCTGCGATGCCTACCTGTTTCTGATGCCGCGTTGGATGGAAAAAGCAGGAGTGGACGTTTCAGGATATCCCAAGTTGGCAGCGCATCACGATGCGATGCTGCACCGCCCAGGAACGCTGGCCGTGATGGCGGTGCACGGGATCTAGATCATCACGCTATGGGCGCGGGAAGACCGTCGATAATCACATTGATGCAGGCGGGTTTGCCTGAGGCGATTGCCTCGCGGAGCGCTCCCTGCACATCGTCAAGGTCGGTCACATAAGCCCCGAAACCACCCAACGCCGTCACCATCTCGTCATATCGCGCGCCGCTCAGTTCACATCCATGCAGTCGGTCACTGCCAAACTCGCGCAGCTGGATCTGATGTTCTGCGTTCCACCGTAGGTCATTGCCGATGACTGCGACAAAGGGCAGGTTTTCCCGCACCGCCGTTTCAAACTCGGCAAGATGAAACCCCGCTGTACCATCCCCCATGAGCGCGATCACAGCAGCCTCAGGATGTGCAGCGCGGGCCGCCATCGCGTAACACAGGCCGCCACCAATCGCTCCCGACACGCCGTTGATGATCCTACGCGGAGCCGATACGCTGGCCTGCGCCCATTGTCCGAATTCACCACCATCACAGACCAGAACCGCGTTCGGCGTCGCTTCAATCAGTTTATGAACTTTTTCACACAAACTATTGGAATTTATACCAACCTTCCCACATTCATCGCTGCGCAAAGCGCAAGCAGAATGCACGCGCTCTAGCCAGTCACTGTCACAATCGGCCACCGACCCAAAGGCCAATCCGCGAGCCACATCCACCGGATCAGCCTCAAGACTGCGGGTAAGACGTTCTGCACAATTGCGCCGTGCGCGCGACAGTTCATCGGGGTCTGCATGCACAACGGCCCACCCCGCTTTCGGAGCCGCAGCTCCGAATTGCAGCGTGAAATCCAATGGTTTGCCCAATAGGAGCACCCTGTCCGCCTCAGCAAAGACTTTCGCTACAGCACCCAGCGACGGGTCGTTCAGCCCGCGCGGGCTTTCCATGACGACCACCGGCGCGCCTGTGGCATTTTCAAGTCGCGCAGCTAACCCCGGCTGTCGGGTCGTGTTCAGGGAGGGACCAAAGACGACAATCGGGCGCTGTGCGCCATCGAGCCAGTCGCGCAACACGGATGTATTGGTAGGCTCGACCAGAGTGGCAGGCGCAATCGTGGCCATCTCGGCTGCCGCGAGCAACACGTCTGCGGGTAAAGACACATGCACCGGGCCGGGTCGTCCCTGCTGGGCCAAGCGGACCGCCTTGTCGATCACCTCGGCCAGATCGGCCGCCCGTGCCACCCGCACCGACCATTTGGTCAGCGACTGTGTCAGCGCGACCTGATCCATCTCTTGAAACGCGCCCTGACCGTCTTTGCCAACCGGGCTGTCACCACTCAGCAGCAGCACCGGCGAGTCCGACGCCCTCGCCGTCAACAGCGGCCCCAGCGCGTTGCCTAAGCCTGCCCCGGCAGTCACCAAAGCAACTCCCAACCCGCGAGAGAGTTGCGCAAAACCTTCAGCCATATAGACCGCCGCAGCCTCATGCCGCGTGTGAAAAAGGCGAATGCCCGCATCCAGGCTCGCGTCGAAAAGCGGCATGATCTGGTTGCCCGAGAGCGCGAAGATGTTTTTGACCCCATGCGCCGCAAGGGTCTGCATCACCACATCTGCGCCACGCGTCATATCGAGGCCTCGGCCACATGCACACGCACGCGATGAACCGCGTTATTGGCAAATCCTGCCATGTCAAACGGCGCCTCCAGCGGTTGCGTGTTCCCGTCTGCGTCCGTCGCACGACAGGCAAGGTCATAGACCCCCGGCGCAGCATCCCATTCAATCCGCCAGCCGGTCCAGGCATACACGTCTGGATGGCCCGTCAATTCGGCCTCGTGCCAAGTATTGTCCAAAAGCACCTCGACCCGTGTGATCGGCACCCCCCCTCCGGACCATGCACGCCCTTCAAGCGTCACACGACCAGCCTGCAACCAACGCTGCCGCGTCACCCAATCGGGTACACCCGGCGGCTTCATCAGAGATTTGACCCGGATCGTGGTGATCGGTGTGCCTGGATCGTCATCGTCCTTGCGCAACCGGTAGGTCTGAACCTGCTGAAACCCTTGATAGCGATCTATCAGCGCCTCAATGGTCGTCAGCCATTTGACCGATGCCATCCCGTACCACCCTGGAACGATGATGCGCAAAGGCGCGCCATGCTGTGGCAAAAGTGGTTGACCGTTCATGCCCCAGACCAACAGCACGTCCAGCTCTGCGATCTGCTCGGGCGTCAGGCTCCGGCCAAAGCAATGCGGTTGGCCTTTGTCAAAACCGAAATCCGCACCAAGAAAGGCGAAGTCCCGCACACCAGCCTGTGGCTGCGCCCGCTCCAAAAGCGGTGCAAGCGGCGTTCCAGTCCATTCCGATGTGCCGACCGCTTCGTACATCCACGGCATCGAGAAACACCTTGGGCTGACCCCGGCCCGCCCGTTGCCTGCACATTCCAGCGTCACGGGTCGCGTCACTTGCGACAACGACCGGATCTCATCCATTGTCATCGCATATGGCGCGTCGAATGCACCTTCGAAGCGCAGCGCATGTTCGGCTTCTGACAGCACCGGCACATCGAAATGATTGAGCAGATAATGCGTGCCCGTGGGGGTGATCTCTAACCCCAAGGTTTCAAGGAGCGCACCCGAATTGCGGTTTGCCAGCGCCACTTCTTCGGCTGAGAACACGCCTTCGGTCACCTTTGGGCGCTTGGCACCCGGCGCAAATGGGTTGTAGATCATATCACCTCGTCCGAACGGTCGTCGCTTTCGCCATAGCGCTTGAGCACGGCGGGTTTTGTGCCTTCATACACCCGCGCGATGTTCTGGGCGATCTTGGCATTCTCCCGCTCGAACAAACAATCGCCATTCATATCCGAGGCCACGATAAACGGCCCCATTTTGTTGCATTTGATCACCCACATGGCCTGCGCGAGACCCAGTTCCTCGTTCCAGTGCACGGCTTCAACGCTTTCGACACCGCGTCCAAGCAAAGCCCCCGTGCCATAGCCAACGGTGGACAGGTACACTGCGCCATTGGGCACGAAATAAGACTTGTAGTCCTTGGACGTCATGCCCCCCTTGCCGATGATCAGCTTGGCACCTGTCTTTTCCATCCACTCCGGCAACCATTTGGCAAAGCGGAACGATGCGGTGGCGGTGACAGCCCCCATGTCAAACGACCCGTCCGCATTGATCCGCGCGGCAGGCGAACAATGGAAATTCGCGGCACTTTCGGAAGGCAACTCCATGGGAATGTTGGCTTTTTCTTCAAGCGCGCGCATGTAGACGCCTTCGCGCGCCGTGTACATCAAGCCATCAAGGTAGACGATGTCGCCTAGGCGCAATTCGGCAATCGCTTCTGGTGTCGGTGTGGTCGACAGTCGGATTTCACGCGGTTTCATCAGCCATCCTTCCGTGAAAGCGCCTTCGAAGGCGCTTGGGCAAGGTTTTTCGAAAAGCCTTGCCGCCTCATTCCGCCGCCTCGCGTGCCGGTTCCCATTCGACAGTTTCGCGGCGTTGATACGGCGTGAACCAATCCGGGTCGGTGCGGTGTTCGATACGACCATCGGAATAAATCCGCGCTACGGCGCGACGTGAAGACAGGCAGAATGCGTGCACCGACATCGGCATCCCGCCAGTGTGGCAGTACCCAACTTCGATATTGCAATCGATCACCATGTTCTTGCCGACGAACCCCATCGCCCCCATGCCAATGGAGTTGCCCAGTTCCTTGAACTCGTCTTCCATCTCGGCGATGCGCGGGTCTGAGTTGCGACTGCCCACCGTGCGCAAAACCGACGCGCGCTTGCCCAGCGTCATGCAGATATCCTTCGACCCGCCAAGACCGATCCCGATAATCGCCGGCTGACAGGCCAATCCACGTTTGCCAAAGGCCATCAGGCTATCAAGGTAGAAACGTTTGATCCCCTGTATCCCATCGCTCGGGAACAGCATTCGATAATCGCTGCCGAACAGCCCGCCTTTGTGCACCGTGATAAGGTCGATCCAGTCGCCCTCCGGCTCGAACCCGTATTCGATCTCGGGTGCGCCGATGCCCACGTTGTTGTTGTGATCCGTCCGCCAGAGCGGATGCACCCGGTTAGGCCGCAGCGGCACACCATTTGTGGCCGACGCTGTCGCTCGCCGCAGCGCGGTTTCCAGCGCGCACATTCCGCCTTCGACCTGTGCATCATTGCCCAGTTTGACGAACCAGCGCGGTACACCTGTGTCGCCACACATCGCGCGACGGTCTTCCTTGGCCGCCTCGTAATTGTCGAGCATCGCCTTGAGAACAAAGGACGACAAGTCACCATCTTCGGTTTTGGCGGCCTCTTGGAGACCGTCGAGGTAATCCTCAGGGATTTCGATGGCCGCTTTGTCCATCAGGGCTTCGGCGGTTTTCTGGATCAGGTCTATCGGGATCATTGCGCGGCCACCAATGTCTCTGGCTCCCCTTCGGGAAGCACGGTTTCGCCCGGGCGCACGATGGTGAACTGCACGTCTTCGCGCCCAACCTCGACCGCGTCACCCGCCTGTCGGGCGATGGTGAAATAGCTTGCCTCCATCGCACCGGGATCGGGGAAATCCTCGCGGTAATGCGCCCCGCGCGAATTCTCCCGCGCCAGCGCCGCTTTGGTGATCACCTCGGAAATATCGCAAAGCGACCGCAGGTTCAGCCAATCGTGCCATGTCAGGTTGAACGCCAACGAGTCAGACGCAACACCGACCTCGCCCAGCGCGTCCGAGATTTCGGAAATCCGCCCCAAACCGCGCTTAAGCCCGGCCTCGGTGCGCATGACACCCACCTCGTCCCACATCGCCTCTTGCAACTGTTTGCGCAGCGGCAACACCAGTTCCGGCTTGCGCGTCAGCGGATGGCACGCACGCGCAAGCTCTGCCTCCATCACTGCCTCATCCGGATCACGTAGTGCGCCCATGCTGCGAATATCCGCGCCCATGACGTCCCCGGCGATGCCGCCATAAACGGTGGAGTTGGCAACACCGTTGCCGCCCAAACGGTTCGACCCGTGTGCACCGCCTGCGTCTTCCCCGGCCACGTAGAGCCCTTCCATCGCCGTGCGCGTATCCACATCAACCACAACACCGCCCATGAAATAATGCGCCGTTGGCACCACTTCGACCTTGCCCGCGGCCAGATCAAACCCACTGTCCGCACAACGTTTCACCATGCCTTTGAACTTCTCGCGAACAAAATCCGGCCCGAGATGGGACATCGAAATAAACACCCCTTCCTGCTCTGGATTGTTGTTCTTGCGCATCTCGGAATAGATGCCCCGACTGACCACATCACGGGTCGCACGTTCGCCCTTGCCATCATAGTCGAACATGAAACGCTGGCCCGCGTGGTTGACCAACTGCCCTCCGGCCCCGCGCAAACCTTCTTCAAGCACAGTGCCAGTCATTCGGGTGTGATCGCCCGCAAGCAGACCCGTCGGATGGAACTGCACCATTTCCATATCACGCAGCGGCAAACCAACGCGCAGCGCCATGGCAAGCCCGTCCATCGTCTTGTCGCCCGATGGCGTATGGTACTTGTACATAGTCGGGCCGCCGCCCGTCGCCATCAGAACCGTCTTGGCGCGCACGAACCGGAACCGCCCGGTACGCATGTCGATCATCAGCACACCCGCCAAAGCACTGCCGTCCTTCGTCGGGATCAAGCCGATGGCGCGGTGCTCCTGCAACTTTTCCACCGGGCGCGACAGAACCTGCTCCATCAGGCGATTGATGATCTCGATCCCGGTCAGGTCTCCCTTGTGCACCGTACGATCCGCCGTCTGACCCGCAAAGGCCTTCTGGTGTAAAGTCCCATCACCGTTGCGGTCAAAGAAGCACCCGATTTCGTTCTCCAACTCGCGGATGCGCACAACCGCCTGTTCGCACAAACGCCACGCCATGTCCTGATTGGGCAGCCATTTGCCGCCTTGGATCGTGTCCATGAAATGCCGCTCGACTGTGTCACCCCCGCCAAGCGCAACGTTATAGCCCCCCTGGACCATCCGCGTGCAGCCGCATTTGCCGATCAGGCCTTTGACCGCGATGGTCACCTTCGTGCCTTCCGGCGCGGTTTGCATCGCGTGAAGGGCTGCGAACATCCCCGCGCCGCCAGTGCCAAGGATCAGGATGTCGGTGTCGTGCCGGTCGATGTCTTTTGTCGAGAACATATCAGATCGCCTGCAAAAGGAAGGTTGTAGAAACAAGGAACGACCCAGCCACCGCGGCTGCCGCCCATGTCTTTTGCGGAGCGCTCCATGGAAGCCATTCCAACGCTAGCAGGCGCAGACCGCCGAACAAGTGCACCGCCAGCAGGAAAACCAGACCGAACTCTGCCATCTTGACCAGCGGCATCTCGGTCAACGTCAGGAACGCATCCAGCTTGGCCGCGTCATTGAGCGCAAAGGACAAAACCCAGAAATGTACTGGCAGGAACAGGGCAAGCCCCAGACCCGACAGCCGGTGCAGCAGGTAGGCCAACCAAAGCGGATGAGCACGCGCGACCTTCATGACGTCACCGCCCAGACCGCCTGTGCGCCCAGCGCCATAAGGCCCAGCCCAATCACCGCTGCGACCACATCGCGCGCGCCACCGCGAAGACCCGCCCATTCGCCGAGGATCGTACGCAGCCCAATGGCCGCGTGGATCGACACGGCCACCACAAACATCCCGTAGAAGGCGAACCAAAAGACCGAGCCTTGTGTGCGGCCAAGGATTTCCGCCGCCGACAGCCCGCCTTGGATCGCGTAGATCATCACGCCGATATGCACGAGCACGAAAGGCGCCATAACCAAAGCCGACAGCCGTTGCGCCATATAGAGGTGAAATTCGCTCATTTGCGCCCTCCGAAGAACCGCTTCGCCGTTGCGCGCTTTAACCCAGCAATGGCCGAAAGCGGGTCCAGCTCATTCGGGCAGTAAGCGGTACAAGATCCCATCGAATGGCAGGAATGACAGCCCCCCTTGGCGGACACCGCATCGAGGATCGCATCGCGGTCGGCGTCCTTGGCGTCGTTATACAGCGTCCAGGCCCTTTGCAGCGCCGCCGGGCCAAGATAATCGGGATTGCCCGCCACGGTATCGCAGGCCGAATAACAGACTGAACAGTTGATACACTCGATCCCGGCATTCGCCTCTTGCCGTTCTGCTGCAATAGGATCAATCGGCGCGATTTCCTCGTCTCGAGAACGGGTTGGGTGGTGTCGACCTTCGGCGGCAACCCATTTGTCGAAGAACGGGTCCATGTCGGCGGCCAAATCCTTGATCACAGGCAGGTTGCGCAGCGGCCCGACCTCGATCGCGTTACCGTCCAAAACTTTGCTCACATGGGTACGGCAGGTCCAGCGCGGCACGCCGTTGACCATCATCGCGCAACTTCCGCACATGCCGACGCGGCAAGCAAAACGGTAAGTCAGAGTCGGATCGGCATTCTGCTGAATCCACGATACGACATCCAGAACCGTCTGGTTGTCATAGGCCGGAACCTCAAAGGTTTGCGGTCGCATTGGCGCATCCGGGCCACCGCGTTGTACCGTCACAGTCAAGTGGTCTCGCTCTGGCACCTGAGAGCCCGCCTCTTCTTGTTCCTAATGATTGGGCCCAGAATAACGGTCAGCTACGGTAACGAAAAGGCAAATATTTTAATCGTATCTGTAAGTTTTTCTTTCAAATACAGGCGAAGGAAATCTTTTACCATCCGGTAAAAATTTAGCCCCCCCAGACAAAACTGACCATCTATCGGAATGGAAGATCTTTCAGTCTCGCGCGGGAGCGCGTTATTGTTTCGGAGCGGCAAGGCCGCTCCGACTGATGGGGGGACGCTGTCCCCCCATCCCCCCCTGGGATATTTAAAAAACCGAAGAAGGGGTGCGGGCTGCGATAGATTATGCGGCTTTGCGCGATCGATTGCGGCGGCGACGGTTGCCGTTGGGTTTCGCAGCACCTGCAGAGCGACCTTGCCCGCCTTTGCCACCACGACCCTGACCGCGAGCCTGCGGCTTGCGCGCGACCGGGTCTTTAGGAGCCGTGCCGCTGGCGACCGGAATGTCGATTTTCATCAGCTTTTCGATCTGGCGCAGCAAATCCGCTTCGTCAGGTGCGCAGAATGCGATCGCTTCACCTTCGCGGCCTGCGCGCGCGGTACGACCAATGCGATGGACGTAGTTGTCGGGCACGTCGGGCAGATCGTAGTTGATCACATAGGCCACACCCGGAATGTCGATACCGCGCGCGGCCACGTCTGTGGCCACCAGAACTTTGATATCCCCATCGCGGAACGCCTTGATCGCGCGGTCGCGTTGACCCTGACTTTTGTTGCCGTGGATGGAGGCGGCATTGTAGCCATCAGCCACGAGGCCTTTCATCAGCTTTTCGGCACCGTGCTTAGTGCGGGAAAAAACCAGAGTGAGTGCATCCATGTCACGCGACAGAATTTCACGCAGTTTGCCCGGCTTGTCGCCCTTGGACAGGTGGTGCACCGACTGGGTGACCTTGTCAGCAGCCTTGCCCGGAGGGGCAACCTGTACGCGTTGCGGATTGGTGAGATAGGCTTTGCTGAGATCTTCCATCTGTTTCGGCATGGTGGCCGAGAACAGCATCGTCTGGCGCGGTGTACCAAGCTTGGGCGCGATCCGGCGCAGGGCGTGAATGAAACCCATGTCGAGCATCTGGTCAGCCTCGTCCAACACGAGGTGTTTGACCGTGCGCAGATCAACCGCCTTGCGGTCCATCAGGTCGATCAGGCGTCCCGGTGTCGCGACCAGAATGTCAGTGCCCTTAAGCAGGTGATGGATCTGCTTGTTGATGGACTGGCCACCGACCACAACGTTCACCTTGAGGTGGGTTTTCTTGGTCAGGGTGCGTAGCGCTTCGGCGATCTGGTTCACCAGTTCGCGGGTTGGCGCGAGGATCAGCGATTTCGCGGTTTTCGCAGCGGGGCGTTCGGGCATGTCCATCAGGTTGCTGACAAGCGGGATCCCGAAGGCCATCGTCTTGCCGGTGCCGGTCTGGGCAAGACCCAGAACGTCGTTGCCCGCCATGGCAAGAGGGATCGCCTTATCTTGGATCGGAGTCGGAGTGGTCAGGCCTGCGTCTTTGAGAGCGGCGAGGAGAACGGGCTTGAGGCCCAGGGTGTCAAAATCAGACAAAAGGTATCCTTTTCGCCCGCATGCGATTGCGCACACGGAGGGTATGGTGCCGCATCATCGCGACAAACGAGGGTGTCGCAGGACCTTAAGACATCACGAGAGAGCCCCGTACCGTCTGGTTCTGCGTCAGGGACCCTGCGTGATGGGGAACTGAATCTTGTATCGCCGGTGCGCCCAAGATAGCGGGCGCGGCAAGCTCACGCGGCTGCGCGGCGATGGGAGGCACATGGGGCCTAAGTCTCGTGAAGTCAACCGGTAAAGCGGTGTAGCACAGATGCTGCGGCGATAATGTGGATCAAAGTGATCACAACCGACAGGCCGTGCAGCATCCCGCAGCCGCGCCATGTCAGCCCCTTGTCTGGTCGGACTTTCGGGCGGTACCCATGTAGATAATCATCGTGCCAGGCACCCGTCCGAAGGTGAAATCGCCTTTGCCGTTGATCCCACGCGGGCCAAGTCCGACCATTTGGTCTACAGCAAAACCTGCGGTTTCCAGTTCGGTCCGCAGCTCTGACGGTTTGATGAACATGTCAGGGTCATGGGTCCCTTGGGGCAGCAGCTTGAGAACATCCTCGGCCATCGTGATGGTGGCCAGCCGCGCGATTGGATTGCGGTTGATCGTGTCAAACAGGAACATTCCGCCGGGGCGCAGGATGCGGGATACTTCGGATATCACCTCAGGCAGGCTTTTAACATGTTCCAGCACATCGACACAGACCACGGCGTCGAAGCTGGCATCGGCATAGGGCAGTGCCTCGCCCACGCCCACATCATAGCTGATCGCCCTGCCCTCGGCCTTGGCATGGGCGCGTGCGGCGGCGATGGCCTCTTTCGCAGGGTCAATTCCGGTAACACGGGCACCGCGGTCGTCGATAGACTCTGCCATGAAGCCCCCCGCGCACCCAAGGTCGAGCACGTCTTTGCCCTGCCAGTCGAACTTGCGGTCGAACCAGCTTAGCCGCCCCGGCACCATGTTTTTTAGCGTACGGACCCAGCGGATATCGTCGGACCACCACTGCGCGGCGACGTCATCGTAGATCTCAAGGTTGTTGCGCTGGGCTTGCGCCATCTTTCGGCTCCTTGGTGGTGCGTTTCAGGGCGGTGCGTCTGGGAATGATATAGGGCACGCGGTCGCGATAGCGATCAAATGCGGCCCCGTAGCGCTGTTCGAACCGCTTTTCCTTGAGGCGTGGCGCAATCAGGAAATAGGCAGTGTAACTGATCGCGAGCGCCAGTTGATCAGGCGTCCACACCGGAACAGCCCAGAGGGTAAGCGCAAAGGCCACATAGATCGGCTGGCGGATCAGGCGGAAGAGGCCTTGCGTCGGCATCTCGGGGAAAACCGGTTTGATCTTGCCCAAGAGCGACATCCAGCCCAGCGCTCCGGATTGAACCTCTGCGCCTGCATCGAAACTCGCCTTAAGCAGCAGAAGCCAAGTGGCGGCGTAGAGGCCAAAGATCAGGACAAAGGCGGTACCATCAGCCCGGTACCAGATGATTCCGCTTGGGGTCCAGAGCAGGAAAAGTGCAGCGAAGCGATGATCGCGTAGGTGGTCGATGCCAATGTGCCGCCATGTGGACCGGGGATCAGACGAGCCACGATTTTTGTCCCGCGTTTCGACAACAAGAACGAGTGCAGGAGTGGGAATTGCACGATCAGAGCCGCGTTGGCGAGGATCGCCCACGGCCAAGAGACTCTTCCGAAGCTTTCACTCATACCAAAGAACATGGCTGCCATCATCGATAGAACGGCCATGGCAAAGATCAGGTGGCAAAGTGCGCCCATGATCAACGCAAGCGTGATGCGCCCCTTGCCCGGAGGTGGGAATAAGGCGGCTTGGATCAGGGTGATCAGCCGTTGGATGCGGGGATCGTTCAAGGTCATGCGGCGCGCAAGATGTCCTTGGCAATGGCGGTTCCGCTTTGCCATGCATGTTCAATATGGGGGCCGAGACACCAGTCGCCGCCTGCGTAGAGCGTGCCGTCGGAGGATTTGACAAAGGATTGGCCCAGCGGCTCAGTCACCTTCGCATAGCGCCAGCGGTGGGCGGTAGAATAGGCCACATCGGTTGCATCAAGACCATAGCGCGTCAGGAAGAGATCGAGCATCAGTGTGGCTATTTCGCCCTTCGTCAGTTCCAGATGGGTCACACTCCAGTCTGCGCTGGCCTGTGCAACCCAGCAGTTCTGTGTTTGGCGACCGGGTTTGGCGCTGTCATGTGCGATCCAGGCCAAGGCATCGGTCGGGACGCTTTGGGTGTCGGGCGCATCAAGCGGGCGGTTAAGCGCGACCATCAAGGTTAAGCTTGGGGCATAGGACACTTGGTCGATGGGATCGGTCAAGCTGTGTCCCACCAGCTTGATCGTTTGTGGAACCGGGACGGTACACACGACGCGGTCAAAGGTTCCAAGCTGTTGGTCTCCGGTGAGTTCCCAACCCTCGCTTGTGCGTGCCACCGTGCTGATCTCGGTTCCCTGCTGCACATCGAGGCCTTGCGCAAGAAACTTGGCAAGCGCGGTCATCCCAGGTGTCCCAACCGGCTGCGGGTCACCCGTGCCTGTTGTCCAATCGTCAACATGTCCTGCCGCTTTGGCCGTGTCGAGAAAGGCGCGAAAGTCCTCATCCTGCGAAGAGATTATCTGCGCACCGTGGTCGAATTGGAGTCCGCCCTCGGCACGACGGGTTGCCATGCGACCACCAATCCCGCGTCCCTTGTCGAACAAGGTGGGCGTAAGACCCGCCTTCGCTAATCCCGCGGCACAGGCAAGGCCAGACATGCCCGACCCGATTATCGCAATCTTCATTCTGCCCCTGCCCCGTTAACTCGTTTCTGGTGTTCTGGGGCGATAGCTAAAACGAACAGCGCGCCCGTCGAGGGGCGCGCTGTCGCAGAAGTTGGAAAGGTTGGATCAAATCGCGAAAGGATCGTCCACAACGCCAACGAGCTGGATCAGGAAATCGCCGCCATCCGCCGCTAGTGTTCCCCGCCTGACATAGGATTCCCAACGCTGCTGCGTCGTGGCATGATTGGCGGATGAGACGCTCCGAC
>CANNCS010000073.1 GCA_947503115.1 uncultured Marivita sp.
CAACGTCAAAGCTGATTGACGCGCCGCGACAATCAAAAACACAAACCCCTTGATCGCGACAGAAAACGGCGGCATCGCCTCAAACGTCGCGACCAAGGATTCTCATCCTGATTGACGCGCTCTTCTCATCCAGATTGTCGCGCTACAACACGTGACGGTCGTGTCTTGTCGCGCTTGAGACCGGCCACGCCTTCCTCGAGATACCGTTGTTGCCAGCGCCAGACCGTCGGCTTCGACATCCCCGTCCGCCGCATGATCTCGACGGTGCCCCGACCGTCCGCCGTCGCCATTACAATATCTGCCCGCCAGACAAGCTTGCGCGGCGTGTTGCGGTTGCTCAGCAAGGCTTGAAGCTCAGCACGGTCGGCGGGGCCAAGGTAAAGGCAGATGTCGGAGCGTCTCATCCGCCAATCATGCCACGACGCAGCAGCGTTGGGAATCCTATGTCAGGCGGGGAACACTAGGTCTGCCATCCCGGTTTAAGATACCTTCGCTGGCATCTGACATTGGATCGCTTGGCAATGATCCGATGAAGTCTATCGCTTGATTGTTTGTTGTCTTTGCCAAGTGCGTGACGTGATTGGCAAGACGGCGCGCAGACGCAAATCACACTGATCTCATCTACCAATTGAAGATGTATTGGATTTCGAATAAATTTCAGTGATTTACCCTAAAAGGCACGATGTCGATGCTCAGTTCTGAGCATCGACATTGCTTTGAGTAAGAGGCGTATTGACTGACTTTTGTCAGGCAGTCGCGACTTGGTCTGTTTCATCCGTTTGGCGCGACGCATTCAGGACGCGGGCAAATATCAAAATTGCCGCGATTTGACCAAATATCACAGCCGGCCAGATCAGAGGGAACTGCGGGTCAAAGTATTTCTGCGGCCCGAATGAAACCAATGCCATCACCGCCGCCATGACGCTCAGTCTGCGCCCGAAAGTGGTTTTGAGTGGCTGCACGATCATTGCGGACAGTGCGACAGAGACCGATGCACCAAGAAACGGGGCAATGCCAAATAGCGGTGTTGCAATCGGCGGATGCGGTCGGATGCCAGCATAAAGTGCGGACAGCATAATAACTTGCAGCAAGATCAGTGTGGCTAGGGCTGCAATGGCCTGACGGTCGTAATGAGTCATTCTTCCTCTCCAAAAGCGTATCTATGGTTACGGTTGCGCTTATCCGTAATGTTGGTTACGGTTGCTGTCAATACGCGGGAGATGACAATGCGCAAAGAAAAACGATCGCTACGCCAGCAGCAGATTGAAGACGCGGCTTATGAGGTGTTGGAGATCAAGGGCTATGGCGGAACGTCGATGCTAGGCATCGCGAAACAGGCGAGGGCTTCAAACGAGACGCTCTACAACTGGTATGGCGACAAGCAGGGTCTGTTTCAGGCGCTCGTCATGCGCAACGCAGAGCAGGTCAAAGAGCATCTCGAAACCGAGCTGGAAACAGATCACGACGCGATTTCGATTTTGGCCACTTTGGGCCCAAAGCTGATCGAACTGCTTACTGGTGACAGAGCCGTGGCGTTGAATCGGGCGGCGGCGGCAGACAGTAGTGGCGAACTGGGTGCGACGCTTTCAAAGGCAGGTCGCGAAGCGGTGTTTCCCCTTTTGGAACAGGTTCTGTTGCGCGCAAGGGCTGAGGGCGCGCTCACCTTCGAACACTCCGCAGAGGCCGTGGCACTCTATCTCGACTTGCTGATTGGCGATCAGCAGATCAGGCGCGTCATTGGCCGCCTTCCGAAACCAACGGAAGCCTTTTGCAAGCAGCGGTCGGATCGGGCTGTTGGGCTCTTTTGCCAACTTCTCGGTTAAGTTCAACACAGCCAAAGGATTTATAATATGATAACTCTTCTTGCGCCGAATGATTGCCACTCCATGGTAGATCTTCGCGCCCAAATCGACGAGATTGACGCGGACCTAATAGGCTTGCTGGTCGAGAGGAGCCGCTACATCGACCGGGCCGTGGACCTCAAGAAAATCGAGAGGTTGCCGGCGCGCACAACGGATCGGGTGGCTGAGGTTCTGAACAAAGTCGCCTCAACCGCTTCCGAACAGGGGCTGGATCCGGAATTGGCGCGAACGCTTTGGGCCGATTTGATCGAATGGTCGATCCAGAGGGAAATCAAAGAGCTGGGAGAATAACTGTTTCACAGTTGGTCAAGAACGTCATTTGTGTGCTTGGCAACATCAGACGTTCTGGCGTCATGCGGTTTATTCGCTGCACCGGTCGTCTAACGAAAAACGGCGCGCCCGAAGACGCGCCGTTTAATCTCACCGATCCGTAAAGATCAGTTCGCCGCTGCCAGCTCTTTCGGCAGGCGGAAGGTCCAAAGTGTGCCACCCTGGTTCAGGTAGTTGACCTTCTTGGCCACTTCTCCACCCCAGAGCGGAACCGCGCCGCCCCAGCCAGAGATAACCGAGACATACTGCTCGCCGTTCTGTTCCCAAGTGATCGGCTGACCCACGATGCCCGAGCCGGTCTGGAAGGACCACAGCTCTTCACCGGTTTCGTCATCCAGCGCGATGAACTTGCCTTCAGGCGTGCCGAAGAACACGAGACCACCCGCGGTGGTCATGACACCACCCCAGAGAGGTGCGTCATTCTTGTATTCCCAGACCCAATCGCCGGTGTCGGGGTCAATCGCCTTGAGAGAACCGATATGGTCTTCGTAGTTCGGCTTGATGGTAAAGCCGGAACCCAGATAGGCCGCACCTTTCTTGTAGGTGATCGGCTCGTTCCAGATATCCATGCCCCATTCGTTAGAAGGAACGTAGAAGTTGCCGGTGCGCTGCGAGAACGCCATCGGCATCCAGTTCTTGCCGCCCAAGAAGGACGGAGACGCAAAGACCACTTCGCCTTTCTTGCCATCGGCTGCTTCTGTCGGGTCGCCCGGACGGTTGTCTTCGATAAAGATCGGACGACCGTTTTCGTCGATACCTTCAGCCCAGCTGATGTCTTTCACAAACGGTGTGCCGCTGATGAAGCCGCCATCGCCCGCGTCCAGAACGTAGAAGAAGCCGTTCCGGTCAGCCGATGCCAGACGCTGCGAACCATCGCGGGCGTCAAACGCAACCACTTCGTTCACACCGTCATAGTCCCAGCCTTCACGCGGTGTGGTCTGATAGTGCCACTTGATCTCGCCGGTTGCGGGGTCGATGCCGATACGGCTGGCAGCATAAAGGTTGTCGCCCTTGCCGGAATTGTCCTGACCTGCATCGCGAAGCCAGCTGTTCCACGGGGCAGGGTTGCCCGCGCCGAAGATCAGTGTGTCGGTGCGTTCGTCGTAGGATCCGCCCAACCAAGTGGCGCCACCACCGGTCTTCCACATGTCACCCGGCCACGTCGCGTTAAGCGTGCCAGTCATGGTGCTTTCTTCGCCGTTGAGTGTGCCCATGTGGCCTTCGATCACCGGGCGGTTCCAAACCAGCTCACCGGTGTCGATATTGCGCGCCTGAACCGCGCCGACGATACCAAATTCACCACCCGAGTTGCCCGTGATCACCAGATCACCCACGATCAGCGGAGCCGCCGTGTAGGAGTAACCCGCCTTGTAGTCGTCGATTTTGTCGCGCCACACCACGTCACCGGTTTTGGCGTCCAGCGCCACAATCCGTGCATCCAGCGTGCCGAAGATCACTTTGTCGCCGGCCAAGGCCGCACCACGGTTGATCACGTCACAGCAGGGCAGGATACCTTCGGGCAAACGCGCGTCGTACTGCCAAAGCTCTTCGCCCGAGTTCACGTCAACAGCGTAAAGCCGCGAATACGAACCTGTGATGTACATGATGCCATCATAGACCAACGGCTGCGTTTCCTGACCGCGCTGCTTTTCACCACCAAGGCTGAACGCCCAAGCTGGAACAAGGTTCTTAACGTTGTCCTTGTTCAGCGTTTCCAGCGGCGAGTAGCGTTGCAAATGCCGACCCATTCCGTTGGTGACAACCTGATTGGTCATCGTCTGGTCATTGGCCAGCATGTCTTCTGTCACACCTTGCGCAAACGCACCGGTGGTGGCGAGCATGCTGACTGTGACGGCGGCAACAAATCTGTTCATTCGTATTCCTCCCATGAACTTCAGTTGCGGATATCCAAATGCACCGGGGGCGCACTTGGACGGCTGGCCAGCAGTATAGGGATAACAAAACAGTGTTGTACGCGACTTGGGTCGTAAGACCATTGGGAGGTTGACAGACCCTCATGTGATGGCTCCACGCTGGGGGAATCAAAAAATGGAAGGGTGTGAAATGCGGTTTCCACTGATGGCAGCTCTATTAGCCTTCACTGTAAGCCCCGTGGTATCGAGTGCTGCCGACCTGGCCGATGGTCGTCATGCGGTGTTTCTTGAAGATGTTGGTGAAGATCGACGTCTTGTTGCTGAAATCGACATCAAAAACGGGCAATACTCAATTGAAATGAAGGGGGAAAGTTTCTCGGAACACTTCCTGTCGATGCGGCCCTTTAAGTGTCTGGATGGCCCGGAAAAGACGTGGTGTCACGTGCCATATCCGTATCCCATTGCCCGCGACCTATCGCGAGACCTGACCGATCTTGAATACGATCTGTTGTTTCTTTGGAAAGACAGTTCTGAATACGGCATCGACCTGTGGAACGGCGTCTACTACCAGTTAGAAGTCTCCGACGATGGTCGTATACGGGGCCTTTTGCACGAAATGGACATGAACATCCTTTCTGCTCCTCCCGAGGATGGAAACATGCGCCCGATCCATGACAATGATCTTGAACCGGGCGAGGCAGAAAGCCACTGGTTGCCCATTTTGGTCATCGAATAGGCATGCTGATCAACCCTCGACGTTATGTTGATGACGTTTTGAAAGTTCACACGCAGACGAATAGCGGCACCATGCGGTGCCGCTCTCTAACTCCATGCTTCACTTCGAAATCGCGGAATTGTCCTGCGTGGTAATCGACACCAGATAGGACAGGATGAAATCCTGAACTGTTCTGTCCTCAATGCCGACATGGCGCATCTTGGTGCCTGGCATGAACCCGTCATTGTCCTCCATCCACGCGCGAAGCGCGGCTGTGGTCCAAACGATGCCAGATGCCTCCAATGCGATTGAATAGTCGTAGTCCTCGTATGTTCCGGCACCGCGCCCGACAATGTTCTCCAGCGGCGGTCCGTAAGACGCGTCGGTCGGCTCGACCGCGTGGCAACGGCGGCATTCTGCCTCGAACAGCGTTTTGCCCGCGTCGATCTTGACCTGCTCGAACGTAATTTCGCTGGCAGAGGCGGGCAGGGCGCAAAAACTCGCAGCGGCGATAAGGGCAAAACGTGTCATGGGATGGTCTCCTTCAAAATGATGCCCCACCGTAAGAACGCCCGAAAACCGCCAATATGATCCACATCAAGAGATACGACCTTGGCCCACATCCTTTGGTCGTATTTTCGCAAAAAAAGCGGGTGTTACTGTGTCGGAAATCATTCTGGGAGGACATGATGAGCTTTTTTTCCACCATTCGCGCGACCTCTGCTGCGCTGCTTCTGTGCGCCGGCGCAGCTATTGCTGAAACGCCTGTACTGCGCGCCGCCGTTCTAGAATACGGCACCGTGAATTGGGAACTCGACAGCATCAAGCACAACGGGTTCGACTCCGCCAACGGGTTCGAACTTCAGGTTCAGGGTATGGCAGGCGGCTCTGCTGCACAGGTCGCGTTTCAGGGCGGTGAGGCGGATGTGATCGTGTCCGACTGGCTCTGGGTCGCGCGCCAGCGGGCCGAGGGCAAAGACTACATTTTCATTCCCTATTCCAAAGCTGTCGGCGCGTTGTTGGTGCCCAAGGGAAGCACTGCGACATCGCTGGCCGACCTCAAGGGTGGCAAGATCGGCATAGCCGGTGGCCCGCTCGACAAAAGCTGGCTGATCCTGCGTGCTTATGCCGAAAAGATGCACGGCATGGATCTTGTGACTGAAACCGAACAGGTCTTCGGCGCGCCGCCGCTTATTTTCAAAACCGGCCTTCAGGGCGAATTGGACGGTGCGATCAACTTCTGGCATTTCCTCGCCAAGATGGAAGCGGGCGGCATGACGCCACTGATCACTGTTGACGAAGCGGCGCGCGAACTGGGTCTTGACCCTGAAACGCCGCTTCTGGGCTATGTGATGCGCGGCGAGATGATGCGTGATCACCCCGAACTGGTTGAGGGCATGGCCGCAGCCAGCCGCGCCACCAAGGATTTGCTGGCCAGCTCTGACGCCGAATGGGACCGCTTGCGCCCCCGCATGAACGCCAAGTCCGATGCTGCATTCGAAGCTCTAAAGGCCGGGTTTATCGCGGGCATTCCCGCCGATGCACCAGTCGATGAAGACGCTGCCGCCCGCATGTTGGCGCTGATGGCTGAACTTGGTGGCGAAAAGCTGGTTGGGGCTGTCACGACATTGCCCGAAGGCGTTTTTGTCCAGCCCGGAAGCTGATCTTGGCCGCGGCACCGACACTGAAACTCGTGAGCAATCGCGACAGCTTGAAACCGGCCGGCACACCACCGCCGGTTTTGACCGTCACCCTCGACGGTATGCGCTTTGGCGACAAATCAGTGTTAGGTGCGCTCGATCTTCGGCTGGCGCCGCGCGAAACCGTTGCAATTACGGGTCCGTCCGGCGTCGGCAAAACGACGCTCATGCGCATCATCGCTGGGCTCGAGCATCGCTACGACGGCCATGTCCGCCGCCCCGATAAACTGGCGATGGTGTTTCAGGAACCGACGCTGATGCGCTGGCGCACCGTCGCGGACAACCTTGCCATCACTCTGGGCCTGACGCCCGCGCAGATCGACGTCGCGCTTGAGGAAGTCGGCCTTGCCGGACGGGGCGAAGCCTTTCCGGATCAACTCTCGCTTGGCCAGCAGCGCCGCCTGTCACTTGCCCGTGCGTTCGCTGGAAAACCAGATGTGCTGCTGCTGGACGAACCCTTTGTCAGTCTTGATGCCGATCTTTCGGACGAGATGATGGCCCTGTTCGAACGCCTCCGCGACAGTCATCCCGTCGCAACGCTGCTCGTCACACACGCGATCCCCGAGGCAGAACGCCTCGCTACGCGCATTCTCGAACTCTCAGGACAACCGGCTCAGCTCAAATCGCGCCAACCCTAAAAAAGCGGCGCATATTTCCAGTTGTCCGCATCCGGCGTGACTTCATCCAAGTCGTAGCCCGCACCCTGCAAACGCTGCGCGATCTCCAACCCGTCCGACGCCGCCTCGTCAACATAGCGCCGCCCCAAAACCTCGTCCTTGGCGATCCCATGCCCGCGCATCAGGTTGATTCCGTGATTGAACTTGCCCACCGGATCGCCCAATTCCGCCGCCTGCTTGTCCCATGCAGCACTGGCATCCGGGTCGTACTCTGCGCCCAGCCCATTGTTATCTAGCTGGCTCATCCACGTCATCGCACCTGTATACCCGGCCTCCGCACAATTGCGGAACAAGGTGCGCGCCGCCGCATGATCGCCGGACTTGGTCAACATGTAACCCGTAGAACAAAGGACCATCCCAGTCTCGCCGTCCTCGGCGCGGTCCAGCATGGATTGCCACGTCATCTCGTCCGGGTTCAGAACGCCGCCCGGATCGTCGTCTTCGGGTTCGGCGGAAACACCAACGGCACCAAGCGCCAAGGCGCAGCTCAACGGGATCAGGATATGTCTCATGTCCCTATGGTATCGCAAAGCGTCGGGCATATCACCCGATCTATGGTCGTAGATTACCCCTTGCGCGTCATCATCCCACGGGCCGGATCATAGCCCCATACCGCCAACCCCATGAACACAAGGGTCGCCAGTGCAGTCCAGAGCAGAGCCATCCCGTTCCATTCGACATACAGCGCAAAGCGGATGAGCTCGACCGCATGGGTGAATGGGTTGGCGGCGCAAATGTCGTGCAACAGCTCCGAGCTTTCCGCCATCTTCCACAGGGGGTAGAGCGCTGAGGACAGAAAGAACATCGGGAAAATGACAAAGTTCATCACACCTGCGAAGTTCTCCAGCTGCTTGATGAAGCTCGACAACGCCAATCCCAGCGCGCCCAGCATCAAACCCGCCAGAACCAGCGCGGGCAATACGGCGACATAGCCCCAACCGGGCACGGTGATGTCGAACAGCCACGCCACCAACAGGAAGGCATAGACCTGGAAGATCGAAATGATCGTACTGCCCAGAAGCTTGCTGAACAATAACCACACCCGAGACAGGGGTGCGGTCAGCAGTAACCGCATCGACCCCATCTCGCGGTCATAGACAAGGCTTAGCGACGATTGCATCCCGTTGAACAACAAAACCATCCCACAGAGCCCCGGCACGATGTAGGTCTCATAAGTGATGTACGTTTGGTAGGGCGGCGCGATCGACAGGCCCAAGGCGGCCCGAAAACCTGCGGCAAACACCAAAAGCCAAACCAAGGGCCGGACCAAAGCAGCGATGAAACGTTCGCGCTGATGCACAAAACGTAACGCTTCTCGCAGAACAATCGCCCGCATCGCGATGAACGCGTGTCTCATGCTGAAGCCCCCGTCATCTGCGCGAAATAAGAATGCAGGGGGGCGTCTCCTCGCAATTCTCCGCAGGACCCATCCGCCAACACGCGGCCACGATGCAGCAGAATGACTTGATCGCTGTCGGCGACCTCGTCGGTCAAATGGGTCGCCCACAGCACCGTCATTCCTGTGTCGTTGCACAGATCGTGAATATGCTGGGTCAACGCGGCCCGTGTCGGTGCATCCAGCCCGACGGTCGGCTCATCTAGTAAGAGTACTTTGGGATCGTGCAACAACGCGCGCGCAATCTCGGTGCGCCGTCGATGTCCGCCGTTCAACCCGCGTGCCTTTTCGCCGGCCCGCTCTGCCATACCCAATCGGTCCAGCGCAGCGTCGATCCGAGTGTCGGCGTCCCGCCCCGAAATCCCGTGCAACGCCGCAAAATAGCGTAGGTTCTGTCGCACCGTTAGGTCCAGATCCAAGGTCGTTTGCTGAAACACGACACCCAGGTCCGCCATCGCTGCCAAGGGTGCAGCCTTCAGATCATGTCTGGCGATGGAGATCGCTCCGCCCTGTGTCACGAAAAGCCGCGTGAGGAGAGAAAACAGGGTCGACTTTCCAGCACCGTTCGGCCCCAACAGGGCGGCAAACTGACCGCGCCCAACGGTGAATGACACGCTGTCCAATGCGGTTTTGGTCCCGTAGGAAAAAGATAGATCAGAAACCTGCAAACTCATCCGTGCCGACCGTCCTGTCTTCTCATTGTCTCAAAAATCTCTGGTGTCGTTCATTGAAGCGCGATGGTTCAAGTCCAAGGAACAACGGGCAGGGCCCCCGATTGGGCGTCCACACAGAATTGCGTGTTTCGAGACTAGCGTTGCGTCATTCGATGGTGATGTCCAGCCGCTGGGTCTCTCCTGTCGATCCCGGAATGCGCAGGAAGTAGGTACCCGGCTTGATAGCGACAAATCCGATTTCCATCGTTCCGGCATCATCGAACTCGATGGAGTTCAACCCGATTGGTCGGATCTCCAAGTCATTTACAACGATCTCGTCGATCCAGATTGCCCGAAAGAACTCGGACCCTTGCAGAGCCAGTTCTGCCGACCCGTCGCCTTCGATCTCGAACTCGTAATACGTGCCAGATTTCAAAACCCAAGGGGCTTCCGACAATGGAACGCCCGAACTCAGCGTAATCGAAGGCAGGTCTGCCTTGTTGGCCGAGGACAGAATCCCAGCGCGCCCCCACTGGTCGCGCGGCGCGCCATCCGCAAAGGCCAGCACGGGTGTTAGAATGGCAAAGCCAAGGGCTGCGAGAAAAGGCTTCATGTCGGTCTCCTGAAGAAATGAAGGAAGGCGGCGTTCGTATATGGTTTACTCGGTCGGACGAAACGCAGCACCCCACGGGAAGCGTCCCACCTTGATGCTTTTCAGCGCCTTGCGGCTGGCCACATCGACAACGGTCACGTCGCCGGAGACGCCGTTTGTGGTGAAGATCTGGCTCCGATCGCGGTTGAATTCGAGATGCCAGACCCGACGTCCAACAAGGATATATTCTTCGACTTCGTATGTCTCGGCATTGACCACGGCGACATGGTTCGACGGCCCGAGCGCCACAAACGCGTGACTGTCACCATTGGTGAATTCGAACCCGACGGGCTGCACGCGATCGGGGTGGATGTTGTCGATTTCGAAATCGATTTTGGCTTTTTCAGTCTGTGTCGCGACATCGAAGATGGAAATCGTTCCACCGATTTCGGCGCTGACCCAAAGCTCAGTGCCGTCCTTGACGAATTCTGCGTGGCGCGGACGGGAATCCACCAATGTATTGGCGAAAAGCGTCTGGGTCTCGGTGTCGATCCAATGCGCCATGTTCGTGGTTTCTGAGGTGGTAATGGCGATCTTGCCATCCGGGCTCACAGCCATGCCTTCAGGTTCGATGCCAACGTCGATCTGCGTCACCACTGTGCGGGTCTCGGTGTCCACGACCGTTGTGATCGCGTCATCTTCGTTGGCGATATAAAGGTGCCGGTTGTCTGGATGCAGCACGAATTGTTCCGGGTCTTCACCCGAAGGCAAGTCATGCAAGATCTTTCCCGTATTGGGGTCCATGACCTGAACCGCATCGCTGTCTGAGGCGCAGATATAGACCACCGAGAAATCCTTGGAGAAGGTGATCCCACGTGGGCGTTCTCCGGTTTCAATGGTGCGGACCACTTCGAGCGTTTCAATGTCGATCACGCTGATCGAGTCGTCTTTTTCGTTGGTCACCCAGATTTCGTCGGCCAGTGCGGTTGAACACAGGAAAGCGGCACAGGTGGTTAGGATCGGCAAATTCATTGGTGTCGGTCCTTTTGATGTCTGTCAGTTCGGGGGCCAGCCCCCGAGCCCCCGGAGTTTACCGGGCAAGATGAAGAGGCAGGTCAGTTCTCAAAGGCGGTGCAGTTGCTTTCGGGTTGGTCGAGGCCCAACGTGTCAAGCTCGTTATGGTGGTGCAGGAACCCGTAAAGCGGCGCCTGTGCCACCAGTGCGCGTTCATGTACCAGCGGAATGGGTTGGCGAAGCTGACCGTTCCATGTGCGGAATGTCAGGGGGCGGCCCTTGAAGCCGGCAAGTTCAAACGCGTCAGACAGTATGAACGCGCGCAAGGTTGCCGCGTCCGATGACCCGGTGCGTGTCACCGCTTCTCCGATTGCTCGGATGGCAGCCCATGCAGCATAGTCGCGATCCAGCATCGGACGGTCGGCAAGGTCTTCGAAGCGGGATTGCAACTGCGCGGCCCCCCATTGTTCGACGACGCGATGCCACGCCACCGGGCGCAACCCTTCGGATCCGGCCACTGGGCGGGGACGCCATGCGTTGTAGGAGATGTAGCGCGCGAAGTCGTCCGCTGCGTCGGCAACCAGCAGCACGTCATAATCACCCAGCTCCTGCGTGAACAAAGGCACCTCTTGTGATGCGTTGCGGCGCATGTCAGCGTCGAAGACCCACGTCTTGCGGGCGCCGAACTTTAGCCCGAACTTGCGTGCGGAAGTCTCAAGCGTGTCGGCCCAGGCCTGATCGTCAACGCGGTCACCGGCGACGAGTGCTATTTCGGTCCACCGTCGCGCTACGAAGAATTGCATCAACGCGTCTGCCTTCATCGCGTAAGAGGGAAGGGTGTGCAGAACCTGTGCCCGGCAGTCCGCGCTGCGCAACGCGACATCTGCGGCACCTGCGTTGAACAAGAGCGCGTCCGTCGCATCTGGCAGATCGGCCGCTGCCAACACCTGCGCCATTGGTGCGTCCAGAATCAAAAGCGATCCCGAGGTAAGAGCAGCCCGCACAGCGGCGATGAAATCTCCGCCTTCGGGCACCTCTGTCACAGATAATGCATAGGTTTGGCCCAGGAAGCGCCCTGTCGTGATGTTGTCCTCTAGCCCCAATTCGACGCCTCGCAGCCCCAGGTCCTCGGGAATGGGGTCGAGATTGGACAAAGTTGGCGGCGGTGCGACCACCTGTTTGAGGTAGTGCACGGTCACATCGACCTTTGCTGTGGCCCCGGACGCAAGTCCCAGCGCCAGCACCCCGAAAAAGGCACTGACTAGGCGTGTTCTCAACATGGACAGGTTCCTCCCGCTCAGACGGTAATCGGAGTTCGAAACAGCGCGAAATACGACCATTGTCTTGTGCGGGAAGGGCGGGAATCGCCCATCCGCGCCACGAAAGTCCAATATCGGGTGCGCCATCGCGCCGATACACATCCGGCAAGACACACCGTTGTGCCTGAGGAGGACCCCATGACCGCACTCACAATCAAATCCGTTTTTGCCGCCGCGGCCCTGACGGCCGTTGCCAGCCTCGTTCAGGCGCATGGCGATGTCGCGCCACAAGCGGTCGACACCGCTGGTCTGCCCGAAAACGGCGACGATTGGCTGACGGAAAACCCCTATCGCGCCGAATTGGTCGGTGAAGAGGTCTGGACCCGCGCAGTCGAAATTGGCGCGTCTGGGTATAATCAGAACTGCGCACGCTGCCATGGTCTTGAAGTGATCTCGGGTGGTCTTGCCCCCGATCTGCGCTTCCTGGAAGCCGAGGAATATGGCGACGAATGGTATGCCGAGCGGTTCCGCGACGGTTACACTCAAAACGGCATCACCAAAATGCCGGCTTTCGGTGAATTGCTGGGCCAGGACGCCGCGTGGGCGATCCGGACCTATATCGAAACCCGACCCGATGATGTGTCGATGGAAGAGGTGTCCGACGAACTCAAGGCGCTCCGTGACCAGATCGCAGGCTATGCCGATGATCCCGCCAACGCAGACGCCGATGGGCTGAAAGCGCGCTTGAGCGAGATCGCGTCCGGTATCGAAACAATGTCCGGCGCGCCGGTGGCCGACAGTGCTGCGTACCGTGCCGCAAACCTGATCGACGGCACGCAAGAGGCCTATGCTCGCGCCGCCGAGGCCTTGACGATTGGTCTCTCTGCGGCACACTGACGACATGAGCACTTTGGTTCGCGCCACGTTCACCGCAACTCTGCTGGCCATGGCTTCGCCTGTCCTGGCCAGCGATCCTTGCGCCGATTACGTCCCGCAGGCCAAGCCGCAGAATGCCAGCCGCGATATCGTCGGTCAGGACATCGATCAGATTATGGATCGCGGATTCATCTCTTTCGCGGTTTACGAAGACTATCCGCCCTATAGCTGGGACGACGCAGGTCAGCCGCGCGGTGTTGATGTTGATATCGCGCACATCATTGCCGAGGATCTTGGCGTTGAGCCGCGGTTCACCTTCATCAGCGCGGGCGAAAACCTCGAAGCGGACCTGCGCCATCACGTGTGGCAGGGTCCGTTGATGGGCGGTGCGGTATCGAATGTCATGATGCGGGTGCCGTATGACAGTGCGTTCAATTGTCGGGTCGAGCAGGTGGTGTTCACCGGACAGTACATGACCGAAAGCATCGCAATCGCCTATTCCGAAGCCGAATATCCCGATGGCGGGCCGGTCCCGGCCTATTTCCGCTTCGACACTGTCGCGGTCGAGAACGACTCAATTGCGGATTTTTACCTGACCAGCTTTGCGGGCGGGCAATTGGCGCAAGGCGTGCGCCGATATCCTACGATGCAGGCCGCGATGCAGGCGTTGAACGACGGCGAGGTGATGGCAGCCATGGGCCCTCTGGCGCAGCTTGAATTCAGTGTTGGTGAAGGGATTGCCATCCATCAGCCGCCATTGCCGGGTTTTGCGAAATCGAAGTGGACGCTCGGAATTGGTAGCCATTTTGCCTATCGTGGACTGAGTTACGCGGTCGACGACAGTATTTTTGCCGCGCTGTCCGATGGGCGGATCGCGGCAATTTTCGAAAGCTATGGCCTGGGTCACCAGCCGCCGGAAAGATAGTTTTCACGTAAATGTTAAGCCATTGGTCTTATATGCCCCGGGGGACCAACCCCCTAGGCTGGCCGTCAAAGAAGGATCAAACCCATGCACATGACCGATTCCCGCACGATTGCTGCCAGCCCCGAAGAGGTCTGGAACGCAATCCTCGATCCGGACGTGTTGAAGCAGTGTGTTCCCGGATGCACCGAAATGAGCGGCTCTGCCGAAGAGGGATTTGAGGCGACCGTCGTACAGAAGGTCGGGCCTGTGAAGGCGACCTTCAAGGGCACTGTTGTCCTGTCTGATATGGTGCCGGGCCAATCACTGACCTTGACCGGAGAAGGCAAGGGCGGAGCGGCAGGCTTTGCCAAGGGCGGCGCCGATGTGAAGCTCGCCGCTGTCGAAGGCGGCACAGAGCTGCACTATGATGTTGAAGCCAAAGTCGGCGGCAAGCTGGCGCAGCTGGGCAGCCGGATCATTGACGGGTTTGCCAAAAAAATGGCCGACCAGTTCTTCAGCAATTTCCAATCCGCCGTTGAAGGCCCGCAAGAGGGGGGTGACGATGCCTCCGAGGCCGAAGGCGAAGGTGGCGAAAAGAAAAAGGGTTGGTTCAAGAAACTCGTTTCTTGATCACAGCCGGCTTCTGAAACACAGTTGAATTAGAATACCCACGGGAGGAGTTTGATGACAAAGGTAACAATGACGGTAAACGGCAAGGCCGTTTCCGGCGAGGTCAAGGGCAACACGCTTTTGACTGAATTCCTGCGCGAAGATTTGCGCCTTACAGGAACCCATGTTGGTTGCGACACATCCCAGTGCGGCGCTTGCGTCGTTCATGTGAATGGCGAAGCGGTCAAGTCGTGCACCATGTTCGCGGCCGAAGCCGATGGTGCCGAGGTCAAGACAGTGGAAGGCATGGCAAACGCAGATGGATCGCTGAGTGTGATCCAACAAGCGTTCCAAGAGTATCACGGTCTTCAGTGTGGTTTCTGCACACCGGGCATGGTGATGTCGGCCGCCGCACTTCTCAAGGACAATCCCAAGCCGTCCGAAGCGGAAGTGCGGGATTACCTCGAAGGCAATATCTGCCGCTGCACAGGCTACCACAACATCGTGCGCGCCATCATGGCAGCATCCGGTCAGGACGTGCCCGCAGTCGCGGCTGAATAATCCACAATTGTAGGGTGTGTGCTTGCACGCACCGCCCCTAGGGAGGAATACCACTATGCCGAAGGATCATGGCATTGGCGCAAGCCCGAAGCGGCGTGAAGACGTCCGCTTTCTGACCGGCGCCGGCAATTATACCGACGACATCAACGTACATGGCCAAGCCTATGTGCACTTCCTGCGTTCCGATTTGGCGCATGGCAAGATCAACAATGTTGACACCAGTGCTGCCGAAGGCATGCCGGGTGTTGTTCGCATCTTCACTGGCGCCGATTTCGAAGGCGTGGGTGGTCTGCCCTGCGGTTGGCAGGTGACCGACAAGCACGGCGAAGTGATGAAAGAACCGGCCCACCCGGTTCTGGCGCAGGGCAAAGTGCGCCATGTTGGCGATCCCGTCGCTGCTGTTGTCGCTGACAGCCTCGAACAGGCGCGCACTGCCGCTGAAGCCATCGTGCTCGACATCGAAGAGCTTCCGGCCGTTGTCGATATGGGCAAGGCGCTCCAGTCCGACTCCACCAAGGTTCACGACGATCTGTCCGACAACCTTTGCTACGACTGGCAGTTCGGCACCGACACCGAAACCACGGATGCCGCGTTCAAGGGCGCAGCACATGTGACGACGCTGGAACTGGTGAACAACCGCCTCGTTGCCAACCCGATGGAGCCGCGCGTCGCCGTGGGGGACTATTCCCGCGCCAATGACGAGCACACACTCTACACCACAAGCCAGAACCCGCACGTGATCCGCCTGCTGATGGGCGCGTTCGTTCTGGGTATCCCCGAGCACAAGCTGCGCGTTGTGGCTCCCGATGTGGGTGGCGGTTTCGGAACCAAGATCTTCCACTACGCGGAAGAAGCGTTCTGTACCTTCGCCGCCAAGGCCTGCAACCGCCCGGTCAAATGGACCTCGACCCGCTCCGAGGCGTTCATGTCCGACGCGCATGGCCGCGATCACGTGACCAAGATCGAACTGGCGCTCGACAAGGACAACAACTTCCTTGCCGTTCGCACCGACACCATGGCGAACATGGGCGCATACCTGTCCACCTTCTCGTCGTCGGTTCCGACATGGCTGCACGGCACGCTGATGGCGGGCAACTACAAGACGCCTGCGGTTCAGGTGAACGTCAAAGCCGTTTTCACCAACACTGTGCCGGTGGATGCCTATCGCGGTGCCGGTCGCCCGGAAGCGACGTTCCAGCTTGAGCGTGTCATCGACATGGCCGCCCGCGAACTGGGCGTCGATCCGATCGCGCTACGCCGTCAGAACTTCATCACTCAATTCCCCTACGCCACGCCCGTCGCCGTCGAATACGACACCGGCGATTACGAAGCGACGATGGCCAAGATGGAAGAGCTGATGGACCTCGGTGGCTTTGCGGCGCGCCGCAAGGCATCCGAAGCCAACGGCAAACTCCGCGGCCTCGGCATCAACTGCTTCATCGAGGCTTGCGGCATCGCGCCGTCGAACCTTGTGGGACAGCTGGGTGCTCGCGCCGGCCTTTATGACGCCGCCACCGTCCGCGTGAATGCCACCGGCTCGATCTCGGTGATGGTTGGCGCTCACAGCCACGGCCAGGGGCACGAGACCGTGTTCCCGCAGGTTGTGGCCGAAATGCTCGGCATTGATGAAGGCATGATCGACATCGTCCATGGCGACACGTCGAAAATCCCCTTCGGGATGGGCACCTACGGCTCGCGTTCGTTGGCGGTCTGCGGATCGGCAATGGTGCGCGCCACCGAGAAGATCATCAACAAGGCCAAAAAGATCGCTGGCCACCTTCTCGAAGCCTCTGACAGCGATATCGAGCTGAAGGACGGCCAGTTCACCGTGGCCGGCACCGACAAGTCGGTTGCTTGGGGCGATGTGACGTTGGCAGCCTATGTGCCCCACAACTACCCGCTCGAAGACATCGAACCGGGCCTCGAGGAAACCGCGTTCTATGACCCGGCCAACTTCACGTACCCGGCAGGCGCCTATGCCTGCGAGGTTGAGGTCGATCCGGACACCGGCAAGGTCACTATCGAAAAGTTCGTCTCGGCGGATGATTTCGGCAACGTGGTCAACCCGATGATCGTCGAAGGCCAGGTCCACGGCGGGATCGCACAGGGCATCGGTCAGGCGCTTCTCGAAAACTGCGCCTATGACGAAAACGGCCAGCTTCTGTCGGCGTCCTACATGGACTACGCAATGCCGCGCGCGGACGATATCCCGCACATGGCAAGCTACGTTGTCGATCACTCCTGCCAGACACCGTGCACGCACAACCCGCTGGGTGTGAAGGGCTGCGGCGAAGCAGGCGCGATCGGGTCACCGCCCACAGTGGTGAACGCGGTGATTGACGCGCTGCATTCCGGCGGTCACACACACGTCAACCACATCGATATGCCTGTGTCGCCGTCGCGCGTCTGGGCAGCGATCAACGGCCAATAAGGAGGGCTGAGCATATGTATAGCTTTGACATTCAACGGCCCACATCGGTTGCGGACGCGGTGGCAGCACTTGCCACTGACGAAGCTCTGCCTCTGGGTGGTGGTCAAACCCTGATCCCAACTCTGAAGCAGCGCCTATCGGCTCCGTCCGTGCTGGTCAGCCTTTCGGGCATCTCTGAGATCAAGGGTGTTTGCACGGGTGATGACGGCGCACTTTGCATCGGTGGCGGAACAACCCACGCCACCGTCGCAAATGAGGCGTCCGCCTATCCGGGACTTGCCGCTCTTGCGGGCAATATCGGTGATCCGGCGGTCCGCAATCGCGGCACCATCGGTGGCAGCTTGGCCAACAACGACCCCTCCGCCTGCTACCCGGCAGCGGCTTTGGGATCGGGTGCGACGATCGTCACAAACACGCGGTCCATTGCGGCTGATGATTACTTCCAGGGCATGTTTGAAACAGCCCTGAACGAAGGTGAAATCATCACCGAGGTCCGTTTCCCGGTGCCCGAGAAAAGTGCCTACATGAAGTTCGAGCAACCCGCTTCGCGCTTCGCATTGGTCGGCGTGTTTGTTGCCAAATACGCAGACGGTGTCCGGGTTGCGGTCACCGGTGCCTCTGAAGAGGGCGTGTTCCGCTGGACCGAGGCCGAAGCGGCACTTTCGTCGAACTTTTCGGCGGATGCGGTGCCGGCGGCACCGTCGGGCGACGGTATGATCTCGGATCTGCATGGCTCGAGCGCGTATCGTGCGCATCTCGTGGCCGTCATGACCAAGCGGGCGGTCGCAGCCGCAAGCTGATCTGGCAATGCCTTGAAATGACAAAGCCCCGGTTCTCGAACCGGGGCTTTTTCGTTTGGGACACACGATGCGTCACGTTTTGAATTTTGCGGTGGCGCAAAATTGGGGGAGCTGCCCCCGTCGCGCACGTGCGACACCCCCGAGGTATTTTTGAAACAGAGTAGATTAGATGGTCTGGATGTTGCCATCCGCATCAACAAGCGTGATCCGCTTCAGCTGTGCTGTAACCTTAAGCGTTTTGAGCACGTCAACGTCCATGAAAACGGCTGCGGTCGAAAGGGCATCCGCCATAGTGGCGGATTGGGTTTCGATGCTGACGGTAGACCAGCGCGGGGTTTCGCCATGTGGCCCAAGGATGTGGTCGTGATCCCCCAGTGTCATGGCACCCGGGCTTGATGTGGCAATGGCCCCATTGCGCAACTCTCGCGTACCAAGATGGCCATGCATCGGGTCTTCGATCCCTAAAGTGAATGGTCCGCCCATCGCCGCTTGTTCGCCAATATCGACCAGTGCGGTTTCCGCACCGTGTTTACGCAAGAGCAGTCGCATCACATCGGTCGCAAACCCTTGGGCAATGCCGTTGAAGGTCAATGCCTGACTGGTCTGCAACTCGATCATCCTGTCAGAATAGCGCACGCGGTCCCAACCAAGAGCCGCTTGCGCCGAGGCCGTATCACGGCCTTTCGCGTGCGCCTCCCAAAGTGGCTGTATTGTGGGATCGAATAGACCATTGCTCAGACGATACGCTTCATCCGCCCGCGCCATAAGTGTCCGCATCAACGCATTCGGATCGCGCAGACGCCCCATCATGTTCAGGCGGCTTAGGTGGGATGTTGGCCGGAACAGGCTGAATGTCTCTTCGAAATTAACCAGCAGGCGCGGCACATCCGCCAGTGCCCTCTGGGTCAATTCCCGTGGCCCGTGCAACGTCACCGACACGCTGGCCCCCAACGCCTGACCCGACCATGTGTCAGCCCGTGTAAGGGTGGGGGCACAGGCAAAGGCGGCGGCCAAGGTCAGGAAGCGGCGTCGTTTCATTCTGCTGGCACCGTGTTGGGATGGCCTAGATTGCGTGGCGCACGCCGCGCTGCCCGACCCTTGAGGATCAAAGGCACGCACTGATCGGCGTCGTCGTGGATCGTCACGCAGTCAAGGCACTGGAAACATTCGGAATATTGGATTTTTCCGCTCGGGGCGATGGCTTCGTAATTGCACTTTACCCGGCACAATTGGCAAGGCGAACCGCATTCGTCACGGCGCGGAATCCACCGGCGCAGGCGTAAAACGCCGCCAATGGCCATCAGCGCGCCCAATGGGCAAAGGTAGCGGCAAAACCCTTTGAACACGAACATCCCCAACACCAGCCAAAGCGCGGCATAGGCGACGTAATACCATTCGCGGACAAAGAAGGTGGTGATTGCTGTTTTGAAAGGCTCGATCTCTGCGGCTTTGTCCATATAGGACGGGGCGAACACAGTCACCGCAACCAATCCGGCCAAAGCCACGTATTTCAGCGATTTGAGCCGCGCATCCCATAGCGCGCTTGGCTCAATCTTGGGCAAGCGGAGCATACGGCCAAGATGATGCGCAAATTCCTGCATTGCGCCGAAGGGGCAAAGCCATCCGCAGAACAAGCCACGCCCCCAAAGCACAAAGCCAAGGATAGCCACTCCCCAGATCAAGAGCGAGAACGGATCATACAACAGGAATGCAAACGACCCGCCGGCTATTGCCGTCTGCAACATGGCCAGTGGCGTGACGATGGACAACTGTCCTTGGCCCCACCAGCCGACAAACCCCAGAATGCCCGCCAATATGCTCAGCCGCACAGGTGTAAAGGCGGCAAGCCCAGCAAGCCAACCTTGGGCCGCGATCAGCACCGCGACCAATCCGGTCAACACCACCGCCAACACGATCAGATCGGTCTGGCGGTTCAGGATGGCCTCTTTCCACGGCGGCAGTTTCTCAACAACAGCCGGGCGGGCAAAGAACCTCTCAGCTGTCACATGGGTTGTGGTCAACTGCACCGATCCGATCTCGGGCTGGAACATGCCGTGCTCACGCAAAGCGTCGACGCTCAGCGTCCATTCTCGTGTCGGATCAAAGCCAAGCCGCCGGTCGGTGCGCAGTATCATCGCCACACCATCCTGTAGCGCATCCGGCACCGCATCGCTTAGTTCGATAAACAGGTCTGCATCGCGCAACGCCACAGGAAACCCGTCCTGCTGCGCGCCAATCCAATCGGGCGCGGTGTTGCGCACGAAATCCTCTGACACCAACCCATGTCGCGCGGTTTCAATTACGAGGATCGGCTCATCGAAGGTCGAGATCGACATGAATCGGTCCAGCTCATCCAATGTGTCTTCATCCAACAGCACGCGCGCAATTGACGACGGCCCGACATCCGCGATCCACAGATCAAGGTAGGGCGCGTCTGGCTCGTCCAACGCTTCAGGGTCGTCATCTTCCCAAACCGTGCCGTCGAACAGTGCCTGCACTTCGGCATTGGTGGCCACGCGTCGCGTGATCAGCCCCTGTGTCAGCAGGTCATCCCAGGTCAAAACCTCGACATAATCGGGATCGGGATACGCCGGCGGGCCCGACGCAATGCCCTGCATCTTTTCGCGCGCCACCTGCAACGCCGCCGCCAGCACCGACTCGTGCGCGATTCGGATTGAGGCCGTCGCCTTGGTCACCCCGTCGAGATACACCAACTGCCCGCCACCATCGCCCGCGCCATACGGTGTGCCGACCACCAGTGAGTCGCTGATCGAATGCCCGCGATACTGTTCGAAGAACGCGTGAAACGGCGCCTGACCCAACCCCGACACAAAGATCGGCTCGTTGTGATCCAGCAGCTGCACATCCAGAAACCGTCCCTCCAGATCCAGCACCACCAGCACATTGATCGGTGCGCCGGAAAAGCCGGGCAGGGCGGCCATCGGTTCGGTCTGGAACACATAGCCCGCATGCGCGCCGCCCGAATTGAGCAGCTCATACACCCCATTGTCCGAAATCAACGCCCCAAGGCTCATTGGCGCAAAAATCTGCCCTGCGATCTCGTCCTCGGACAAAACCTCAGCAACCGCGCAAACTGCGCTGACACACCACAAAACTGCGGCAACAATGAAACGAACGCCTCCCATGAGCGCGACCATAAAAGCGCCGCCCGAACCGCCCTATTGGACCTTCGTCCAACAGTCACGCGGCTGTGATATCCTCTATGCTCGCCGCATGCGCGCACCACCCCATGTCACCCTGATCTCGCTCGCCCTGCTGATCGCCGCCTGGACGCTGGGCGCCTGGGCGATGAACGACGCCGACATCCTGCCAACCCCGCTCGCCGTCTGGCACGAGATCGCAGGGGAAAGCGCATCCGGAGCCCTCTGGTATCACATGGCCAACACCCTGCGCCGCGTCGCTCTGGCCTTCACCCTCGCCATGGCGGTCGGCATCACCCTTGGCATCGCCATGGGCCGGTCCGAGCGGCTCAACATGTGGCTCGACCCGTGGGTCACCGTCTTTCTGAACCTGCCCGCGCTGGTGATCATCGTGCTCTGCTACCTCTGGATCGGCCTGAACGAGGTCGCGGCCATCATCGCTGTCGCCCTCAACAAGACCGCCATGGTCACCGTCACGATCCGAGAGGGCGTCCGCACGCTCGACCGGGGCGTGGCCGACATGGCGCAGGTCTACCGCCTGAGCCCCATGACCCGCCTGCGCCACGTCATCTGGCCCCAGCTTGGGCCGTTTGTGGCCACCAGCACCCGCAACGGGCTGGCCGTGATCTGGAAAATCGTGCTGGTGGTCGAGTTCCTCGGCCGCTCCAATGGCGTCGGCTTCCAAATCCATTTGTATTTTCAGCTCTTCGACACCGCGACCGTCATGGCCTACGCGCTGGCGTTTACGGGCGTGATGCTGAGCATCGAATACGGCCTCGTCCAGCAATGGGAGCGGCGGTCGAGCGCATGGCGAAGGGCTTGACCCGGTAGAGACCGGCCTTCTGAGCAACCCAAGAGGTCACCCCCAGCCCGGACCGGGCCAGCGCCCGTCCGCCCCTCGGGCGGAAGTAGCTACAAGTGTCCGTCTAGATTTGTTATTGTCACACGGAAAAAGAGGAACTTCTTTTTGCGATTGCGTTCCCGGGCTGTTGCCAAGGTAACTATTTGTTCTGTATCGTACTGAATTGGCAGTGTTGGAGTAAATTTTTACCACAGACGTAAATCGGAGGTTTGATTGCTACACGGAATAGCAGTGCGTTTTTATCGCAGCATCGGGAATGTAGATCAATATATATCGCCCTTTTCGAGGGTAAATCTGTTCATTGGTGCAAATAACTCTGGGAAGTCAGTGATTCTAAACCTTCTTTCTTCTCAAGTTTCAAAGATTAGTCGAAATGAGGTGCCATCACAAATAAGTGGTACTGATATTTATCGTGGAGGGAAAACTGGTACGTTTTTGTATGCTCTTGGATTCTCCGCAGCGCAAAGTATAGAGAATATTGTTTCTCAACATCAAGGTAAGCCGTTTCAAAACAACGTGAATTACAAATTGAAACTAAAGGAAACCATAGAGCAAATTTGTGAGCTAATTGCAGTTAACGGTATGGTTTGGGTTAACCAGATAGGAAACGCAAAAGGGGGATTATTCAATGAAAGCGACTACACGAAACTTAAGGATGAACGGATTGATTGGAGGGGCCTGTGGTCATTTTTAACGGGATCAACTGCAGGTGGTTTAACGCAAAGTTGGATCCCAGGCGTTATTCAAGCAATAATTAAAAGCGCCGAATCTCCGATCCCTGAGATAAATTTCATTCCCGCAAAAAGAATAGTCGGGGAGACTGGGGAAGATCTCAATGATCTGAGTGGGCGAGGCTTAATTGATCATCTAGTGCTCCGAGTCTGACGCTTCTTACCTGTTTCCGCGGATTTCATCGAGCGCGTCCAGCGCACGGCGTTCCCTGGTGAGAATATCTTCTGCGGTT
>CANNCS010000074.1 GCA_947503115.1 uncultured Marivita sp.
TTCAGTTGCAGTCTGACATATGCAGGTTCGTCTAATGGGAGATTTGCGGGTATTGACTTTTCGTCAAAGTTGTGCAATGATTGCATAATAGTTCCTTTTCTAAAATTAAGCCGCCAAGTTTAAAAAGCGACCATGTTTCCAGACGTGTTGTCTGGCGCATCCCACCTAATCGTGGAGGCCACCTTTACATGCGCAAGGTTGGCGGTGATTGCTCACACTCTAAATGCCGAAAGAATGTTAACGGGTTTTTTGCAGTGATGTCAAGAGTTTGGCTTTGTCAGTGCTTCATGTGATCAGCCATTGCCGTACCTTGATGTGGAGTTCTTCGGCCATCCCTCTTCGATTGTGCCGGAAATTTGTGGAAACCTGACCTGTCGAGCAGTGCAAGTTATCCCCTCAAGATTGGCACAAATGCCCTTGACTCTTCCTAAACAGAATTTCGAGTTGTTGCGTGGTCAATGATAAATAATTTCAAATAAAATCAGATAGTTAGAATTTTGCCTATTTTTTAAGCATCATGGTGTAAGTGTCTGATAACCCGTCGAATAGCAGATTGTGCCAAGTGGCTACCCACAACTTTATCCACAGATTCTGGGGGTGTAATATCTCTTGACGGCTTTTGCTCGGTATTTCAGTCGTTTGGTCGTATGCAACAATCTCTCGACCCTGATGTGAGATGACGTGTCTTCCGGTGGGCATGTGTTTTTCAACTCTTCATCCCGAGAAGTACTTTACATGCTCCTGTGTGCACCCCGCTGGCAGAAGCCATGTATCATCCATCAGGTAGGGGGCGGGTGGCCCATGCGTAACCCCTTTATCGCTCTCTCTGTTTACGGGTTTCAGAATATCAAGGGTTGGAGATAGCTTCTGTCATTCCAAAAATGATTACGCGCGGAACCGTCAGCCGTGTTTGAAAGTGTGGGTCCTGATGCCTGTTCGTAAATCATACTCCCATCTTGGTACACATCGGGTACACATTCGGCACACATTTGCCTGTTCTCGTGTGATTGACATGCGATTCATGTTCAGGGATTGTGATGTTAGGAATTGACGTAGGGGTTTGATTGGTAGGCGTATCCGGCTCGACAAATACTTGTTTTTGTTGAGTTAGTGTCAAAAAATCTGGAAGGGTTTTTTATACGAGTTGAGGTCGCTGTGGGGTAACTCCCGTGGAAGTTCGAGTCTTCTCGACCGCACCATTTTTCTGGAAATCGTCGGAATCAGTGAAGTTTGCAAACTGCGATTTGCTACTTTGCAATTCGCGTCCGAAACACCCGCGCTGCCAGTGGTGCACCCATGATGACCACGAAAATCCGTAGCACATGGTGCGCCACGACAAAGGCAACGTCGGCCCCAACAATGAGCGCGAGTACAGTCAGTTCCGCTTGACCCCCAGGGGCGAAAGCCAGCAGCGTTTCCATGCCTGGGGCAAAGCCAAGACCGTAGATCGCCTCTACGAAGATCAGTGTCAGCACGATCAGGATACCGCAAAAGCCCAAACCCGCAGCCAGATCCTTGCGAATCTCGGTCATCGTGATTCCTGCGTACTTGGTGCCAATGGTCATACCGATGAAGAACTGTGCGGCCCAGATCGCCTCGGCGGGAGGGCGGTTGTGCAGTCCTCCAGCCAAAGTCAGAGCGGCAGTGACGATCAGGGGGCCAAGAATCGACGCCCCGAACAGGCCAACGCGTTTCGCCAGACGCCATCCGACAATGGCGCAGACCGCCATCAGGACCAATTCTAGCGGCGGGATGCTGGTCGCAGGGGCACCCGGCGGGTTGGACAGATCCGCCTCCCAGATGCCAATCAACAAAAAGGGCAGGGCAACGACGATGACCATCACCCGTGTTGCGTGGATCAGGCTGAGCGCGCGAACGTTGGCCCCTGCCTCTTCTCCGAAGACGATCATGTCCTGCAACCCGCCGGGCATTGTCGCGTAGTAGGCGGTGGCGAAATCATAGCCACAGAAGCGCTGAAAATAGGGCACCCCAATTATCCCGATCACCGTCACCATCACGGGCACCAGCAACAGTGTCGGCCACATCGCCGGGAAGGTCGCCAGAACGGCAGGGGTCAACGTTGCGCCAACTGCCACGCCCAAGATCGTGCGCATCGTGTCGTTGAGCGGTTTGATCCCGCGCATCCTGACCCCGGAAAGCGCCGTCGCGAGGCAGGCAAAGATCGGGCCCATCAGCCACGGCAGGGGCAAATTCACCAGCTTGAACACCGCAACGCCAAGTCCAGCGATGGCAAAGGTGCGCAGAATGACGATCATGTCGACATGCCTTTGAGCCGGTAGCGGAGCGAGGTTTGAAGATGTGCCTCAGCAGCTTCTGCAGCGCGGTCACCGTCACGCTGTCGCAGAGCGGTCGTCACGTCGCTGTGCTGGGACACCACGATGCGGATGCGGTCGGGATCAAGATATGTCGTCGGGCCCAGCAGGATCAGTGCGTTGTTGATCGCCTCGGCCGAAGTTAGCAAAAAGCGGTTACGGGCCGCGCGGTATAGCGCTTCGTGGAAGTCCTGATTGATCGCCGCGCCCAAGGTCGGCGTGTCCTGAGCATCTAGAATACGCGCGTTCATGTCATCCAGCGCGTCGAATTCAGCCTCGGATCCGTGCTGTGCAGCCATGCTTGCGGCGGTGCGTTCCAGAACGATGCGCATCTCGTAAAGCTCGACCACCTCGGTCTGAGACAGCTTGCGGATAACCGCGCCAATGCGGGGGCGGTGTTCGACGATACCGTTGTTTTCCAGCTTGCGCAGCGCCTCGCGCACCGGGGTGCGGGAAAGGTTAAGTCGCTTTGCCACATCCTCTTCGCGCAACCGATCGCCGGGGGCGAAGTCACCGCTGCGTAGCGTGTCGATCAGGCTAGCATAGGCTGCCTCACCGCTGGAAAAGGGGGATGTCTTGAGGTTTTTCATATTGTATCCATTTGGATACAATAGTTGTATGTCGGAGTGGGAAACGAGTCAAACCCCCTTCGACAAATGACCAAACGCGCCGATTTGCGGCGGGTTTGGTCAGAACGGCTTTCTGTAGTCTTTAGTCGGCCTGAGACAGTTGATATGGCCGCGCTGCAAGTTGGTGCATGTCCGCATGTTCAAGCGCGCCCGCTTCTTGCAGTTCTTCATGGATCAGCAACAGCTTTATTCCATGCGACAGGTCAGAGCGGTCGTGAATGCCGAGGATTGCGTTCTGCGCACCCTTGTCGAGTTTGACTGCGTCGAAATCGGTGACATAGGTGCCAATCACCTCGGGCAGGGTTTCTGCGACAAGGGGCAGCGGTGTGAGGGTCAAAATCAGTAGGGCAATTAAGCGTGTCATGGTCTGGCTTCCGTATGGCAGCGGTTCACCGGATCAACGCAGATTTGACGCGCAAAGTTCCGAAGCCATGTCACTGGGCGTCGAGGAGTGCCTTTATAGTGCTTTTAAATTTTGGGAGATTTCTACGGAAGAGTGCCCAGCCAGAACCATGCGGTAATCACCGAAAGCGCACTTGCCGTCAGGACAGAGGACGCAACCACCCTGCGCGCGCGACCATAGATGTTTGCAAACACATAACAGTTTACACCCGGCGCCATCGCAGCAGTCAGTACAGCGCTGCGGAACGCGCTGTCGTCCAGATCGAACGCTGTGCCAAGGGTCCACGTGATTGATGGATGCAGCAGAAGGCTGATGGAGCATATGAACAAAATGATCCGCATGTCGCCTTCAGGGCGGTAGCGGAACAACACGCCACCCATGGCGAACAGGGCGGCAGGCAGCGCGGTGCGCACCATCATGTCGAGCGCATCGGTGAACGGTGCGGGTAAGGTGACGTTGAACAGGTTGAACACCGCGCCAAGAGCGATGCCGACCACCAGCGCGTTGCGAAACATTGCCTTGGCCACGGTGACCGGAAGATTGCGGTTCGGCTGCCCCGCGGCGCGGGCGCGGACGAACTCCATCGTGGTGATGCCGAGGCCATAGCAGATGGGCGAATGCAGCGCGATAATCGCATAGTTGGCCGACAGCGCATCCGGCCCAAATGCGCGTTCGGTGATCGCAAGGCCCAGCAGAACGGAATTGGCGAAAAGGCAGGTGAAACCGATGGCGACCGCATCTTCCCAGTCGCGTTTAAACAGGTAGTGCGCGCCGAAAAGGCCGACGAAGAAGCAGGTGAGCGACCCGGAGTAAAAACTGATCAGCAGGGGTAGGGAGAAACTGTCACCCAGATCCAGTGTCCAGATCGCGCGGAAGAGCAGGCAGGGGATGGCGACGTTCTGGGTAAAGGACATCAGCCCGTCGATGGACGCCGCCGACAGCAATCCGCGCCACGCTATCAGATAGCCGAAGCCTACGACCAGAAAGACGGGCAGAATAATGTCGAGCAGCGCCTGCATCAGTCGCGCGTCCGTACGGTTTGCCCGCCGTATCGTCCGGTGGGTGTCACGCCAGAGGCTGCGTGATCACCATGCCGTCATAGGCCGGTGTGATGTGGTCGGGTGTCTCGGCTTCAACGGTCGCGTAGTCGAGATCGATATGCATGTTGGTCAACACGCCGTGGCGCGGTTTGGCGCGTGCCATCCATTCCAGCGATTGCGCGAGGTGCGCATGGGTCGGGTGCGGATCGCGGCGCAGGGCGTCGAGGATCCACACGTCAAGGTCTTGTAGGTGGTCGGTCCAGACTTCCTCGGGGATCTTGGCGACATCTGGCAGGTAGGCCAGATCACCGATGCGGAACCCAAGTGCGTCGATGCTGCCGTGATTGACCTGGAATGGGGTCAGGACGATTTCGCCACCGGCGCCGTCGATCTGAACTGGCCCGTCGATGGTGTTCATGTCGAGGATCGGAGGATAAGGGCTGTCGGACGGTTGCACAAAGGCATAGCCAAACCGCGAGAACAGGTCGTTCTGCGTATCACCATCTGCCCAGACCTGCAGCCGTTTGCGCATGTTGAACACGATCATCCGCAGGTCATCGACCCCGTGCACATGGTCAGCGTGGCTGTGGGTGTAGACCACGGCATCAAGCTCTCCGACGCCGGCGCTGAGCAATTGCGCGCGCATGTCGGGGCTAGTGTCGATCAGCACGCGGGTGGTTCCCGCATCGGTGACCCGTTCGACCAGCATCGAACAGCGGCGACGGGTGTTTTTTGGGTTTTCGGGATCACAGGCGCCCCACAGACCACCAAGGCGCGGCACGCCGCCCGACGATCCACAGCCAAGGATGGTAAAACGCATTTCGCTCATTACGCAGCGACCTCGTATTGAGCGGCCTTCCAGAACAGGCGTTCGAAATTGGCCTCGGTCTGGGCGGCGAACTCGGCGTAGTCCATGCCGTAGATGTCAGCCCCAACGCGGGCGGTATGGGCTGTGTAAGCAGGTTCATTACGCTTGCCACGATGAGGCGGCGGCGCAAGGTAGGGGCTGTCGGTTTCGACAAGCACCCGGTCCACCGGGGCGGCGGCGAAGATGTCGCGCAATTCCTGGCTTTTCGGAAAGGCGGCGATGCCGGACATCGACAGATAGAATCCGAGGTCCAATGCGGCGCGGGCCAGTTCCGTCGACGAGGAAAAGCAATGCATTACACAGGTATAGGGTTTGATCTTGAACCCATCAGTGAGGATTTTTGCCATGTCATCATCGGCGGCGCGGGCATGGATGATAAGTGGCAGGCCGGTTTCTTGCGCCGCTTCGATATGCACGCGCAGCGATGTCTTCTGAATATCGGCGCTTTCGGCTGTGTAGTGGTAGTCCAGTCCGGTTTCCCCGATGCCGACGAATTTCGGGTGCTGGGCCAGTCCGATCAGCTCGTCCACCGTCGTCAGGGGTTCATCCGCGGCGCTCATCGGGTGGGTTCCAGCGGCGTAGAACACCGGCTCGAACGCCTCGGCAATCGCGCGGACCTGCGGCTCAAGACGTAGTCGAGTGCAGATCGTGACCATGCGGCGCACACCTGCATCAAGTGCGCGGGCAATGACCTCGGGGCGTTCTTCATTAAAATCCGGGAAGTCCAGATGGCAATGGCTGTCGGTGATCTGTGGAGTCAACATGAAGCTGGTATCAGGGATGCGGGCAGGGGCGTCAAGATGTGGCTTACGACCTGGGGCAGCCATCCTGAAGGGCAAGGAAGCTAGAGAGCAGAAGCGATCCTGCCTCGACATTCACGGCGCGCCCGTGGCGCAGGCGTTCGCCCTGAACCTGAGCCAGCTGCGCCCATTGCCGGGCGGCCGGGGCGGAGGGGCAAAGACGCTGGAAGGTTTGCGCCTCTTGCGCTGCCGCTTCGGGGGCGGGCGGGAAACCAGAGGCACCTGTGCGGGCAAGGCGCGTCAGGGCGCGGTCAAAAAGGCCCAAGAGCAAATCAAGCCGTTCTTCCTTGCCACGGCCTGCCGCGCTTTCGGCCAAGGCAATGGCGTGCGGGCGACTGAGATCGGGTAGGGTGGAGAGCAGCTTGACGATGTCGGCATATAGTTTCAGCCCGTCCTGCTGCATCAGACGCACGGCCTCGCCAACGGACCCGCCAGACAGGGCTGCCAAAGCGGCAGGGTCGGACACGTTCTGGTCTATTTCGGTTGCTGCCAAAGCTTGCGCCATGTCGGCGGCGTTGAGCGGTGCCAGCCGCAATTCGCGGCAGCGGGAGCGGATGGTTGGTAATAGGCGTGACGGCTGGTGACTAACCAAGAGCAGCGTTGTGCGGTCCGGGGGTTCTTCCAGCAGTTTGAGGATCGCGTTGGCGGCGCTGACGTTCATGTCGTCGGCCGCGTCGACAATCACAACGCGGCGGCCGCCGTCAGCGGCGGACAGCGCGAAAAAGCCCTTGAGTTTGCGGACCTCGTCCACGGTGATTTGAGCCTTCAGGCGCTTTGCCTTTTCATCGTAAGGACGGCGAAGGGCAAACAAACCCGGTTCCGATCCGGCCATCATACGCCGCGATACAGGGTGCTCTGGATTGATATGCAGGTCGGTCGGAGGCGGCGGCGCGCCAAACAGGCCGTCGTCCTGCGCAATGGGCGTGGCCAGCAGGAACCGCGCGATCTGCCACGCAAGTGTGGCTTTGCCCACGCCACGTGGCCCGGTGATCAGCCAGCCGTGGTGCAGCCTGTCGGAACTGAAAGCCTGTAGAAAGTCAGCTTGCGCAGCGTCCTGGCCGTAGAGCAAAGAAGTCTCGCGCGGATGCGGAGCACCGTCGATGCGATCTGGTTCTGGCTGTGTCGCGTCACTCATGTCAGATGGTGTGTTACCGCAGCCCAGACATCAACTGCAACGCTGTCGGCATCGCGCGCACCGTCGATCACGCGGAAACGGTCTGCATACTCCTTGGCCAAATCAAGGAACCCCGCGCGCATGGCTTCTTGCAACGACGCGCCGAAATCCTCGAACCGTTCTTCGACTGTGTTACGCGCCTTGGCGCGGCTGAGGCCGGTTTCCGGGTCCATATCGATCAGCAGTGTGAGGTCTGGCTCGACGCCGATCATCAGATCATGCAGCGCATCCACCTTGGCCCGCAGGTTGCCGCGCGACAGCCCCTGATACATGCGGGTGCTGTCGGCGAAACGATCGCAGATCACAACTTTGCCCGCCTCTAGCGCTGGGCGGATTGTCCGTTCCAGATGATCGCGGCGGGCGGCTGTGAAAAGCAGAATTTCGGTCTCGGCCGACCAGCGGTCAGGATCGCCTTGTAACACCAGCGCGCGGATTTCTTCTGCCCCTGGGCTGCCGCCGGGCTCACGCGTGTGGATCACATCAACGCCACCTGCACGAAGCCGGTCTACCAGCATCCGCGCCTGTGTGGATTTGCCTGACCCGTCGATCCCCTCGAAGCTGACGAACAGCCCGGATCGGCTCACATCGTATCCTCGGTGGTAGGCTGCATGCGGCCCAAAAGCATCTCTGATACACTCATCATCCGCGCGACAAACCCACTCGCGGGTACCGCGCTGGCTGCGAACAACGGGATGCGATGTTCCGGCAAACCTTCGGGGCTGATGATCAGTTCGGCCAGTTGCCGCCCTTCAGCGATCGGTGCTTCGATCGGGCCGGTATAAACGACTTCGGCGGCAACGCCTTGCCCGGGTGTGTTGGGCAGCAGCAGCGTGACATCTTCCTTGGCCATAAGGCCGACTTTTTCACTGGCGCCCATCCAGACATCGGCTTCGGCGATCACGGTGCCGGCACGGGTCACGGTCTTTTCGGCGAATTGGCGAAAGGCCCAGTTAACGATGGATTCGGATTCCTGTGCGCGCGCCTGTGCGCTGTCCAATCCGGTGATGGCAAAGATCACTCGACGGTCGCCCTGCTTGGCTGACCCGACAAGTCCATAGCCTGCTTCTTGTGTGTGTCCGGTCTTGAGCCCGTCCGCGCCGATCCCGAGCGCCAGAAGCGGGTTGCGGTTGAACCGGTTGGAGGACTCGGCCTCGTCAAATAGAAACTCTTTTTCAGCGAACATCGGGTAGAAGTCAGGGAAATCCTCGATCAGGCGCTGGGCCAGCAGCGTCAGGTCGCGCATCGACATGACGTGACCTTGAGCGGGCCAGCCGCTGGAATTTTTGAAGATCGAATTCGTCATACCTAGCTGTTGCGCACGTTGGGTCATCAGGCGCGCAAACCCAGCCTCTGTCCCGTCAGGAGACAGCGCTTCTGCCATGACCACGCAGGCGTCATTTCCCGAGAGCACGATGATGCCTCGGATCAGATCGTTGACCGAGACCCGTTCGCCTTGGCGCAGGAAAAGCGTCGAGCCGCCAAACGAATTCGCATGGGCCGAAACGGGCAGTTCCTCGTCCAGCCGCAACCGTCCATCGCGCACAGCTTCGAACGCGATGTAAAGTGTCATCAGCTTGGACATCGACGCGGGCGGCAAAGCCGTGTCCGCATCCTTGGCAAGCAGTACGGTGCCGGTCGTTTCATCCAGCACAAAGGCCGCCGTCGCCTGTGTGTCGAATGCCGAAGACGACGTGGTTGACAGCAACAGCGCCGTAAGGCTGGCGGAAACGAAAGCGCGGTATTTGCGGATCATGGCAACTCTCCTGTCATACCAGCGGGACGGTTCAGTTGGTGACGGCATAAGCGTCGGTAAACCCGGTATCCTTGATCTTGGCAAGCAAGGTACTGCGTTCTGCGCGGGTCTGTGCCGGCCCAACCAGAACACGCCAAAAAGCTTTGCCGCTTGACGATTGTTCCAGAACTGTCGGCACCATCCCGGCCTGTCGCATCGCGGTGGCAGTGTTGTTGGCGTTCTGTTCGATGCTGAAGATTCCGATTTGGATAAACGGTTTGTCCAGCGACGAACTTGCAGCAGGCGCGGTGGCGGCAGCCGGTGCAGGGGCCGGTGTCGCGTCAAGCGCGGCTGCAGCGGATTCTGCTATCGGATCCAGCGTCGTTTCCGCAACGGCGGTCGGCGCATCAAAGCTGCCATCGCTGATGGGCGCATCCTGTGGCGGCGCCGATGTCGCGTTGTCCGGAACTTCTTCGCGGCGCAGGGCCACAACGTTCAATTGCGTCGGAGCGCCTGCAAGAACCCCAAGGGCTGCTGCAGCATCCGACGAAATCTGAAGGCGTGGTCCGGGGGTTTCGCGTTCTTTGCGGAACAGTGCACCAATCACGAAATTGCCGTTCGCTTCGTTGCGGATGATCACCCTTTCGGGTTCCGACACGTCGGGGTGCGCGGCCCAGACGCCACCCAGCGACGGGCGTCCGTCCCAAAGACCATTTTCGCTGACCTGGAACACCTCGGGCGCTTCGACATCGCGTTCAACAAGCCGTGTGGCGCGTGTGCCAGCGGAAGTGCTGCCTTCTGCTGTGGGGCTTGAGCCTCCACCTTGCAAAAAGGCAGGAAGGTTTGCGCCGTCGCATCCCGCAAGCACCACCAGCGCGACCCCGCACAAAGCGGTTGTTCGGGCGCTGCGCCAAAGCGGAGAGTTGGTGATCCTGATGTCCATTGCCTGCTCGCCTTCTGCTATGCCCATTTGGGCGCATGTCCGGGCAAATAACCCCGCGCCGCTCGTTGTTTTGCGCAAAGCTTACAGTCTTCGGTGCGTCAAGAAAAGTCTGACGGCATCCATGCGCAGATTTTCCCCAGAGGCGTCTTTCAGAATCGCATTTCTAGAGCTATGCCCCTGTCACCGGAGGTTTGGCAGAGTGGTCGAATGCGGCGGTCTTGAAAACCGTTGGGCGTGAGAGCGTCCCCAGGGTTCGAATCCCTGAGCCTCCGCCACACTGCTTTGATAATTCCCCAAAAACACTGTCATTCATCTAGCAACATATTGCTATGTGTTTGTTATGTATGGTTTTCCGTGTCTAATTTGCTTCAGCGGGTCTCAAGCTGTATCGTCTGAGCTCAAACCCGATGTGGGTCTAGGTGTGGGTTTGGTGGAGCTGGGGATGCTGACAGAGACGCGAGCCAAGAGAATCAGCCCAGGTGATAAACCCATGGCTGATGGGACTGTTGCTGGACTGCGGTTGCTGCCTGGTTCAGGTAAAGGTCGTGGTAAATGGCAGCTCAGGTTCATGTCTCCTGAGACCGGTAAGCGTCGTGACATGGGTTTGGGTGTATATCCGGACGTGTCGATCTTATCGGCACGGGAACGGGCGTCAGAGGCCCGTAAACGGATCGCTGCGGGCGTTGACCCGATTGAGGAGGCCCGGCGACAGCAGGACGCAGCTGCGTACGCGGTGCGAGTGCCGACCTTCGAAGAGGCAGCTCGGGCGGTCTTTGAAGAACACAAGGCGAGTTGGTCGAACGGAAAGCACGTTGACCAGTGGATAAACACACTGACGACCTATTCCTTCCTGGTGATTGGTCAGCGAAAGGTAGATACGCTGAAGCCCTCGGACTTCGCAGATGTCCTGCGGCCTATATGGTCTGTGAAGGCAGAGACTGCTCGGCGGGTGAAACAACGCTGTCACGCTGTGATGAAGTGGTGCTGGGGGCGTGAATACGTGCAGGGGAACCCTGTGGACATGGTGGACATGCTATTGCCCAAGCAGAGCGCATCTGCGCGTGTTGCAGTGCACCACCCGGCGATGCCTTGGCGACAGGTGCCTCAGTTCGTTCAGGAGGTCGTGCACGCAGGCGAGGATGTCACCCGACAACTTTTGGAGTTTACGATCCTGACGGCGGCCCGGTCAGGTGAAACGCGTGGCATGACATGGGACGAGGTTGATCTCTCGGCCGCGACGTGGATCGTGCCTGCGCACCGGATGAAAACCAAGACTGCCCATCGGGTACCTCTGTCCAGTCGAGCGCAAGAGCTCTTGGAGAAGCGGCGGGTGTTGGCAAAACAAGCTGAGTTGGTGTTTCCGTCGCCCAGAGGCAAGGTGTTGACCGACATGGCGCTCACGAAGTTTCTGCGGACCCACAAGGCGGTGAGTGATGTGCCGGGGCGGGTGGCCACTGCCCATGGGTTCCGGTCGTCGTTCAGAGACTGGGCTAGTGAGAATGGCGTGGCACGTGATGTCGCTGAGCGTGCGCTGGCGCATACGATCCGCAACGCCGTGGAGGCTGCGTATCACCGGACGGACCTGCTGGAGCAACGACGCAGCGTGATGGAGGCGTGGGCTAAGCACGTCACAGGACAGGCTGAGGGTGGAGATGTCGTGGCTTTGGTTGGGTAAAATTGAAATTTTTTTGGGCGGGTGGTTTCGTCCTGTAACCCAATGAATTGAATAGGATTTCCTACTATAACATGTTGGTGGTTGATCGGGGTGGATGAGCACGTTTTTGACCGCTTGAAACACAAATTTCGGCGGCAATATGGTTGTTGCGTCGTGTGAAAGAGCGCTTGTCTCTGGATGACGCTTCGTTGGTTTCCAACGGACAAGTTCAACCAATGAGGTGCGCGTTATGTCTCAAACTAAGCGTCATTTGGAACTCGTCGGCACAAGGCTCGAAGAGTTTGACCAACTACCCGGCTCAGCGTTGATGTCGGTGAAGGAAGTTTCGTCACTTATCAACCGCAGTCGCGCATCGCTCTGGCGAGACGTTAAGGCTGGGCGGTTGCCGAAGCCTATTGCCGTTGGACCGAAGGCGCGCCGCTGGCGGGTGGCAGATGTGCGGGCCTATTTGGAAGGGGGTGCTGCATGAATAACTTTTTCTCGAAACACATACCTTCGCAGGGCATCCGGTTTGTTGCCACCAAGCAACATAAAACATCCGGTATGCAACACATCCCGTTCTCCGATTGTGAAAGTATGGAGGACCATATCCGTCAGATCGCCGACGACAATTTTGCCGTCTACCACGCGTGTGCTTCGTTCGAACGCGAAAGCTATTTCGGTGCTGACGGCAAGAAAAAATATCGGACCCAAGAGAACGCCATTTACGCTCGGTCCTTCTGGCTGGATATCGAGTGCACGCCAGAGAAGGCGGCGACGGGCAAGGGGTATGAAAGCCTAGAGGCGGGGCGTGCCGCACTTCGCCATTTCTGCGAAGAAACTGGGCTGCCATTGCCTAGTATTGTGAACAGTGGTGGTGGCATCCATTGTTACTGGCCGATGCAACAGGATGTACCAAAGGCTGCTTGGGTTCCTATCGCTGGGAAGTTCAAGTTGCTCACTCAGGTCAAACACTTGGGCCTGATAACAGACCCGGACCGGACCGCTGACATCGCTAGTCTCTTACGCCCGCCAGGAACTTGGAACCGCAAGTACGATCCGCCACGGCGTGTTGAGCTCATGGAGACGGGCACACCACTCGAGATCGAAGCGTTTCGCGCCATTGTGGATAGTGCGTTGAGTGCCGCTCAGAACTCAAACCCGGTGCGGTCGACGGACAAACAAAACAAGATCAACATTGGTGATACCGGGCAGTATGTGCCGCCAGAAGAGGTCTCTGAGGGTGGGCGTAACCCTGCTATCTTGAGCTACGTTGGGCACCTTCGCCAACAGGGTGTGTCAGAGTCTTTGGTCTTGGGCATGGCTCAGGATTTTAACAGCGGGCGGTGCAAGCCGCCGCTGCCGTCCAATGAAGTTGCCGATATTGTGGGTCGCTATATCCACCAGGGCAATCCGGACTGGTCCGACCCAATGCCATTGAAAGCCGACCTCCGGGATGTCCCAAAGTTTGATCTGGCAATGCTGCCTGATGCCTTCAAAGACTTCGTGCAAGACAACGCCGAGCGCATGGGGCAGCCGCTGGACTTCTTTGGTGTCCCTCTCATGATCGTAGCTGCGGCGGCACTTGGAAGTGGATGGGCGATATGTCCAAAAGCTCGCGATGAAGGTTGGAAGGAAAGCGCCGTCCTTTGGGGAGGGATCGTGGCCCCGCCGGGCTCGAAAAAGACGGCGTGTCTCAACATGGCGCTCGGCCCCATTCATGACATCGAGGACCAGCTTCGAGCGCAACACGCTCAAGATATGGCTCAGTACGCCCAAGATAAAGCTGCGTTCGATGCCCAGCAAAAGCATATCAAAAGTGGAAAGGGATTGGCGTCTATCAAAAGCCTAATCCCAGAGCCCGTGAAGCCACAGGCAGCGCGGGCGCTCCTACAAGACATAACTTATCAAAAGCTGGCAGAGGTCATGTCGTACTCCCCAAACGGCGTGCTTGCTGTCGCGGACGAAATGGCGGGCATGATCGCCAGTTGGGGCACGAAAGGGCAGGAAGCAGCCCGTGGGTTCTTCTTGACAGCGTGGAATGGTAACGAACCTTACGTTGTCGACCGGGTTGAGCGTGGAACGCAGCGCATTCCGCGTGCGTATCTGTGCATGATGGGTGGGTTTCAGCCCGGCGTCCTTGCGTCCTACGTGCAGCAGACTATGGCCGGTGGCAGTGGCGACGATGGGCTCGTTCAGCGCTTCCAGATGCTCATCTATCCGGACTTTCCAAAAGACTTGGCTGAGGTTGACCGTGCTGCCGACCAAGCAGCGGCGGACCGGATGCGTGATGCTGTTCTCCGGCTGCGCAGGCTCACCCCTAGCAATGTAGGGGCCCAGATCGAACAGAACGGTGGGAGGGGCTATCTGCACTTCGCTGATGATGCACAAGTACCATATGACATGGTGCGAAAGACTATTGAGGTCGCCGCCCGCTCAGGGAAGAAATCTGCCCCGATTTCCAGCCATCTGGCAAAGATGCCGGGCACCATCGCAAAGCTGGCGCTGCTCATTCATCTGATTGACGGTGGTTCTGGTCCCGTGAGTGAAGACGCGACGGCAAGGGCGTTTCGGTGGGGCCAGTACCTCTTTGCCCACGCGAAGCGTATCTACGGGATGAGTGGCACAGCGCATGTGAATGCGGCCAAGCATCTTTTGGATAAGGTGCAAGAGGGTAAGCTGGGGCGGCAGTTCACAACACGCGAGGTAAAGGGGAAGGGGTGGAGCGGTCTCACTACTCACGACGCGGTCGGCGGTGCGCTCGATCTGCTTGTTCAAACGAACTGGTTGCGGGTCCACATGCAAGAGACAGGTGGGCGACCTAAAGAAGTTTACACTGTGCACCCACAAGCGCTGACGGAGGCAGCGTGAGGGCTTTTGTCAGTTATGACAGTAGGGGTACCCCTCCTTTTTTATACTTTTCCTGTAATTTTTGTGGGGGTGCAGGAGGCACTCCCACTGTCAAAACTGACAAAAGGTCTGCCCGTTACCCTGCCACCAGAGGAAGTTGACAAATGAAAGTTTACATTGAGCATCTGCGTGCAGAGCGTGAGCGTGCACAAGCAGAGTCCAAAGAGGCCATCCGGGCCGCAGAGCGCAAGCGCCTGCGCGACAGTCGTATCCAGTGCGACACCCCACTGGTCGAACAGATCGAGGCCCTCATGCGCTCATTGCCGCCCGCACAGCGCAACCGCCTGTGGACCATGGAGGAATTTGTGGCGCGGCTGCATGGCCGGTACAACGCCCGCCCCTGTGCAGGTGAGGTAGGCATTGCGCTGCGACGTTTGGGCTGGACTCGACTCCGGGACTGGTCACAGGATGGAGGGGGAAGGCGAGTTTGGCTCGAATAAACTTAGGGTGATAGTCACTCGCAAATGGATTTGCTGCCACAATAATCTGTCGCAGTACGGGAGGTCGGCAAGCAGCGTCAGGCATCGCGTGCGATCTTATTTAGAGCTCTCGATAGAGGACCTGTTCACCCAACGCCTTTAGGCTACATGGGGACGTCACTTTTGACATGTATACTGGCGTTATGGGATCATACAAAACCGGTGGCCACACGGTGTGGTACTGCAAATACCACCTCGTGTGGGTCACGAAGCTTCCCTACCACGTTTGGGGAGAGAATGTGAGGCAGCGTTGCCGCGAATTGATTTGCCATACGGCGCGAGGCCTTGAAATCGTGCTTTATGTAAGTAGAGTCAACCGAGACCAAGTGGACCTGCGGATATCGGTGCCGCCGAGCCTGTCGGTCAGTTGGGTGGTGCAATATCTGTAAGGGGGCGGTTACCATGAACTGCAGAGCGAGCTTGGAATACTGCGCAAAAGCTATTTGTGCCAACAATTGTGGGCGCGGAGCTACTGGGACTGCAGAAGTTGGCAACGTAAAGGACGTGCGTAGCGCAGACATTATAGTAAGGATTAGACTTATGTAATTATCCCGGATTGAGCAGGTAAGTAACCATAGTAATGGTCCCAAAATACTGCCTTAGATTTTGACAGCAATGCCAACTGCTGCGCTGCAAACTGTCGTATTTGCGTAACACGCGTGGCTGCGAGTTTAATATCAGCAGCTCGAGATTGATCTGTGAATGTCTATTTATAAATTAACGTCGTGTCCAAGACAATGAAAAAGCCGGAGTTGAAACATGCAGCTTGAAGAAATTATACATGGCCTTTCCAAGAAAGGTATAGGACTCCATAAGTTTGTAAACGAGAAGCAAGTTTTAGAAAATATAAAGCTTTTTTTTGCCAATTGATTGTGGAATTGAATTAATTCGTGTTGGGGGTGCTCATGATGGTGGATACTTGATACCAGACGATCTTTCCGGGGTGTCTCACTGTTTTTCCCCTGGTGTTTCGACTATAGCTACATTCGAGAAACACCTTATTGAGCGGTATGGTATATTGTCGTTTTTGGCTGATTACAGTGTTGATTCAATGCCTGGAGAACTTCAGTTGGGCGACTTTGAGAAAAAATTTATATCTTCTCAGTATGGGGAAAGTTTTATAACGCTTCAAAGCTGGATGGATAATAAACTCACGGGGAGTGAGGGGGACCTTATCCTGCAAATGGATATAGAAGGTGCCGAGTATGATTCTATAGTATCGACTTCACACAGTTATCTTAATAAATTTAGGATTATTGTGATTGAGTTGCACTGGTTAGATGAGATGGTTTTTGACACTTTCAATATTTTCGGGAGTATTTTTCGAAAGCTCACTGAAAACCACAAGGTTGTACATCTTCACCCAAATAACTGCTGTGGCGTTTTTACCTTTAATGGTATCGAGATACCAAGGGTAATGGAGGTAACGCTTCTGCGCCATGATCGTTTGCGGGGATGCGAGCCACGAACTGACTTTCCCCACACTCTAGACGCGAAAAATGTCCTTGAGAAACCTGATATCTTGCTTCCGCGGGTTTGGTTTGAATAGTCTGTCCCGGTACATGACTTCTTTACAGCGCCAATGGGTTCTGCTCGCTTTTCTTCAGATGCAACGCGCGGCAGTACTCTCGGTTTTGACAGGAATGGCCAATTCGGGCCAAAAGCTTGATGTTGGACTGAGAGTTGCTCACCACAAACTAACCCGAGATATGCGCTCTGGATCCCAGGTTAGACCGTCAGAAACGCTCATCCATTCACTCGCAGAGCCCAGTTTTGTGACTCGCCGTCGTTCGGGGCTGACCACCCTGTCAATCATTGGTCGTAGGCTTATTTCAGCCACTTTCTCGGTTCGTCCTGAAATAGCCTCAATGCTATCATCGATAAGGTACAGAATCCACGCAATGGCCTGACAAGACTGCCCGTTTTCCAGCAGTTAATTGCTTTAGCACGACGCGCGATGACACGATTTTTATCGTTGTACTGATTATGTACGCAAATCTAAAGTTTACGAATTTTGAAAGGGGGGGGAGCAGACCGCATCGTGCGCTTACTTGATTTCGGTCAAACGAACCCAGTCAATCTCAAAATTTGAGAATTCGTTCGGCCCAAGTGTATGATATTTGGTTGCCTATCAAAGTTCTGCCAAGCCTTCGAATAAATGCTCCCGAATAAACAGTGCGTCGCCCCACCCTTTTCTGTTCATGCTCATCCAGCACAATCGAAAATTCTTTGACTTCAGGTGAGTCTGAAGTTCTTCTAAAGGCACATCACCTTCATACAAACCACCAACGCTCACCTCGCAAAAAATATGATTATACCGCGCCTACCCCAAAACCCGAAATTTCTCGTGAGTGACGACCCTGAAGCTATCTGACACTTGGTTTCGGAAGGTTTCCCACTCGTTGGGCAGGGTCTCCCGAAAGAACCTCAGGATCGCATCTGCGAACTGCTTTTGCGTGGGGTAGTGGTGATTGTGGGTGACGCATTGGTGCATGACGGCCCATAATCGCTCGATCGGGTTCAGGTGCGGGCAGTAGGGCGGCAGTTGGATTAGGTGGATGCGGCAGTCGGGCCGAGCGAGGAATTCACGAACGTCTGGGCCCTTGTGGTAAGCAGCGTTGTCCCAGATGACATGGATGAGGCGTTTGTCGGGGTTGCACGCCTCGATCTTGGCGAGAAGCTGTGCCGCGCTGACCCCGGCCACCGTGGTGGGTTCGACAAAGGGCGCATCGAAGTTCTCAAGGTTGAGCGCGCCATGGATGTTCACGCGCCCGCGCCCGCGCCCGCGCCCGGCGGTGGTTGTCACGGCGAGGTTTGATCCTGCCTTGACCCAGCCAAACGCAGGCTTTGTCTGATACTCGGGATGCACCGCATCGGCGAAGTATACGGCTTCATCGGCACCCAAACCGATCAGCAGTCGCTCATACATGGCAATGAATTCGGCCTGCTTCTCAGCACTTGCGACGCGCGGAAGCCCTTTCGGCTTTCGGTACTCATAGCCCAGCCGTGACAAGAGCTTGATGCAGCCCGAGTGGGAGTAGTCCACGCCATGCTGCGCCGCGATATGCGCCCTGATCTCTACGGTGGATCGACAGAAGCGTTCGTCCAGCCAGGCGCAAAGCTCCGTCTCTTGAGCCGCAGTCATGCGGGACTGACCGCCCTTCCAGCCGTCGGTCGAAAGGGCGTCCCAGCCACCCTCCCGGTAGGTCTTGTACCAGCCTCGAACGGTATCATCGTCCAAGTAGAGAAACTCCGCGATGGCCTGACAGGACTTCCCATCATCAAGGAGCAAGATTGCATTGGCGCGCCTTGCAACGCCGTGGTCTTCGCGATGGCTGCGCACGCAAGCAACAAGCTCACGTCGCTCTGAAGGGGTAAGAAAACCGGGACGGATCATGTCGTTAACTGAATCGCCAACTTCTTGCACGTCAACCCTTCAAATCTCGGGTCTTCAGTGACTCCGGGTATAATACTCTCAAGTAAATTAGTTGCCCCCTCCAATACTAATAGTTCAGCCCCTTGTACATCCATAAGCAAGGTGTCCATGATCCATGTCTGGACTTGATATTTTTTTGCTACAGCCGCACAAACATCATCCACGGTCGTTGTCACCAAATTGGTGGTGTGCTCAAATTTTACCTCAGGGTGTATTTTCAGATGCAAGTTTGGCTTTAGTATACTCGAGGACATTCCATGGTTGTTTGCGACGTTAAAATTTACTTGCATCCCTGACATATTCGAGCAAAGTGCGTTTACCGCTATAATATCAATATAGGGTTTAATTTTATTGACAAGAACGGAATATGGTTCCGGCAGAGCTTCGATTAAGACAGATAGCTTCGAGCCAGAATTGACTATTGGTTCGACTTCATGACCGAAGCTTGCACCTACTTGCAGAACGCCGTTGCAGCTGAGCCCCATATTGGCCATGATATTGAACGGATGTGCCATCAAAGATAACTTTCTTCCACGTTCTTTGCTCGTCTTCGTCCATTGAATTTAAATGTGGAGGCATCCTTGGGAGCCCGTATAATCACCAAAAGCCTATGTTGCATACCTATAAGTTGACATGCCACAGTGTCGAGATCAAGCCGCTTGGATTGCAAAACAGCGTAATGAATGCGAAAAAACCAAGTGTAGTGAAGAGGGCGTACAACGAGAGTCCAATTGCAACGACCCCTATCCTCTTCTGGAAGAATGTGAGTAAGAGGGCATTCCACTTGGGGAATGTCGGTTCAGGAGCTATTATCCACCCAGGAAATCCACTTAATAATGCGCTCATGTTGTTGATCAAGACTCTTATCGGCAGGCATTGCACGCTTAAGACGCGCAATGTCACTCAAAGCTTCGTTTAGTTGCCCCAAAGCCTCACTGAGGTTCGAGGCGTTTCTTAGCAATTGGGCCAAATCATTATTGTAGTGCTCGGGAACAATATATTCAGGTAGAGAATCGTTCTGGGATCGTGCGTTGTCGCAATTTGTCTGTGCAGTGGAACCACTTATCCCATGGCCCACTAGTGCATCACGACAGACCTTGAGGATAGGATTCATGGAAAATCTGTTCCAAGAGACTGGAACATATTCGAAGTTCCTCTGGTTGAAAATGCAGTCAGTGAAGTAACTCTTCGAGGCTAAGTCGGGACCAACTACAACCAAATTTCGCGTCAATGTGCGCGCAGGCAAAGCTCCTATCACTTTTGATGGAAGGCGCTGCATTCCATTTGTTATGATTACGTCTGCATCTCGCAGGCCGATAAGGAGTTTCTTAAATTCATCATACCCCTCACCAAGGAATAACTGTGTATTTGGAATAGCGGCAAAAAGCTCTAATTCAGCCTCTTTCTCTACCAAAAGAGCACGAATGAAATCCTTCCGCTCGCCTGAAAACACGATGCTCTTACTCAAAGCTGAGTTAAGAAGTGATGCGGTGCGCAAATATCCATCAGAAAAAATAATCAACTCAATATCTTCGGGTGCAAATTCCGTTGTAAGCTTCCGAGCTATTGCGCGCAAGATAGTGACATCCTCGGGGCGCTGGCTGACAGAAATTGCAGCTTGATTATGCCAAAAGTTTAGTGGCCCGACCCATGGAGTTTCGATACGTGCAGTGTCGCCTTTTCGAATGTGGAATAGTATGCGCACACGAGGACCGGACGTAAACGGAGAAGAAAAAGATGATTTGACTAGAGCGGTGTCAAAGGTCTGGCGAAAATGCTCAAATGCCGATGAGGGTAATCCCTTCATGACACGCGTTAGGACATTTCTATTGCCTGCAAGCTGGAATAAAAGAACATCTCCAGGTGGAATTTTTGAGATTGTGGCACGAAGGTCTGCCAAGACCTCCGAAACGTGAGAATACCGCACTCCGTTTCGGTGATCATGCACCTTAACAATTGTGCTTACTCGCTTTTCGTTATTTGAAGCGGAAGGCGATTGAGATAGGTACTCGCACAGGTTCAAGTCGTTCCATATTGGTGAGAGGTTACGCCGTGTGACGATTGGACTTGGAACATATCGTAGCCCAAGTTGCGTTGCCAAAGTGTACAGAATAAACAGTTGGTTTAACTGATCAGTGAATCCGACATCTGGACTGATCTCAACGCTAAATTCTCTCAACCAAAATTCCTCCTTAGCAAGGTCTGATGTATACTCCGAAATTCCTCAGAACATTCGCATGAAGTAGGATGTCGGGCCCTCCCTCATCCGCCACGATGAACCCGAATCCCTTTGCGACGTTGAACCACTTCACGCGGCCTGCGACGATCGGTGAGATATCTTGCTTTTCATCAGCCATACAGGCCATTCCCATCATCCGTTGCTACAAAATGTCCCCGCGCCGAACCTGAACACCGATAGTTTGTCAGGCGGGCGGCTCATCTCGTCGGGGCGGGGCCGTTCTTTAGGCCCCTTACTCAACAAGAAGCCTTCTGATGGCGAGGTCTGAGAGGCGAAGCTTCATCTTAGTCGACATTCCCCAAGTGGCCTGCCTTCAGATGTGAAGATCGCCTGAATGCGCCACCTGATCAAGCGTTTCCGCCCTGAGCGGCCTCTGCGGCCGGGCGGGGTGCTGGAATATAGCGGATCAGACCGCGAAGCCGCCGTGTTCTGGCTCGGCGGCGGTGTTTTTTCAGCGCAGCGGACAGACCTGTCCTGCCACTTTCGTTCAGTTTGGGCGAGGATCGCGGTCACGCGCATAGCGGTGGCGCTCGTAATCGGCGGATGACCCTGAGGATGGCCCGCACCATCGGGCCAGTGATGGCGACTTCGGCCAGTTGGAAGGTGATTGCGTGTTGCATGCGTCAAGCCCGCGCAACTGGTTTGCGATTATAATTTGCTTAAGCCGCAAGCTGGTCAGCGCTTTCAGTGATGTCCGGGCTTTCGGCGGACGCATTGTCACGAAAGTTTACACCTTCCTCTGGCCGCATTTCGCAGAGAGCGGCATATCTATATACCGGGGGTGTGGTTGATCGTCAGTCCATGCCCCCCGGGGGTTCGCAAAGCGCTCCCACCTGCGCCAGACTGCATGCTGAGTGCAAGAAGTCGTTTACTGATGTGGGTCTAAATGTGGGTCCATGATGGCATTTAGTGTTGAGATTACTGATAAGTAATTGATTGGGCGTGAGAGCGTCCCCAGGGTTCGAATCCCTGAGCCTCCGCCAAAATATATTATAAATCATTGATTAAATTCAGAAATATTTGCGCCGTCTGATCTCGCGTGCTCTCCTACCTGCCATTCTGAAAATGCTTAGTTCTCAGCCTCTCCGGGATTTGAATGAGCGAATCCGAGGCGCCGAAAAACCAATCATTTCGCGAGTGACTGCGCTGACGACTGTTTTTGTGGTGTTCTATTTGTCAAAGTGTAGACGTCTTGTGCTCACTTGATCGCCTTATCTATGAAATTCAAAGTATTGGCGTTTTCCAACAGCGTCCTGACCTTTGATCGATCGAGGCCAGAAGCGACCTCTGCATCTATCTCGAGCCTTAGTGTAACCTCGGCCCCTTGGAGCGTCGTCAACTACTCAACAATGGCTTCGACGATCGATTTTGTTCTGTTGGCATATCGGGCTATCCAACCACGGAGCTTGACGACAGTGCGCGGAGAACATTTCAGCAACAATCCGTTTTTCGAAAGCATGCGATCGTCGTGGGTTAGGATAACCCATGTGTCGTAATAACGCGCGTTCGTCGAAGGTTCTTTGGTTGAACGTCAGTCACCTGATGCCTTGGAGTAAGCAATATTCTCTTGCTCCTCCAACTGTAGGCGCAGACGTTCCAGAGTTGGTGTGTCCTGCTGCTTGATCCAATCATCCAGAGAACTCAGCATCCGTTCACTGTGTAGCCGATTGATTTGATCTTCGAGCTGATCAAGGCGCTTTCTAATGGCCATGTGTCAAATCCGCTAATTTCGCTTCAAGCGTGGAAATTTTGTTTTCCAACTCAGCACGTTCTGCGATTTCGGCGATTTGCCGTAGCGCCCATATCGCAGCTTTCATGTCCTCAGTGTCCATCAAACCGGATGCGGCTCGTTTATAAATCCTTGCCATTTCTGTTTTCGCTGAGCCTGCGCTCGCGAACTTCCTTTTGGCTGACCCCCAACCGGCGTGCAACTGAACAGGTGGCTCGGGCTGGTCAGGACTGAGGACTGCTACTTTGTTGTTCACCGATTTCATCTGAGACGCACTCCTTGGACGGAGGGTGGAGCTATGGCGCTGGGCTTACTCTGATCATGCAGCAAATAAGGCGAAAATTCAATAATATATGTGAAACAAAGGTTTAACGATAGTATTTGGTGCGTGCTCTATGGCTGTTGATGCTAGTCCTTGGCGTCTGACACAAGGCACGCGATGGACGGAGGGTATCGGAAACCATGCTTGTATAACCGAAAAAACTATCAGGCGGCGGCTTGGAGCCCAAACTTACGGCGAGTCTTGCATCATGTGCTGCAGGCTCAGTCGGCGGCTCCCAGCACGAAGTGGACATGGTTTCAGCGGCAGTCGCGCTTGCAGCATTTGGAACGAAGGGCGGATTTTGTTGAAAAACTCTTACTTGATTGGCGGTCGATCGGCTGATTCAATTCTCTCAACGAATGGGAGGATTGGGG
>CANNCS010000075.1 GCA_947503115.1 uncultured Marivita sp.
GCGTAGGTCTCGGCAGTCGCGCCCGAGATCGGGCTGCCGTCTCTGAGCCACTGGTAGGAGAAGCTGCCCAGACCATCCGGGTCATCCAGTCCCGAGGTGTCCGCTGTCAGCGTTGCGCCCTGTGTGGCGGTGCCGGAGATGGCAACGCTGCCTGTGGGCGCGTCATTGCTGTTGGAGACATCCAGGGTTGGATCGCTGGTGACGCTCTCGGCTGTGCCGCCGCCATCGGTGTAGGAGACGGTGACGCTGATCGCGGCGTCTACGTCGTCCTGAGTGAGGGCGTAGGTCTCGGCAGTCGCGCCCGAGATCGGGCTGCCGTCTCTGAGCCACTGGTAGGAGAAGCTGCCCAGACCATCAATATCTGCTACCCTGGATGTATTGGCGGTCAGAAATTCGCCTTCAGACGCAGTCCCAGTGATAGTGACGGAGCCGGTCGGGCCATCATTGACGTTGGCCACGGCTGAGGTGGCCGTGCTGGCCACGGTCTCAGCGGTGCCCTCATTATCGGTGTAGCTGATCTCGACCGTGATCGCTTTGCCGACCTCGGCCTGGGTGAGCGTATAAGTGCTCGCTGTAGCGCCTGTAATGGCGGTGTCACCTGCTTTCCAGATGTAGCTCAGCGTGCCCGAGCCGTCCGCATCGGCCAAGGTGTTGTTCGCGGTGAGCGTCTGACCTTGCGTCGGCGTGCCTGTAATCGTTACAGCACCCGTCGGACTATCGTTCACGTTCTCGACGGCTGCGGTCGCGATGCTCAGTACGCTTTCTGCAGTGCCTTCTCCGTCAGTATAGCTGACGGCAACGGTGATGACCTTGCCAACCTCGTCTTGCGTCAGCGTGTAGGTGTCGCTGGTCGCACCAGAGATATCGGTACCATTTGCCTTCCACTGGTAGGAGAACGCTCCCAGACCATCTGAGTCGTTGAGACTCGAGGCATCCGCGGTGAGTGTCTCACCCTGCGTCGCAGTTCCCAAGATAACCACAAGCCCCGTAGGACCATCGTTGATGTTCTCGACGGGATTAGTAAGTTCGCTGGTAACGCTTTCTGCTGTGCCACCCCCATCAGTGTAGTAGACGGTGACACTGATCATTGTGCCCACATCTTCCTGCGTGAGGGCATAGGTCTCGGCGTTAGCGCTCGCGATCGGGCTGCCATCTCTTAGCCATTGGAAGGAGAACGCGCCAAGGCCGTCCAGGTCATTCAGTTCCGAGGTTTCTGCCCTGAGCGTTTGACCCTGTCTGGCGTTGCCTGTGATAGTGGCAGACCCCGTGGGGGGATTGATTGATGCTGTGATTAGACCGATCCTGTAAAGACCCTCTGTTGATGCTCCGTCCCAGCTTGTTTCAAAGTTATCTAGATCGTCGAAGAACGCCTTTGAAAAATAGAGCGTTTTGCCTACCCAAGCTGGATCGAGCAAAATTGTTCCATCTTGGGATGTGTAGTCTGAAAGAAAAAGCTCTACACCGTTGGTTAGATCGCCGTCATCCAGGTACCAGCCGGTAAAGACAATTCCGTCTGAGTTTCCGTCTGTGTCTGAATATGAGATCGAGCTTGTCACGGTTGTCCCAGCTACAAGGGAACTCGTGAAAACAGGGTTGCTAAATTCAGCTTTATTATTTGGCACATATAACGAGACTTCGGAAATAGGCCCGTCAAGGCCGGGGTAATCCCCAGCAATTTTAGGTGTGTAGCCGTTTTCGCTGATAGTATCGGTGAGCACTGGCAATGGCTCATAGACTACGCCATCTATGACTGCGCTCAAATCCGTGGCTAAGACATCAATGATCGACTGTACGAAATTTGAGTAGTCAAAGTTTTCCAAGTCCACAGGCTCGAGCGCATCAATGGTGCTGCCGGATTCATTAATGAGTTGAATAAAATCATTGAGGTAATTGACCCATTCTGCTGCAACTTTAGGGGTGGCCATCGATGTGCCAAAAACTGTTCCCCATTCATCTTTCGTGACTGTCCCATCTGCAAGGATGTCAATGGACGCTAGCGAATCGATTGATCCAAAAAGCAAATCTCCTAACGAATTTTGATTCCAAGCACCTACACTTATTACATCCGGAAAAAAGCTCGACCAATCATAATGACCATTGTTAACATTTGGTGCAGACTGGAAAAAAGGAATTCCACTTTCCCCCAGAAAATTAAGAAAGGATGCTTCATTCTCGTTTGGCGGCAGCTCTGCACCAGAAATTGACATGCTTATGCCAGCTAGCGTGTATGTTTCTTCACTATTATCATTCAGTCGTCTGTCATTCGATTGAAAAAAATCAACGATGATTTTTTCGAAGGCGGACCCAGCATAGGTGATTCCGTCGAAAACATAGCTCGCGCTCGCGAAAAGCTCATCAAGAAACTTACCATTTGAAAGGTCAACATCAATAGCTAGAATCTCAGTGGCTGATATGTTGTCTAGTGTTTGGTTAATTGTTTCGATTACCCAGTCACCATGGTTCACTTCTGTTTCGGCGTCCTGGCCGATGCGAGTGAGTCTTAGGTATTCATCATAATATGCTTGATAGCCTAACGAGTCTATAAACGAGCCACTTAATAAATAGTCTAGATCGACTGTGGATTGAAAGAAAAGCTCATCATCTGCTGTGACTTCATAAAATCCAGTTCCATAAGTGGCGTTGACAACAAGGTCGTCGTAATTACCGTATCCGGAAAATTGCCCGGTATACACATCATAATAATTATCTATGTAAGAGACGAGATCGAGAGTCCCATAGTCAAATAGAGTAACGTTTGAGTAATCCAGTGCTCTATCTGAAAAACTATCGATTACGACAATTAGGGACTTATCTTGGATCATCTTTTAGCCGTATTAGATGGGATTGAGAGATCGCCTTTGGGCAAGGGAGGGTGCGAAGATTCTGTTCTGTCAGCGTAGAAAGTTCTTTGATGCCGATCAATTAAAAAAATTGAAACTGGACTTGTGATTGGGCTGTGTTATCCCATAACACTTCATGAATGGGGGCGCGTATGCGCTTCAAAAAAGGCAATCAGATCGGAAAAGGCACCCGCTTCGGTCCAGACTGGCCGGGTCAGCGTTGTGGTGCAAAGACCCGCGCTGGAACGCCCTGTAAGCGCGCTGTCATCTCTGGCAGGGGTAGGTGCCTTCTGCATGGAGGACGAAGCACAGGGCCCCTCACAGAGGCGGGGCGAGCTAAGATTGCTGCGCTTCATACCAGGCATGGGCGACTGACGAAAGAGAAGCGGGCTGAAGCGAAACGTCGTGCTGCTGAAGGACGGCGCATCCGGGCAGAGCTGCGTGACCTCGAGGCGCTGGCGATTGAGCTGGGCTGGCTGGATCGGAATTGGCGTGACGGATTGGGCTAGGCCCTGCGACTTGGCTTATTTTTTCTCTCGCTGTCGTCGCTCGGTGGATCACTGCTGTGCGGCCCTTGCGACGCTCCACGCCATAGTCTGGGACCGTTTTGTCGATCTTAGCCAAAACCCTGGCGCGTTGGTGCTTGTCGTTAATACCGGCACAGTCCCAAACTTGTCTTGTCAGAGCGATCGATCCTGATTTGTTCATCACCATGAACGCTTCCACCACAAGGATGAGTCGTGATGTGGCGTCGGGTATGTTCTGAAGTATCCATCCAAATTGGACAGGGCCTTTGAGGAACAATGTGTCCCGTCTGTTCCGTTGATCTACAGCGCTGTAGATATTCATCAGAAGACCCCATGTCTATTTTAAGGAAAATAATAATAACAAAGATACGGTGACGCGGTTTCCGGGCCGGTTGTGGCTCGGAAACCGCGTCACCTCAGCTCTCAAGATTGTTGAGCAAAGTCATCACGGTTTGCCACATCTCCGACCCACCTTCGTCCATGAAGTGGTCGGGATACCGTATGATGTCGGCATCAACCCGGCAGATTTTGCCGTCCCCCAAAACCAACTCGCTGGCTTCGGTCATGCAGTCCTTGAGGCGTTCAACCTCCGCATTGATGTGCTCAATGGGTGCCTCAATGAGCAGCGCATCGTGAATAGGGGCGCACAGTTTAATGCCGCGCTGGACCGCGAAAGAGCAAGCGAACCGCATCATTTCAGCACCGTTTGCTTGCATGGGCCAATTCAGGAACGTGTTGGCCTTAGGTGTCCCACTTTCGACTTGGATGCACCAACCAAAGGGTGTGGTGAGAGGTTTGCCCAGTAAGCCGGTGTTTTTGTTGTCTTCAGCCCAACACCAAAACTTTTGGTACGTCTCGCGATGGCGCTGCAGCAGGGACTGCGCCTCTAACACAGAAATTCCCGCCGCCTGGGCGACACCGTGTGCACTCATCCCATAATTGGTGCCCAAAACGACCTGCTTGCACCGGTTGCGCACCGCCTTGTGCGTTTCCTTGGTCGCGCCCATTGGGGCCAACCCTGCTTGTATCGCGAACGCCATGTAGGGATCGCCGGAAGCATACGCTTCCCAGAGGAGCTCATCACCGGAAAGTGCCCCTGCAATTGCGATTTCCTGCGATGACCAGTCGCAGTAGGCCAGCGCCATGCCTTCGGGAGGCTTGATGAGCCCTCTGAACCAACGCGAAGGTCCGAACACAAACTTTGTTGTGCTGGGCTGGTTTCGCCCTGTCTTGGCTCGAAATGGTGACAGCATCGCACGGTTGCGCCCGTCAGCGCCAACGGTGAGCCCGTTGAGTTTGAGTTCGCTCAGTGTTGTTCGCAGATCGTGCAGCGGCTTTACCACGGGATATGTCTTGCTCATTCGACTGAATGTGTCGCGGTCTAATGCCAACTTTCCGCTGTCCAGTCGGGGCCAAAGGATACCCATGTCGTACAGATACCGCTCGAACTGAAGCTCCTTGAAACTGCCGTCTCGGTACACGCCGAAGTCCCTATCTGTTTCTGCGATAAGGCCACGTTTGATCGCCTCCCAATGCGTCCGCAGACGATTGTAAATGACCATGTCGATAGGGATGCCGTTGTGCTCCATGACGCCAACAGCGTACATGTAAAGGCCTCGTGCGAGGGCTTGTTCCAGACGGTCCTTCGCCCACGGGGAGCGTTTGAGTACAGCGTCCAGCAAGGGGCCGAGCGCCGTCACGTCTTCAAGAAAGTAGTCCAAAATCTTGGCTTTTTGGTATTCCGTCCATGGCCCTCCCGACAGGATAAGCTGGCGTATTTCATCTTTCTCCAACGGAACGAAATTATCGAGCTCGAAGAACCGAAGAGCACCGACCAGGCCAGAGCCGCTTGGAAGGTCCTGACCGTTTGTCAGCAGTCGAAACTCCACATAAAGGTCGATGAGCCGTTGAGGCATAGGCCACCCCAATACTCGGAAGCAGAGCATCTCCGCAGGCGCGTAATACGCAACGATCAGGGTGTTGCCCCCCGTATCAAACGGGGGGGTCTTCATGTGTTCCAGGTCGTCTCGCCAATAGCGTGCAACCGAGCCGTCCTTGAGGTCTTTGACGACCAGGCAAACGGGAATTGGTGGGTTCCCGTCCTTGACTTCGTATTCAAAGTCGATGGCGAGGACACGATCGTAGGGCAGGGTGGTCGCGCGATCAAACATTACACCGCTCCTCGCAAAGTAAGCACAGCGGGATGATCTTCTCGGTCGATGGTGTGGCTGACGCCGAAGGCGAGTTCCAGGAGCTGTTCGAGGTTTAGACTCGGCCACTTTGGTTCAGGGATGCCCGACCCTTGTGCTTCGAATGCTTCATAGGAACCCAAGCTGACGTTGGCGACCATGCGAACCCACGTATGTTCTGACGCGTCAGCGATCAACCGATGGCTGATGTTCCAGGCATTGTCGTGGCCTTCCTGCGGCAGTGAGGGCACTGGCCACAGGAACGGGTTATGCTGGCGGTCAGAGGCCAAGCGGAGTTCGCGCTCCTTCATGTCCGTCCCGAGCAAGTGGGCAAATTCGGGGAGTACGAGGTATGGACGGGGTTGCCCATCAAGCTCAAGCAGCCCACATTCAAGGCGTAATTCCGGGTTTGGATTGACGCGAACGAATTGCTGTCTAGTCGGTTTCCGCACCCCCAAATTTGTTAGAACTTTCTGCGCAGCGGGTCCTTGCTGGCTGTCGCTGGACATACGGAAACGCTTTGGGTCGAATGGGTTCGGGGATGTCTGGTTTTCTTGGGTCATATACGTTCCTCCACGCGTTCTGCGATCCATTGATCGATTTCGGCGCGCAGCCAAGCCACGCGGTTTGCCCCAATGCGCACGCGCTTTGGGAACTCTCCCTGCGCCTCAAGACGGCGAAGGTGGTTGGGCGAATAGGGAATCCGCGCACGGATCTCCGGCGCGAGGACCAATTCATGTTTTTTGGGTTGGTGGTGTGCCATGATGGCTCTCCTTGTCTTATGGACATGCAAGGAGGGGTACGGCCGATTCGGGTTAACGTTCGATCTGCAGCCGTTAACCTTTGAGCAACTTCACAATCTTATTTCTTAGCCGTTTCGGAAATTGCTCGGGCGGCTGTGATCAAAAGGTCGAATGGCGTTTCAGTGGAGTCGCCATACGTTGCGGCCTCCTGAGCATCTTTTTTGTACGCATTGAATAACGATATTTCAGCAACGTTTCGGCTTTTGCCATTTTTCAAATTCGACAGTTCTGTTTTCAACGCATTAGGGGTGCTGCCCAATGCTTTCGCGGCAGCTTCGCGCAACTCTTGCTTGGAGCGAAAAGGGGTCGGTTTTGACTTTTCCCACAGGTCGATAACAGCAAGCCAAAGGATTAGGGTTTCACGACGTGCCGGAATCTGTGCACTACTTTCGACGCTTTCCTTTGATGTAGGTTTGGCGACCTGTTGTGCTCCATAGCCGTTATTCAGGCGTTTTGTGTCATGCAGCCACGCCCTCCTTGCCGCCATCAGGTCTGTAAGTCCTGTTGTTCCTAGTTCAACTTCCTTTGCGTCAGGAAGACCATCACCGAAGCCATGCTCAAAAATTGCATCAAGGGCAGCCGATATGAGGGCGCGATGGCGGACATTTTGCCTGTCGTTCTTGTCGGCGAATTCTTGGCTGTACGCTGTGTCGCTGGGAACAGCTTCTAATTTGGCGATAAGCCGCTCCTGCAACGTCAGCTCTGGGCCAAGCGCTGAAACGATGCCTTTGCGGTGGGTCATACGTCGACCACAATCATCTCACCGAGGCCCGCCGCCCATGTCCGCATCGCTTCCCGCTTTTCTGGCAGATAGTGCCAGCGATCGTAATGTGTGCTGCCGACATCCGTCATCGCGTGACCTTGAAGGCGGTTGCGCATTTCCAAGGATATACCCATCGACCCCGCCAGCGTCTTGAAGGTTCTTCTGAGGTCACGCGGCGAGAAGCTCTGCATGCCGCTACTTTGTACATATCCCCTCACCGCATGGGTTAGGCTGTCGTACCGCCTAGCTGCTTCTCCGCCGCGAGCGGGAAACAGAAAGTGTTTGTGCTCAGTGGTGAACTTCACCGCCTTGAGCAGTTCGAGATGGAAATCATCAAGCGGGACAAGATGTGGTTCGCTTGTCTTGCCCCGGGTCTTCCGCCGTTCACCGGCGATCGTCCACAGCATTTGATCGGTATCAAACTCGTCCCAGGTGGCGTGTAGCACTTCCTCGACGCGCTGTCCTGTGGACAGAAGTAATTTAAGTGCCAGGTGCATGGAAGGTGACAGCAAATCAGTATGCCACAACTGCTGCACTTCTTGGCGGGATAGCGCGCGCTGTCCTCTGGGCTTGCGGCTGACAGTCTTGCGCACTGTCGCGACCGGATTGTGCTGAATGTTGAACCGAGGCGCTTTGCCTCGCCACCGCGTCATACCTTCAGCGTGCAGCCCGAGCTCGAACGCGGCGCGAAGGTACGCTCGCACGTTGTCCGCGTGCACCTTGGCACCTCTCTGAGCGATCGGCGTCAGTATGTCGAGGATATCGTCTTTCGATATCAAGTGCACGGGTCGCTTGAGAAGAGCCGGTGGGATGTCTTTCCCCTTGATGCGGCGCACCTCTTTGGCAGTGCGCTTGCCGTCTGCATCCAGATCATCGGCATACAGGTCGATCAAATCAGCCAAGGTACCCAAAGCCCGTTTTTCCATGCGTTTGGCAATGGCTTGCTGTTTTTCGACTGCGGGATCTTGGCCGGCATCCACAGCGGCGCGAACCTCCGCCGCCTTCAGTCTGGCTTCGCGTAGCGACATCTTCGGGAAGCGTCCAAGCGCAACCTGCTTTCTTTTCCCGTCCTCGGGGGATGTGAAGCTCAGAAAGAAAGACTTCGCGCCAGACGGTGCAACAGTGAGGCCGAAGCCTCGGGCAACAACGTTTCCGTCCCGCATCCTATACGCCGAGGTTTTTGGCTTCGCGTCTCTGATCGCCTTGTCTGTCAACATGAAGAAAATTGCCGCGTTATTGCTGCGTTTGTGATGTTGCTTGATGTTGCCTGATGGTGTCCAATGGCGCAAGGACAAATGGCTGAAGCTGTGATAAAGCGCTGTAAATAAGTATTAAATGTTGTCTGGTGTGGCCTGATGTCGCTCGGTGGTGTAATATAAATCGCCTCACTCATAACCTGAAGGTCGTAGGTTCAAATCCTACCCCCGCAACCAAAACAAGTAAAATTATCATACACTAAACCACCTTCCGATTGGGAGGGCATTTGTGTTTCTGCATTTTTGGGTACAGCAAGGGGACGTTTTAAGGGCACGTTTTCCGGCCCAAAGAAGTCTCTGTCATTAGGCCAATCCGATTATTGGGATCCGCAGTTAAACTTGACTGTCGAGCAAGCAGCAGATCCACTCCTCCTTGTCTAAAGCGTTAAATGGAGCCGCTTTGGTACATTTGTTGTTTGTTGACGCTACGAATTACAATGCCTCTCCGGCGATGCGGATTTCGAGATGCGCCAGTGCGGAACTGAATGCCTCGGGTGGTGCTTTGTCAGTGACGAGGAAGTCTTTCTCTCGTAAGTCCGGCTGCCGGAGTGCTGGTTTTCTCTGCTGAGGGAGAAATTTAGAGGCATCGACGGCCATAATCGATCTCGTAGAGCTTTCTATCATGGCGGCAGCCATGTCGACCTCGCATTGTTCATGTACGAGGAACCCTTTCTCCGGGTGGGCCATCGACGCCGACAAGACGCAGTAATCAACGCGTGCGCGTTCGATCACCTGAAAGGCTGACCTGTCGAACGAAGCTCCATCGTGATCGCGCAATTGCGTGCCAGCCATCGACACGTTGTTGCCTGGAACCATCGACAATGTGCTGGCGACAAAGGCGGAATTGGTGACCACGGTCAACTCCCGCCGTTCGCGTAGCATCTGCGCGATGAAGGCCGAGGTCGATCCAGTGTCGATGATGATGCTGTCGCCGTCCTTTATGATTGCGGCCACAGAATTGGCGATGGCTACCTTAGCCTCTCGGTTTACATTCATACGGGACAGAAAGGGTGGGTCGAGCGCCGATTTCTTCGATACTAGCGCCCCGTGGACCTTGTTAAGTACGCCATTCTCCGCCAGTGGGCGTGTGACACGGCGTATGGTTTGGTCCGAAACTCCCATGATTTGCGACAGTTCTTGCACGGTTACAGTGCCCATCATGTCAACGCGTCGAAGGATCTCTTCGCTGTATTTTGATGTTGGCGAGGTCATGTGTGCGAAAGCTCCGCAGGTTCTGTATACATTTTGAGTCTGGCCGTTGTCAGGCTTTTTACAAGCAACGCGGCGGATTGTGCATATCCGTGAGCATCAGTTTTAAAGCAGCGTCGTTCTTTACGCGAACACCCTTCTGCGCACGCAATCAACGCTGAAGCGGTAAGACCTTTGACTATTTTTTTGACGGAAACGTTGTGAAGAACCGGCGCGGACGAAAGTGATGAGCAGTCGGTTTCTTTGCTTTCCTTCGCAGAACGTCTTGCTTTTTCCGTGTTTCCGCTTCCAACAGTCACCGTGCCTTTGGCTGATAAGGATAACAATTGGAGAGTTCTACGAAAGTCATGCACGGCGTTGACCGAGGTCAGGGCAGCGATTCCGGGTCTAGTTATCAGGCGGCTATGTGGGGCCGTCACGGGCACACCTCTTCTTTGGATGCTTTCGAGATTTGACTACATATAGAGCAAAAAGAGATCAAAAACGACCAGAATAATGTAAAGGTGTTGTTTTTTGTTGATTTTAAAGTTTGTTCTTGTTGAATGTTGGTATCAGGCCGGTGCGACACAATAATTCCCGGAACCAGAGCGTCGGCGCCTTTAGGGAGTAAAACCATGAAACCTTTCTCCGCCCTGACAGCATTTTGCCTTGCTGCCACCCCGGCGTTCGCCCAGGATTCGAGCGATCCGATCAAGCTGACTTTGCACGACTGGTCCGGCCAGCTCATCACAACAACCCTTATGGGCGAAGTGCTAGAGGAGGCTGGTAACAACGTTGAGTACGTGCAGGCCGACTACATCGCTCAATTCGCGGGTTTGAAGACCGGGGATCTGCATCTTGCGATGGAAATCTGGGAAACCACAGGTCGTGAGGCTCTGGACGAGGCCGTAGGAACTGGCAACGTCGTAAATATGGGTGAAACCGGTATGATCGCCATCGAAGAGTGGTGGTATCCGGCCTATATGGAGGCGCGATGCCCGGGCCTGCCGGATTGGGAGGCCTTGAACGCTTGCGCGTCGGAGTTTGCGACTGCCGAAACCGCGCCGTTCGGCCGGTATCTTGGAGGTCCGGTCACTTGGGGTGGTTTTGACGAAGAGCGCGTCGAAGCATTGGGCATGGATTTCGAAGTTGTGCATGCCGGCACCGACGCTGCACTATTCGCAGAGTTGGAAGCAGCGTACCAGCGGCAAGATCCGATCGTTCTATGGGTCTATGCACCACATTGGGCTCCGGCGAAATACGAGGGCAGTTTTGTGGAGTTCCCGCCGTTCTCGGCCGAATGCTACAACGATCCTTCTGTCGGCATGAACCCGAGCGCCGCTTATGATTGTGGTAAGCCAACCGGCCCAATCTGGAAAGCCGCTTGGGCCGGACTTCCCGAGCAGTGGCCGAACGCCGCGACCGTAATTGAGAACTTCAAGATCTCTAACGAAGACATGGGCGCGATGGTCGCCGATGTCGATCTCAACGGTAAGTCGGTAAACGAGGTTGTCGCGTCTTGGATGGCCAATAACGAATCCACCTGGAAAGGCTGGATCGGAAAATAGTCCCCGCATTAAGGTGGGCGCGGAATATCCGCGGCCAACGTTCACCGCTTCCCTGAAATTCATGGGCTATCGTGCAGCAACATGTAGAAGTTGCGCGATAGCGATGCACGAGGTGTACATGAACAAGCGCGTTCTTCTTGATTGCCGTCATGTCTGGAAGCTTTATGGGGCCAATGCCGAGACACTGTTGGCAAACGGTCGAAAGCCTGACGCCGACGCGCTGGCTGAAGCAAACGTTATTGGCGCGGTACGCGATGTAAACGTCCAGATCCATCAAGGTGAAATTTTCGTCATCATGGGGCTGTCTGGTTCGGGCAAATCAACTCTCGTGCGCTGCTTGTCGCGGTTGGTAGAGCCCACGGCCGGAGAGATTCAATTCGAAGGTCGCGATCTTCTGCGTGCGTCGGAAGAGGAACTTATCGAAATCCGGCGCAAGAAGATGGGTATGGTGTTTCAGCAGTTCGCACTGATGCCTCATCTCACTGTACTCGAGAATGTGGCGTTTCCGCTGGAAATTCAGGGAGTTGATAGAGCCACGCGGTGCGAAAGTGCGCAGAAGGTGATCGAACTTGTCGGATTGAAGGGACGCGAGAACTATTATCCGCGTGAACTCTCCGGAGGGCAACAACAACGCGTCGGAATCGCCCGTAGCCTAGTGGTCGAACCTGACCTCTGGTTCCTAGATGAGCCGTTCTCCGCGTTAGACCCACTTATCCGACGTGAGATGCAGGATGAATTTATCCGCCTGCAAAATATGCTCCGAAAAACCATCGTTTTCATCACGCATGATTTTGATGAGGCGATCAGGTTGGCTGATCGAATTGCGGTGATGAAGGACGGAATGATCGAACAGATCGCTACACCCGAAGACCTTGTGCAAAACCCAGCCACGGAATACGTCGCCGATTTCACCCGGCACGTGGCGCGCGCCAAGGTCATCCGTGCGCAAAGTCGCATGGAGCCGGCCACGGCCGAACGTTTTGCAGGTGAGGTGGCGCATGACGCGACCATTGAAGCCATCGCAGACGAGGTGGAGCGGGCAGACGCGCCGATGAAGGTTGTCAAAGATGGCGAAGTGATCGGCCAGATCACGGCGCGGGCGGTGATAGACGTTCTGGTCGGACGTGGCTGATGCAGACGCCTTTGCGCCATATTACTCGGGGACGGCTTTTCTGGCTGGGCCTGTTCGCATTGACCTGGTTGCTGTCTCATTATTCGTTTCAACTTTATAAGCTGTTGGACGCCCGCTGGATCATCCGATTTCCAAAAGCGTTGCAGCTAAAACTCGACACTGCCATCAGCGATTTCCTGAATTGGTTGGTTAACGACGCGCATTTGGGATTGTTAACGTTCCGAGACCTGACCCGATCCATCGCGTCGCTGATCGAAATGCCCTACCAGTTTCTGCGAAATCTTCTGATTGAAGGGTTCCAGTCCGGCCTTGGGGACAGTGCTGTGCAGATCGCGCCGTCGCTTAGTTGGATTGCGGTGATTGCGACCGTTGTCGCCATTGCTCATTACGCCCGCGATCTGGGATTGGCGCTGCTGGTCGGTGGGTGTTTCCTCTACCTTGCCGTATTCGGTCAGTGGGACAGTGCGATGATCACTCTGGCCTCGGTCCTGGTGGCAGTCCCGATTGGTGCCGCTGGTGGGCTCGGGCTGGGCATCATTGCTTATCGGCACACTTGGTTTGATAAATTGCTGCGTCCGATCCTCGACCTGATGCAGACGGTACCAGTGTTCGCCTATCTGGTCCCAATTCTTATTCTCTTCGGATTTGGTCCGGTGGCTGCCCTCGTTGCGACCGTAATATACGCCATGCCACCAATGATCCGCGTTACCATTCTCGCGCTCAAGTCCGTTCCCGAAGAATTGGTCGAAGCAGGGCGTATGATGGGCGTCACACGGCGACAAATGACTTGGAAGGTGCTTGTCCCGACGGCGATTCCGACGCTGATGGTCGGCGTCAATCAGGTAATAATGCTGACTTTGAACATGGTGATCATAGCTTCTATGATTGGTGCAGGTGGGCTTGGGTTCGACGTTCTTGCCAGCCTTCGAAAACTGGACATCGGTGGCGGGATTGAGGCCGGGCTGGCCATTGTCGTTATGGCGATTGCGCTCGACCGTTCGAGTCAGGCCTTCAGCGAACGGCGGATGCCGCATCCACGCACTGGGTCTTGGTTGCAACGCCATCCCTGGACGACCACAGTAGCCTTGATTGTCCTAGGAACATTTCTGCTGGGGCAAGTGGCGCCTGCAGTTCAGAGCTATCCCGATGTTCTCAAGATCAGTACTGGCGCGGTTTGGTCGGACGCCATGGAGTGGATCAACGTAAACTTCTTCGACACGCTAGAAACAATCAAAACGGCCTTACTCAAGGCCCTACTGCTGCCCGTCAAAAAGTTCTTTACAGGCATCCCTTGGTTGTGGGGCATCATTGCGGTTGGTCTGATCGCAGGGCGCGTGGCTGGCTGGAAACTGGGTTTTATGGCCGCACTAATGATGTTGTTCATTGCTGCGTCAGGCCTTTGGGGCGAGGCGATGGTGACGCTCTACCTGTGCGGCGTGTCAGTGTTTGTCGCCATCCTGATTGGTACACCGCTGGGCATCTGGGCCGCTCAGAAACCAAGAGCAGGTCGCATTATCCTTGGGGTGATGGACACGTTGCAGACCTTGCCGTCCTTCGTCTACCTGATCCCGGTCGTGATGCTTTTCCGCGTCGGTGATTTCAGCGCCATGATCGCGGTGGTGCTTTATGCGCTTGCCCCGGCAGTACGCTATGCCGCTCATGGTATCCGGGAAGTGCCGCCGCAGCTACTCGAAGCGGGACGTATGGCTGGGTGCACGCCTGCCCAACTTCTATGGCGGGTGAAGTTGCCGCTGGCGACCCCACAGCTTCTTCTTGGGCTCAACCAGACGATCATGCTGGCGCTGTCGATGCTGGTGATCACCGCGCTCGTTGGGACCCGAGACTTAGGGCAGGAAGTCTATATCGCTCTTACCAAGGCCAATGCGGGGCAAGGCATTGTGGCCGGTTTGTCGGTCGCCGTGATCGCGATCATCGCGGATCGGATCGTGCATGCTCTTTCGGACAATCAGAAACGGAGGCTGGGCTTGTGATCAAGGATGCCATCGCACGCGCCGCAGGGTTGTCGTGCTTCGACAAGCCGACCGAAATCGAACCGCTGAGCGGCGGTATCACCAACGTGAATCTGCGTGTTACTGATGGGGACCGTCACTTTGTCGTAAGGCTTGGCGCGGATATTCCCGAACATGGTGTGATGCGGTGGAACGAAGTGGCGCTAAGCCAAGGCGCCCAAGCTGCAGGGGTCTCACCAGGCGTTCATCACTATGAACCGGGTGTGCTGGTTCTCGATTTCATTGAAGCGCAAACCTTCACCGAGGAAATGGCGCGCGACCCGAAAAACGTGCCGCGCATTGTTGATCTTCTGAAACACACGCACCGTGCATTGGGTGCGCATCTGACCACACCGATTCTGACCTTCTGGCCGTTTCAGGTCAACCGCACTTACGCAACGCGGCTGCGCGCCGATGGATCGCCACATGCTGCGGCACTTCCTGATTTGATGGACGAGCTCGACAAACTGGAAAAGGCCACTGGCCCTGTCACGCTGGTGATTGGCCATAACGATTTGCTTGCGGCCAATATTTTGGATGACGGTCAAAAGCTCTGGTTGATCGATTGGGAATATGGCGGCTTTAACACGCCGCTATTTGATCTTGCGGGGCTGGCTGGGAACAACGGCTTCTCCGAAACACAGGAACGTCAAATGCTCGAGCAATATTTCGAAGCTTCCTCGAGCACTCATTGGCGCGCCTATCAGGCGATGAAATGCGCCTCCCTTTTGCGCGAGACGCTCTGGTCCATGACGTCTGAAATCCATTCTGATCTGGACTTCGATTTCGCCGCCTACACGGCCGAGAACATGTCGCGGCTCTCCGTCGCGCTACAAGATTTTCAAAACGTCTGAGGATCCGCCATGACGCTCCCTTCATCTGCCAAGACTCTCATCATCGGTGGCGGCATCATTGGCTGCTCGACAGCGTACCATCTCGCGCAAATGGGCGAGGAAGTCCTTCTGCTTGAAAAGGCGGCGCTTACTTCAGGATCGACCTGGCATGCAGCGGGTCTGGTAGGCCAGTTGCGCTCGAGTGCGAATATCACGCAACTTTTGGGGTATTCCATCGACCTCTACAATAAGCTCGAAGCGGAAACCGGTCTTGCGACAGGCTGGAAGATGAACGGCGGGCTGCGACTGGCTTGTAACCAAGAGCGCTGGACCGAAGTAAAACGTCAGGCGACGACCGCACATTCCTTCGGGCTCGACATGCAGCTACTGTCTGCACAAGAGGCACAGGATCTTTGGCCTCTGATGGACATCTCTGACATTGTTGGTGCGGCCTTTCTACCAACTGATGGGCAGGCAAGCCCGTCGGATATCACACAGGCACTGGCCAAGGGCGCGCGCGCAAAAGGTGCGGTGCTGAAGGAAAACACTCCTGTAACCGAGATTCTGACCGAGCGGGGTAAGCTGGTTGGAGTCCGGACGGTACAAGGTGACATCGCTTGCGAAAAATTGGTTCTGTGCTGCGGCCAGTGGACCCGTGACCTGGCAAAGACCATTGGAGTGACAGTGCCGCTTGTCTCGGTCGAGCATCAATACATGCTAACAGAGGCTTTTGGCGTCCCATCGGACCTGCCGACTCTGCGCGATCCTGACCGTCTAACTTACTACAAGGAAGAAGTCGGTGGCCTTGTCATGGGTGGATATGAGCCGAATGGTATCCCCTGGGCCAAGAATGGCATTCCTGACCCGTTCGATTTTCAATTGCTCGATTCAAATTTTGACCATTTTGAGCAATTGATGGAGTTGGCGCTGCCGCGTGTGCCGAAGCTAGAAACAGTGGGGGTGAAGCAACTCATCAACGGGCCGGAGAGTTTTACGCCGGATGGAAATTTTATCCTTGGTGAGGCTCCTGAGATGGCGAATGTCTTTATCGGGGCGGGGTTTAATGCCTTCGGTATTGCTGCAGGCGGCGGTGCCGGGATGGCGCTCGCTGAGTGGGTTGCCAAAGGCGCGCCTCCTTATGATTTGTGGCCAGTCGATATCCGTCGCTTTGGACGTCCGCACACAGACACCGATTGGGTGCGCACACGGACGCTAGAGGCTTACGGCAAACACTACACAATGGCCTGGCCGTCCGAAGAACACGACAGCGGTCGACCCTGCCGTCGGTCGCCCCTGTACGACAGGCTTAGGACAGCGGGCGCGGTTTTCGGAGAAAAACTGGGATGGGAACGACCAAACTGGTTTGCCGAACCGGGCGAGGAGGGGCGTGACATATACACCTTTGAAAGACCCAACTGGCACGACCCGGTTGGGCGCGAACACCGGGCAGCGCGCGACGCAGCGGTGATGTTCGACCAAAGCTCGTTCGCAAAATTCATTCTGCAAGGGCCTGATGCTGAAGCCGCTCTTCAGTGGATCGCGGCCAACCGCGTGGACAAGCCGGTCGGTTCGATCATCTATACACAGATGCTCAATGACCGTGGCGGGATCGAATGTGACCTGACCTGTGTGCGCACCGGTCAGGACAGTTACTACATCGTAACTGGGACTGGCTATGCCACACACGACTTTGACTGGATCCGGCGCAACATTCCGGCAGGTATGAATGCGCAACTTGTTGATGTGACATCGTCGAACGCGGTTCTGTCGCTTTTTGGGCCAAAGGCGCGAGATATTTTGTCGGCGGTCACGCGGTCTGATGTATCGAACGCCGCGCAACCATTTGGCATCGCACAGCAGATCGGCATAGCAGGTTGCCCCGTCCTGGCGTTGCGGATCACCTATGTGGGAGAATTGGGTTGGGAATTGCACCTGCCGACTGAATACGCGCTAACCGTCTATGATGCCTTGCATGCAGCTGGTGTAGAACACGGGCTGCGAAATGCCGGATACCGTGCCATCGAGACTTTGCGCCTCGAAAAGGGTTACCGGGCTTGGTCTTCGGATATTGGCCCCGATCACACTCCTGACGAGGCTGGTTTGGGGTGGGCTGTAAAGATGAAGTCGAACATACCATTTAAAGGGCGCGCCGCGGTGGCAGCCCAGCGCGAAGGCGGGGTCAAGAAAATCCTGGCCACTTTTACCGCTGACGGTGACACGATCCTGTCGGGGCGAGAGACCATCTATCGCAATGGTGAGCGCTGTGGCTGGCTGTCTTCCGGTGGTTATGGACATACGCTCGGGTGCTCCATCGGTATGGGCTATGTCCGTGCGACCGAGGCCATTGATCGCGACTACGTGTTGAGTGGTCATTACGAGCTCGAGGTCGCTACCGAGCGGGTCCCCGCAACAGTGACACTCAGCCCCCTGTTTGACCCAAAGATGGACCGAGTGCGGGGTTAGTTAGGGAAAAGATGCGTTAATTTCGCTCGCGCAGAGTGTGTTACGGTTTCGAAAAACGGCGCTGTGACAGGCGCGAGCCTTTCTAGCTAACCGGCGCGCAAATGGCACGTCTGGCCCCTTTCTGCCCTATGCTTCATGGTCGTCATCTTTTGGTTGTGATTTCAGAGCCCAATTGGTCCCTCTGTCATGTTGCGCATTTGTACCACTCTTACGCACTATTGTCGGGTTTGATCATCGAAGTTCAAGCGACGGACCCTCCGTGGGTTAGACACGCGCGTAAAGTCGTATCTACAGCTTGGGTCGAATGTGGCATTTGTCTCTGACAATTATTGATTTTGCCGCTCGGTGGATTTCTGGCAACACCCTTTCGGTGGGAAGCAAACATAGTCATTTATGGCCGCATCATTACCCAAAACCCCAAGTCGACTACCGCGAACAGGTCTATTCCGACATGCGCCGGTAGGAATGCTGGAGGTCATGGAGACCCTTGCCGTTCCAACCAAACTGGACGCGCAAGCGACGCTTTTCCAGCAAGGAGATGAGGGTGATACGTTATTTGCCCTTGAAGACGGCACTTTGGAAGTCAGCGTTATATCGCAGGAGGGACGCAAGCTTGCGCTGGACGTTATTCAACCGGGTAATTTGATAGGAGAAATCGCTCTATTCGATCCCGGAGCCAGGACGGCAACTGTCACTGCCCTCGAACCATGTACATTGCTTTCCATCACACGGAGTGACCTGATCCCGGCAATCCTTGCCAATCCTCAGCTTGGTCTCGACATCACGGCCGCAGCTGCCAAGAGAATGCGCTTTCTGACCGAGCAATTGCATCAACAGGCTTTTCTGAGGCTTCCAGAACGGTTGGCGCGAAAAATACTTCATTTGACGTCTCAGCAACCTGATGTGGGCCAACTTGCGATAAGTCAGGAGGAATTGGCCGACTTTACCGGTGCGTCTCGTGAAGCGGTTTCGAAGGCACTGTCCAAGTGGCGGCAGAACGGCGCAATTGATTTGAAGCGGCAAAAAATCATTATCCTCGACCGAGATGAACTAAGAAGTCTTGGAGGAACAGATATTATTTGATGGTTTTGTGGCGTAGGTCACATACCCGATTGTTTCGACTTGATTGGTTCTTTGTCAAAGCGCAAGGTTTTCGAGTCACTATCATGCCAATTGACGAAATTTTAAAATACGTTGGTTTGCTTGGCGCTTTTTTATACCTTGCTTCGTATTTTCTCTTGCAGGCTGGATATATCGGCGGAAACTCAAAAGTTTATACGTTGATGAATTTGGTGGCGGCCTCACTGGTGCTGGTAAGCCTCTCCACTGCGTTCAATGCTGCTTCTGTCGTCATTCAAGTGAGTTGGATCCTCATTTCCGTTTTCGGAATTGTTCGGATGTATTTCCTGTATCGCCGCATACAGTTCACTGATGAAGAAATGGAGTTTATTAACGAGCAGTTGCCAAAGCTGCCATTTCATCTTGCTCGAAAGCTGCTCGACATAGGGGTCTGGGTCGAAGGTGACCGCGGGTTTGAACTGACCCGGCAGGGCGAAAGGAACAACAGCCTGATCTACCTAAAAAGCGGACGCGCCGAGGTACTTCAGAACAACATACATATCGCGACATGCGGCCCAGGAAGCTTTATCGGAGAGATGACCGTCCTGGGCGATGCCCCCGCGACAGCGACTGTCAGGCTCGTAAGCACTGCGCGTCTACTGTGCTTGGAAGCCGAAGCACTGCGCGGCCTAAGCCAAAGCGAAGCTGCCATCGCGTCGGTGATCCAGAACAGCTTCTCTCGCGACATGCGGTTGAAGTTGGAAGCAACGAGCAGACATGTCGGAACAATGAACCAAGTGGACATGGGTGACTGCACCTGATGTGGCCGGCGTGAGGGAGTTCGAAAAATCGATCAACATGATTCTGAATTAAGCGTCACGCTGTGGGGCGTGCATGGGGCCGTTCCAAAGTCGGGTCTTTGGACGTCTGACTACGGATGTGCGACTTCTTGCTACGAAGTTACATGCGGGTCGAGAAGTATTATTTGCGATGCGGGGTCTGGTCTGGTCGCCCTAGGGCAAAGCTACTTCAGGATGAAACACCAGAGATCAATATTGCACTTACCCATTTTCACATCGACCACATTATGGGACTGCCTTTTTTTGCTCCTCTGTTCGAAAAGGGGGTGCGCATACGATTGTTTGCTGACGAAACGGTTCTGGCGTGCTCTGTTGAAGAAATGATGCATCGATTGTTTGCACAGCCATTCCTTCCCATGGGAATGGAAGCAATTCAGGCTGATCTTTCGTTTCAAGATTTGTCAGATGCGGAAATACATACCATAGGTGATGCAACGATCGAACGTCTGGAGCTGTGCCATCCAGGCGGAAACACGGCTTTCCGAATTCGGCACAATGACAAGACTGTTGTCTACACAGGCGATTTTTCTCACTGCGACGAACATCAGATGCGCAGACTTACGGAATGGATGGAGAATGTCGATCTTGGCATTGTCGAAAGCACGTTCACACCACAGAACTATAACGCGAACAAATCTTTTGGTCACACTCATTGGCATGCTGCTGGTAAGATCGCGATGCCCGTAAAAAAAGTGGTTAGGTGTGCACCATCACCATCTTGCGGATGATCACACACTTGGGCTTGCAGACCAAGAACTTCGCGCCACGTTCCCCAACGGTCGCTTGGGCAAAGACGGTCAGACAATCTGGCTTTAACGCGGCTAGACTCTCAAATCATTGCTTTTGTGACGCATTTCACAGAACGTGGCAGGGTTTCATGGCACATCATTTGGGCGTGTTGTGCGCGGTTGGGGAATACGTGTTGGAAAAGCTACAAGATTCCGAGCGAAAGCGAGCGGTAGTGCTTGCTGCCTTTCAAGGTCTTTTGCAGGGACGTCTTGGGCGGACTGATCTTCATGCTTTCGCAGTTGCCACATGTGCGTTGAGACGATTTTTTTCATGTTTCGTTTCTCCCTTTGGGGGTCACTTCGGTGATCCCCACTTTTTCCGTGGTACAGGGCTTACCTTCGGGCCATGAAATTCGGAGCACTACTGCGCGGCAGGATTTAGGAGATATCAGTGGCAACTCAGATTTTGCTTAAGGATTTTGTTCCTCAGTTCCGTCGAGACGCTGCTAATCAACACACCTCAATGATCGCACAAGAGGGGACTGCGGTTTTTGTTGATGTGGTGCGTTTCACACGCATGACCGAGGATTTGATTGAAAGACACGGTCGCAAGCTGGGCGCGGAATTACTCTACGGCCGGTTGCAAGAGTTCTTTTCGGGTATTTTGGATATCGCGGCCCGCTTTGGCGGAACGTCCGTTGCTTTTGCTGGTGATGCAGTGACGCTTTTCTTTAATGCCGAAGATGTTGGCGGTGCAGAAGATGCGGCGCACCGGGCTGCTATGGTCGCAAAGACAATCGAAGGACGATTTGAAGACGCAACGCGTATTTCGATCGCTTCGGGTACGTTTCTTCGGAAAGTGACCGGTAGCGAAGCGCTTTCGTTTCTTGAGCTTTTTGGGGGGAGCGCCGCACAGAAACTTGCAACGCTAGATACATTGCCCGACCGTCCCAGAATTGTTGCCTGCGATACGGCGAAATCTCTCCTTGAACACAAGGGAATAGTTGCTGTCCCTCTTGGTGTTGATGGCGCTTACGAGCTCCAAGATGTTCCAGCATGCGAAGAGATCGCACTTGATACAATAAATGAGACTATACCCGAGACGGATGCAATTGCGTGGGTGCCGCTGACACTTCGCGGCGTTGCATATTCTCTTTGCACGGAAAGTTCGGATGTTGCGCGTTTTGGGATGGATGCCGTCGCACAAATCCGCACGGTTGTTTCGCTCTTTGTTCACATCCGAGGGCTGCACTATTCCGATGCCGACGATCAGCTACGCATGCAGCAACTGGTCGAGCACGTGCAGTCAGTGGTGATCAAACAGGGCGGAACAGTTCTTGGCCTGAACTCTGATGCGAAAGGCAGCTATGTATCTGCTGTTTTCGGCGCGCCGGTTGGTCACGAAAACGATGCGCTCCGGGCTGTTCTTGCAAGCGGAAGTATCGCTCAGTTCGCAAAATCCGAATGCATCAATGTTGGGATCGGCGTGGCACGCGGTTCCGCACTGTCCGGCATCTTTGCGATGTCTGGGCGTGCAAGATACGATATTACTGGCAAGCCAATGTCTCAGGCGGCGCAGTTAATGGTTGCGGCGAACACCTACGACGTTTTGGTCGCTGACTCAGTCTCTAGTGATCTGACCAGCCATTTCGTTTTCGAAGCCTGTCCTGAATGCGAAGCGAAACGACTTATTGGTCGAAGTTCCTATGAACAGAGATCGCCCACCGGAGCCTCACGCTGTAAGCTCGTAGGTCGACGCAAGGAACTGGTTGAAATCGAACATGCGTTGGCGGCTGAAGTGGGCGGCAAAGTGGTGGTCCAAGCATTGCCGGGCATTGGTAAGACTGCCTTGCTTTCGCAAACCCATGAGGTTTTCAAATCGCGGGGCGCGTACTGGCTTGCCGGGAGCGGCGAAGAGATAACACGCGATCTGCCGTACCATTCATGGCGCCGGGTTGCGGCGAATATCCTTGAGCATGAAAACGGGGCTTTGTCTGCAGAAGGAAAAGGCGTTGTTGAATGGCTCGCCTACGCAAGAAACGATCTACCCGCTTCGGTAGCGGCATTGACCGGGCCTGAACGTGGGGCACGGATTGCTGGCTTGATGGCCAATGCCCTATCGGAACTGGCCGAGCGAGGGGCAGTCATTCTTTGTTTTGATGATGCGCAATGGATGGACACCCCATCTATCGCGCTGCTGCATGGTGTAGCGAAAACTGACGCACTCATTGGCGTGCTACTCGCCAAGCGACCTGAGCCCCCATCAACCATGGAGGCGGCGATGTTGTATGGCGCACCGGACGTAAAAACGCTCGAACTACAGCCCCTTGGTGAAGAGGGTGTGATTAAAATCGCGTGTCAGGAACTAAACGCGGAGAGCCTGTCTCCTGATCTCAAGAAACTGGTGCTCGAAAAATCCGGGGGGTCACCCCTTTTTGCCGCGCAAATCGGAAGGGCACTGAAAGAGCAGGGGTATGTCACACACGAAGGTCAACATTGCCTGTTCGCGGCGGGTCAACGAGATCTGGATCATGTCGATTTTCTCGAGTCGGTCGAGGGGGCCATTTTGGCCCGTGTGGACGCGCTAGTGCTCCGAGTCTGACACTTCTTACCTGTTTCCGCGGATTTCATCGAGCGCGTCCAGCGCACGGCGTTCCCTG
>CANNCS010000076.1 GCA_947503115.1 uncultured Marivita sp.
CTACCGGACGTCATCACGTCAATCGGAACCAGAGATTGGGCGAAAGTGGGTCAATGATCGCAGCCCTTGGTATTAGCCCATCCGGTGTTTAGGTGGTGAAACGGATCTGGCTCATCGCTACCGTGATTGGCCTTGGAGCAGCGACTGGCGCGACAGCCCAAAATCTGTCGCTGGATTTCGGGGATGGTGGGTCAATCACGGCCACAACGCTCCAACTGATCGCGTTGATTACCTTACTTAGCGTTGCGCCCGGGATCGTGATCACGGTCACATGCTTTCCATTCATTGTGACGGTTTTGTCGATCCTGCGGCAAGCAATTGGTTTGCAGCAATCACCTCCCAACATGCTCATCATAAGCATCGCGCTGTTCTTGACGTTTTTCGTGATGGAGCCGGTTCTGATCGATTCTTGGGAACAAGGTATTCGCCCACTTCTGGATGAGGAGGTCGAGGTCGAAGAAGGCTTTCAACGTGGGTTTGAACCATTCCGCGTGTTCATGGCGGCGCAAGTCGATCCAGAAACCTTCGCAACCATGTCTCGGATCCGATCGGATTTGAAACTGACAGAAGCCACTCCCGAGACCCCCCTTTCGGTCCTTATTTCGACCTTTCTACTCTCAGAACTGTCCCGCGCGTTTCAGGTTGGCTTCCTGATCTTTCTGCCATTCCTGATCATTGATCTGGTGGTTGCCGCCGTGCTGATGTCGATGGGCATGATGATGGTGCCCCCTGCCATCGTATCACTCCCGTTCAAACTCGCATTCTTCGTTGTTGCGAATGGTTGGGCATTGGTCGCTGAAAGCCTTGTCCGGTCCTACCAATAACGTCAGCGGCAGAACGAGCCGCCGCGGTGGCGTGCGGTGTCGAAGTGGAAGTGGTCCTTGTGAAACCGATCCGAATCTGGCCCGAGGCCCGTTCCAAAGATGCCGCAGGCCCGTTTGTGCATTTTTCGCAGCATTGCTCCGGTGTCACGCCTGTCCCAATCCTGCAGGAGTGTGATTTGCCTGCCGTCTCGCAGCTTAAATCCAGAGATGTCGATCGCTCGACCTTTGCCATGTTCGCTTATCTTTGCGCCGGCTTGGTTGTTACGCGTCCGGCAGGCATAGTGTGCGGCTACTTTTATTTGGGATACGCCGCCCCCTGTGTTGCCAATTGCAGGTTTCATTCCCTTGTTGACCCATGTTTTGATCGCTTTGGCTGTCTTGCAATCCAGAATGGCTTGTTGGCTTAGGGTGACACCTGAGAAAGAGCGAACCTTGACCCCGTTCTTGATGCCGCAAGCTGTCAGGCGTCCTGGAACAAACCCGACAGTTTCGCCTTGAATGTCGGGATCACCGCAAACCGCGCCTTTGGCGCGCGCGCGACGCTGGGCCATGGCCTTTTCTACAATTCCGTTCGGGCGCATATTTGGGCGGCTCGAAAGACCTATTGCCTGCGGAGAGAGGGCTGCAAAGGCACGGGTCGTCATGCCGATCTGGCTGGCCAGCGCGCGCTGAAAGCCGGGGTCTGCCTCGGCTGCCAGCGCGCGCTGAAAGCCGGGGTCTGCCTCGGCTTGGAACTGGTGCGTCAGTTGTTCGACCAGCGCCGCCTCCAGTACGGCAGGTCGCGCGGTTGGGCGGAAGTCACTTAAGGTGGGGATGGATGCCGTGGTTGGTTTTTCCGCGCGTGCGACTGGTTTGAGGGATGTTTCTGGAGCCGCGTCTACCGCTCCTGCTATTACAATCCAAACCCAAACCAGAACACTCGTTACCCGCATCCGATACCCTATCTAGATCGCCCAAAGTTCGGGGCTGCCGTATCCTGGCCCGCTTCGATGATCCCGCGCCTGATCGCCCGGGTGCGGGTGAAATAGTCATGGAGCAGTGGACCATCACCTTGCCGGATCGCTCTTTGCAGCGCAAAAAGCTCTTCCGTGAACCGCCCAAGGATTTCCAACGTTGCGTCCTTGTTGGTAAGGAAAACATCGCGCCACATCGTCGGGTCCGATGCCGCGATACGGGTGAAGTCTCGAAACCCAGCCGCCGAATACTTGATCACTTCGCTGTCTGTAACGCGTCCAAGGTCATCCGCCACACCTACCATTGTGTATGCAATCAAGTGCGGGCAATGCGACGTGACTGCCAGTACGAGGTCATGATGATCGGGGGCCATCACATCGACGTTCGACCCAAGCCCACGCCAAAAGCGCGACAGGGTCTCAACTGCTTCGGGCGAGCTGCCTTCGGAAGGGACGATCAGGCACCACCGATTGTCAAAGAGCGTTGCGAACCCAGATTCCGGTCCGGAGTGTTCCGTGCCGGCCAACGGGTGCGCGGGAACGAAATGCACGCCTTCGGGAATGTGCGGCGCAACATCACTGATAACCTGGCCTTTCACCGACCCTACATCGGTGACGGTCGCGCCTGACTTGAGATAGGGTGCGATCTCTTCCGCGAGCTGTCCCATCACGCCAACAGGCACGGCCAAGACCACAAGGTCTGCGTCCGCAACGGCCTCTGACAACGTATCGCAGACGGTGTCGCATAGATCGATCCGGCGCGCCGTGTCGCGGGTTTCGGCGCTGCGGGCATAGCCCGTGACATGGCCGGCTAAACCACCGCGTTTCATCGACCAGAACATCGAAGATGCGATCAGGCCCAGTCCAATCAGGGCGACGCGGTCATAAATCGCGGTCATCGTGCGCCTGCCTTGAACTGTCCAATCGCATGTGCAACCCGGCGGCAGCTTGCTTCGTCCCCGACCGTGATGCGCAGCGCGAAGGGTAGGTTATACGATCCAACCTGTCGCACGATCAGTCCTTGTTTCTGAAGGTATTCATTGCATGCCTCAGCCTCTGGTTCATCGGTGAACCGGGCTAGCACGAAATTCGCCATCGACGTATCGGACGGCACACCATGTTCGGCAAGTGCTTCGGCCAACCATGCGCGCAGGCGGGTGTTTTCAAGGCGGCATTTCTCGACGTAGGCCGTGTCGCGCACGGCAACTTCTGCTGCAGCGAGCGCAGTGCCCGACAGGTTGAAGGGGCCGCGTATGCGATTGAGAACTTCAATCACCTCTTGCGGTCCGTAGCCCCAGCCAATGCGCAACCCGCCCAGTCCGTAAATCTTGGAGAAAGTGCGCGTCATCACCACGTTGTCGCGTGTGTGGACCAGAGCGGCACCGCCATCATAACCGTCGACAAACTCGGCATAAGCGCCGTCCAGCACCAAGAGCGTCTGAGGCGGCAGATTTTCGGCCAGACGTTCAATTTCGGCCAGACCGATCATTGTGCCTGTTGGGTTGTTTGGGTTGGCGATGAACACCAGTTTCGTCTTGTCCGTGCAAGCAGCAAGGATCGCGTCAACATCAGTGACGCGATCGTGCTCGGGTACTTCGATCGGATTTGCGCCTGCTGCCAGCGCGCAAATCTTGTAAAGCGCAAACCCGTGTTCGGTGTGGATCACCTCATCGCCTGGCCCGGCATAGGCTTGGCACAAGAAGGTGATGATCTCGTCAGAACCGACGCCGCAGATAATCTGAGCCGCGTTCAGATCATAAGTTTCGGCGATCGCGGCGCGCAAAGACGCATGATCGGTCGAGGGATAGCGATGCAATTCGAGCACCGAGCGCCGCACCGCTTCCTGAGCGGCAGGGCTTGGCCCGAACGGATTTTCGTTCGAGCTGAGTTTCACAACGTTGGACACGCCATCGACATGCGATTTGCCGCCGACATAAAGCGCAATATCCATGATCCCGGGTTGTGGGCTGATCTTCGTCATCTGAGCCTCCGCTATGGCAGACGGTTTAGCGGTGCGAACGAGCAAGGGAAAGCGACAAACCACCCCAGTCCCAGGCTGTTTCAGAGGTGTGTCCGTCTAACGATACCCGTAAGGAGGGAGTTGTAGAGATCGGGTGATCCTTCGTACTCGGGGCCACGCGGCAGATCGATTACCTGAATGTCCGGCGCGCCGATCAACTCTGGCGCGACATCGTTTGCAACAGTGAGGTAGGTAACTCTGGTTTCTGGCCCGAACAGGTCTCGTCCAAGCGTCGTGATTGTCGCGTGTCGTTCCGCGGTCAGTTGGAATGTTTCCCACGGTGTGACGTTGTTCACGGTGTCCGGCAGGTTGGGCTGGATGTTCGACCAGACCAGATGTGTGCGCCCGCTGTAGTCCGGGGACAGGAAAGGCGCGGCCTGATGCGTCAGTTTGCTGATCAGAGTGTCTTTCTGTGCAGGATCGTCGAACGCCTTTGCGATCTCCTGCTCGTGGAAAAAGCACACGCCAGGAAGATGCTTGTGAAATAGCAGGACGTCCCACTCTACAAAGAACGCGGCAGTGTTCTGAAGCGCGTCTTGCAGTGTGCCATCGACCGCGTGGCGCAGAATAGTTTCGGTCCCGACCAAAGAGACAATGTTCCAATCAAACAATGACTTGACGAACTGCGGGGCAGTTTCGGGGTGCCTGTCTTGGAAGAAATCGAATTGGAACCGATTGATGCAACTGCACCCGATGGTCAGCACACGGGTTGGGTCAGCGTCCATAGAAGCGGCATCACTCAGGCGGAATAGGTCGGGTGGAACCGCCCCGACGGAGAGGGCGTGAACACCTCGCACCCATCGTAGGTGATCCCGATGGAGTGCTCGAACTGTGCGGACAATGATTTGTCGCGGGTAACTGCAGTCCAATCATCGGCCAATACTTTTGTCTCGGGGCGACCCAGATTCACCATCGGTTCGATTGTGAAGAACATGCCTTCCTCAAGGCGCGGGCCCGTGCCGGAGCGCCCGTAGTGCAGCACGTTGGGCGGCGCGTGGAATACGCGACCCAATCCATGGCCACAGAAATCGCGCACGACGGACATACGGTTCGCCTCGACGTAGGTCTGGATCGCGTGGCCGATATCTCCGAACGTGTTTCCGGGCTTGGCCGCCTCGATCCCCTTGAACAAAGCGTCATGAGTGACTTGGATCAGGCGTTCCGCCTTGCGGCTTAGCTTGCCCGCCACATACATGCGGCTGGTGTCGCCGAACCAACCGTCGACAATGACCGTCACGTCGATATTGAGGATGTCACCATCTTTGAGCGTTTTGTCTCCGGGGATGCCGTGGCAGACCACGTGGTTCACGCTGATGCAGCTTGCGTGCTGATAGCCTTTGTAGCCGATGGTGGCAGACACAGCGCCGGCTTTTTCCACCTCCGTTCGAATGAAATCATCCAGCGCGGCAGTCGTCTGTCCGACGAAAACGTGTTCGGCCACATCATCCAGAATGCGCGCTGCCAGTTCTCCGGCTTTGTGCATGCCAGCGAAATCTGCGTCTTCGTGGATGCGGATACCTTCCCGCGTCATGCGACCATCATGGTTATTGTTCACAAGGGAACTCCAGTAACTCTTGTGTCGGTTTTAGCTCCCCACGCATGGTTTTGCCAGTGGCGCGACATTACAGCTCAGAGGGCGCAAGTATTTGGATTGATTTGCCAAGCTGAACACCCTCGGGGGTGATGTGGCAATCCAATGCCAATGTTTCAACTCCAGCGGCTGTGGCAGTCTGCCAAGCCCGTGCATAGGTGGGGTCGATATCCTGTGCTAGGGTCATGCGGTCACAATCGGTCCGCTGCACAAGATAAAGCATTACGGCGCGATGCCCCTGCGCAACCATGTTGCCCAATTCCATTAGGTGCTTTGTGCCCCGTGCAGTCACGCTGTCGGGGAATTCAGCAAGTCCTTGCTGCCGTGACAGGGTGACGGATTTCACTTCGACATAGATGTCGGGTGCGCCATCGCAGGACAGTAGGAAATCAATCCGGCTTTTCTCGCCATACGGGACTTCGGCGCGCAAGGATTTAAAGACCTGCAGTCCCGGAACCTCGCGTGCCTCCAGCGCAGTTTTCAGCATCCGGTTGGGCACCGCTGTATCCACCCCGGTGAAATGGCCGTTCCCATGTTCAACCAGCCGCCAACCGAACTTCAGCTTCTTCTTCGGATCGTCGTTCGGCTCAAGCCAGATGCGCATCCCCGGATCGGCCAGACCCATCATAGAGCCGGGATTGGCGCAATGGGCTGTCACCTCCTGACCGTCGGCAAGTGTGACATCGGCCAGAAAACGTTTGTACCGTCGGATCAGGGTGCCCGGAACAAGGGGGGTTTGAAAGCGCATAAGCCACGCCTATACCTGAGCAAAACCCGGATCAAGGAGGCAGCGCATGCCCAATCCTACCGCAGCCATGCTGGTGATCGGCGACGAGATCCTGTCAGGCCGGACGCGAGATGCGAACATGCACCATTTGGCGCAGGAACTCACCAAGGTGGGCATCAACCTGCGGGAAGTGCGGATTGTCAGCGATGACAGCGATGCGATCGTCGCAACGCTCAACGATTTGCGCGCTTCGCATGACACCGTGGTCACTTCCGGTGGCATCGGTCCGACCCATGACGACATCACCGCCGATTGCGTAGCGGCGGCGTTCGGAGTTCATATCGACGTGCGTGACGATGCAGCGGCCCTGTTGCAGGCGCATTACGACAGTCGCGGGATGGAGTTCAACGATGCCCGCAAGCGCATGGCCCGTATTCCGGATGGCGCTACGTTGATCGAAAACCCGGTCTCGATCGCACCGGGTTTTACCATTGGCAATGTGCATGTGATGGCCGGGGTGCCTTCCGTCTTTCAGGCGATGGTCGCCAGCGTGATCTCCACGCTGACAGGTGGCGCGCCAGTCTTGTCGCAAACCTTGAGGGTGGATCGCGGTGAAGGCGATATCGCCGGGCCCCTAGGCCAAATCGCCGCTGATTTCCCGGATCTTTCCATCGGGTCATATCCGTTCCAGCAGAACGGAGCCTATGGATCAAACATCGTGGTACGAGGCAGCGATGGCGCGCGTGTGGACCATGCAATGGCGCGATTGTCTGAACTGTTCCCGGCATGACGCCCACGGTTCATACGCTCTATGCGGTAACCGAGGCAACATGGCCCCCTGCGGAGCGCACGCCTGCAGGACCATGGATGCTGCGGAACGGCGCCGGGGGTGGAAAGCGCGTAAGCGCCGCCACAGCTGAAGGCGACTGGCACGAAGAAGACCTTGCCGCTGCGGAAACTGCAATGCGGATGCTGGGTCAGGATGCGCTCTTTATGATCCGTGAAGGTGACGAGGCGTTAGATGCAGCCTTGGCGGACCGAGGCTACGAGGTGATCGATCCGGTGAACCTTTGGGTCTGTCCGATAGACCAACTGACCGATGTGCCTGTGCCCCGAGTGACCGCCTTTTCGATCTGGGAACCTTTGGCGATCATGCGCGATCTTTGGCAAGCAGGTGGAATCGGACCCGAACGCATCGCCGTGATGGAGCGGGCCAAGGTGCCCAAGATAGGTGTCCTTGGACGATTTGCAGACAAGCCCGCTGGCACAGCCTATTGCGCCATTTCAGAACAGATCGCGATGGTCCATGCCCTTGAAATCCCCAAGGCGCATCGGCGCAAAGGCATGGGCGTCTGGCTCATGCGGCAGGCCGCACTTTGGGCCAAGCCCAATGGCGCAGAATGGATGAGCGTCTTGTGCACGCAGGCAAATGTCGGCGCAAATGGCCTCTATGCTTCCCTCGGAATGAAGGTTGTGGGACAGTACCACTACCGCATTCTGCCAAACACAAGCGAACCCAAATGACCAAAAACACCCTTCCCACTGCGCTTAACCTGCCGATGGTTGACCCGCTTCCCCCTGAGACACAGAAATACTTCGACGTCTGTCAGGACAAGCTGGGCATGATCCCGAACGTGCTCCAAGCCTATGCCTTTGACATCGACAAGCTCAACGCGTTCACGACACTTTACAATGACCTCATGCTGGCAGGCAGCGGGCTTAGCAAGTTGGAACGCGAGATGATCGCCGTGGTCGTCAGCTCGATCAACAAATGCTTCTACTGCCTGACCGCTCACGGTGCGGCGGTGCGCGAATTGTCTGGCGATCCCAAGCTGGGTGAAATGTTGATAATGAATTGGCGCGTGGCCGATCTAGAGCACCGCCACCGTGCAATGCTGGCCTTTGCGGAAAAAATCACCAAATCCAGCGCCGAAATTGCGGAATTCGACCGCGAAGCGTTGCGGGATGCTGGGTTCAGTGACCGTGACATCTGGGACATCGCTAACGTCGCCGGGTTTTTCAACATGACCAACCGCGTGGCCAGCGCCACGGATATGCGGCCCAATGACGAGTATCACGCACAAGCGCGCTAAACTTAGCGGGCTATGTTTAGCGGCGAGCCTTGTTGCATCGTCTTGCTTGGCCCTTGATTTGGCATTGCCTCTCGGTGCGCGCGAAACCGTGTCGCGCGTCACACCAGCGGGCAGCTATGATCTTCCCATCGGCGCATGGACCGAAACCGCAGGCGTGCCTGTCGCAAGCCTGGAAGGCGAAGTGCGGCGCACCGCATGGCGCATGTCCGGCGCAGGGATCACGACCGGTCAGGTGCTTGCGCCACTGCGCGAACAGCTCATGTCGGATGGGTTTGACATAATCTTCGAATGTAGCGCTCGAAGCTGTGGCGGCTTCGACTTTCGTTTTGGCACCGACATTCTACGCGCGCCGAATATGTATGTTGACCTGTCGGATTATCGTTTCTTGTCGGCGAAATCGGCGGATGCCACCCAAGCTCTTAGCCTCTTGATCAGCCGCGATGGCGACACGGTTTTTGCGCAATTGGTCGAGGTCGGGCCGCCGGGGCGCGCAGCGGTTTCCGTGATCACCACGCCCGTCGTGTCCATCCCCGAGGACGCGGGCGATGTCGTAACGCAGTTGGAAACCACGGGTCACGTTGTTCTGGTCGATCTCGATTTTGCCAGCGGGTCTGCGTCTTTGGGCGATGGCCCGGTGCAATCGCTCGATGCGATGGTGGCTTACCTGCTTGCGAACCCGACGCGCCAGATCACTTTTGTCGGCCACACTGACGCGACCGGATCGCTTGCCGCGAATGTCGCGCTGTCGCGCCGCCGTGCAGAGGCGGCTCAGGCCTATATCACATCGCGCGGTGTGCCCGCCTCGCAGGTTGCCGCTGATGGCGTCGGTTTCCTGTCGCCGCGCGCCACAAACCTCACGGTCGAAGGTCGAGAAGCCAACCGGCGCGTCGAAGCCGTTTTGATATCCGTGGAATGAAAAAAGGCCGGGAACAAGTCCCGGCCTTTTCCAATACTTTTGCCTGTACCGGTTTACGACGGCAGCTTGGCCTTGCGCAGATAAGGCAACACGGTTTCGATCTTGCCATATTTGGCGATCGCGTCCTCATCGCTGACCGACATTGGTACGATGACATCCTGACCGACGGTCCAGTTTGCTGGCATGGCTACGTTTTCGCGCGCTGAGGTTTGCAGCGCGTCCAGTGCACGCAACACTTCGGCAAAGTTCCGACCCACGGTCATTGGGTAAGTCATGCTCAGCTTTAGCTTTTTGTCGGGCCCGACGATAAACACCACGCGGACGGTCGCACTGTCCGCGGGGGTCCGGCCATCTGGCAGCACGTATTCTGCAGGCAGCATGTCGAACGCTTTGGCCACAGCCAAATCTTCATCCGCAATGATCGGGAAACCTGCCTTTGACCCCGAGGTCGATTCGATATCGCCCTTCCACTTCTTGTGATCTTCGACTCCATCGACGGAAATACCCATCACTTTGGTACCGCGCTTTTCCCATTCGTCGGACAGTTGCGCGACCGCACCGAATTCGGTGGTGCAGACGGGGGTAAAGTCTTTCGGGTGCGAGAACAGGATCGCCCAGCTGTCGCCGATCCAATCGTGCAGGGCGATTGTCCCGTGATCGGTTTCCACGGTCAGGTTAGGGATTTCGTCGTTGATGCGCAGGCCCATGATTGCCTCCTTTTTGGGGTGTGACGTTTGACGGAAACATAGTCAGTGCATTGGTCAGTTACACCCCCTTGCGAGGGGAACGCGGGGGTGACACAGTGTCGTCTGCAATGCTCTTAGGGGAGACAATCAGATGATCGAGAAACGTCAATTCTACATCAACGGAGAGTGGGTCGATCCCGTTGAAGGACGTGACCACCATGTCATTGATCCGTCCACCGAAGAGCCGTGCGCGGTGATTTCTCTCGGCGGTCAGGCGGACACAGACGCAGCGGTTGCCGCAGCCAAGGATGCATTCCCGTCATGGATGGCAACGCCGCCCGCCGAACGTATCGCGCTGGTGGAAAAACTGCTCGAGATCTACCAATCGCGCGGCGAAGAAATGGCTCAAGCCATGAGTGTCGAAATGGGCGCTCCCATCGACATGTCGCGAGCGAGCCAGGTCGGTGCGGGTACGTGGCATCTGCAAAACTTCATCGACGCCGCCAAGTCATTCGAATTTGACCGCCCTCTCAATGATCACAGCCCCAAGGACCGAATCATCTACGAAGCTGTGGGTGTTTGCGCGTTGATCACACCGTGGAACTGGCCGATGAACCAGGTCACGCTCAAGGTCGCCGCCGCCGCTATTGCGGGCTGCACAATGGTGCTCAAACCATCCGAGGAAAGCCCGCTCAACGCGATGCTCTTTGCAGAGATGATGCACGATGCCGGGTTCCCGCCGGGCGTCTTCAATCTTGTGAACGGTGATGGCGTCGGCGTTGGCAGCCAGCTTTCGGCTCATCTCGATATCGACATGGTCAGCTTCACCGGTTCCAGCCGCGCAGGCAAACTGATCTCCAAAGCCGCCGCCGACACACTAAAGCGGGTACATCTGGAATTGGGTGGCAAAGGTGCGAACCTGATCTTCGCCGATGCCGATGAGAAAGCGGTAAAACGCAGCGTGCTGCACATGATGCAGAACACGGGTCAGTCCTGCAACGCGCCCTCCCGCATGATGGTCGAAGCGCCGATCTACGATCGCGTGGTCGAAGAAGCAGGAGAAATTGCCGCCAAGATCAGCGTTGGCCCCGCCTCTGCCGAGGGCCGCCATATCGGCCCCGTGGTGAATGCGACCCAGTGGCAGAAAATTCAGGACTTGATCCAGAAAGGCATCGACGAAGGCGCGCGTCTTGTCAGCGGCGGCACTGGACGTCCTGATGGCCTGAACAAGGGCTTCTATGTGCGTCCCACGGTCTTTGCCGATGTCACCAACGACATGACCATCGCGCGCGAGGAAATCTTTGGCCCGGTCTTGTCAATCATGAAGTTCGAGACCGAGGAAGAGGCAGTGCAAGTCGCCAATGACACCGTCTACGGTCTTACCAACTATGTCCAAAGCCAGGATGGCGCACGACGCAATCGTCTGGCCCGTCAACTGCGCTCCGGCATGGTGGAAATGAACGGTGAAGGACGATCGGCAGGTTCACCCTTTGGCGGGATGAAGCAGTCCGGAAACGGCCGCGAAGGCGGCGTCTGGGGCATCGAAGATTTTCTTGAAGTCAAAGCCGTCTCCGGCTGGGCTGCTGAATAAGCACAAAACAAAGCCGGGGGCGCAGGTCCCCGGCTTCTTCTTTTCCCAAATATGCAAATCGCGCGGCCGCAGGCTGCGCATCTCGGGCGCACGAGCGTCCGCACCCTTTAGAACGGTGCAGGCACCCGAAACTTCACACCTTCGCCGCCATCCGGGTGCCGCAGCCGCAGTTCCTCGGCATGCAGCATCATTCGCGGGTACTGATCCGCCGTTTCGGGCGCATAAAGTGGATCACCTAAAATCGGATGTCCCAGCGCCAGCATATGCACGCGCAGCTGATGGCTGCGCCCGGTCTGCGGAAACAGCTTCACCCGGCTTTCTGCGTCCGAGGCTTTCATCACCCGCCAGTCTGTCACCGCCGGTTTGCCGGTGTCATGATCAACCTTTTGCAAAGGACGGTTCGGCCAATCTACGATCAGCGGCAAATCCACCGTGCCGGTCTTCGGTTCCAACCGTCCGACAACACGGGCGAGATAGGTTTTCTTCGTCTGCCGTTTCTCGAACTGCAGTCCCAAATGCCGCTGGGCATGGGGTGTCAGTCCGAACACCATCACGCCTGAAGTGTCCCGATCAAGTCGGTGCACCAGAAGCACCTGTGGATACACTGCTTCAAGCCGCGCGATCAGGCAATCGGCCAAGTCTGCGCCTTTGCCAGGTACCGACAGTAAACCCGCAGGCTTGTTGACCACGAGAATTTCATGGTCTTCGTGAAGGATGTCCAGCGGTGTATCGGGTGGGTTGTAATCTGACATCTGCACCGTCTACGCAGCTTGGCCATTCAGAACAAGACTGCAGGATTCTGGTATGAAAACCCCGCAGTCTCAGAAACTTCGTACGAAGTTTCTGACTACCCCCGGACCCGCGCAGACGTCGGATCATACATGGGCCTGATCGATGCTTCCGCCCTGACCCGTGTGCCTGCAACGTCGATCTCGTATGTCGACGCCAAGACCTGTTCCACGCTTTGCCCCGCACAGGGCACGTACCCCAGGCCAATTGCGCCGCCGAGATGGTGGCCGTAGGCGCCCGAACTCAGGTAGCCCACAATGTCTCCGTCTCTTAGGATCGGTTCATGATGATAGAGCAGAGGTTCGGGGTCCGTCAGGCGGAACTGCACCATGCGGTTTTGCAATCCGGCTTCGCGTTTTTGCAAAACTGCGTCACGTCCTATGAAATCGGGTTTCGCAGTTTTCACGGCAAAGCCCAGCCCTGCCTCCAGCACATGATCCTCGCAGGTAATATCATGGCCAAAGTGGCGGAACGCTTTTTCGATCCGACAGGTGTCCATCGCATGCATCCCGCACAGCGTCAGCCCAAAATCCTGACCAGCCTCCCACAGCGTTTCAAACACATGCCCCGCCTGATCGGCTGACATGTAGATCTCCCAGCCCAGCTCTCCGACATAGGACACCCTGTGCACCCGCGCGGTTCCAAGGCCGATCTCGATCTCTTGCGCAGTGCCAAAGGGGTTAGCCTCGTTCGAGAAATCATCCGGCGACACCGCCTGCATGATTTTGCGGGCGTTCGGCCCCATTACCGCCAGCACGCCTTCGCCTGCTGTTACATCGGTGATGACCACGTGCTGATCGCCCGCATGGCGCTGCAGCCAGGTCTGATCGGCGGCCCGCGTCGCGGCAGGCGTCACTACAAGGTAACAGGTCTCAGACAGGCGCGTGACGGTGACATCTGCTTCGATCCCACCGCGCGTATTCAGGAACTGGGTGTAGGCGATCTTGCCCACCGGAACTGACATGTCAGCCCCGCATACATAGTTCAGGAACGCCTCCGCGTCCGGACCTTCGACCCGTAACTTACCGAAAGAGGACATGTCGTACATGCCAACATTCTCGCGGATCGCTTTGTGTTCGCGCGCAACGTTGTCGAAGAAATTTTGCCGTTTCCAACTATAGGCGTACTCGGGGGGCTGGCTGTCTGTTGCGTACCAGTTCGCGCGTTCCCAACCTGCGATCTCTCCCATCACTGCGCCGCGTTCCAAAAGGTGTTGATGAAACGGGGTCCGACGCACACCGCGAGCTGTGTCTTTTTGGCGGTAGGGATAGTGGTCCGCATAGAGCAGCCCCAGCGTCTCTGTCACCCGCTCCTTCAGATAGCGGCGGTTGCGCTGGAAAGGTTGTGCGCGGGCAATGTCCACATCGCCCAGATCGAATGGCTTGGCCCCGTCCTCCATCCATTGCGCCAGCGCCATACCTGCGCCGCCCGCCGACTGGATGCCGATGGAGTTGAACCCTGCGGCCACCCAGACATTCTCCATCTCGCGCGCTTGGCCAAGGTAATAGGCGTTGTCCGGGGTAAAACTTTCGGGTCCGTTGAAGAACGTGTGAATTCCGGCCTCGGCCAACATCGGCATCCGGTTCACCGCCGCCTCCAAGATGGGTTCGAAATGGTCGAAATCCTCGGGCAGTTGATCAAACTCGAAAGTTTCAGGGATGCCGTTCATGCCCCAGGGTTTCGATTTCGGCTCGAACGCGCCGAGCATCATCTTGCCAGCGTCTTCCTTGTAATAAGCGCATTCGTCCGGCACCCGCAGCACTGGCAAGGCCTCCAGGCCGGGGATCGGTTCGGACACAATGTAAAAATGCTCGCAGGCCTGAAGTGGTACGTTTACGCCAAGCATCTGACCCACCTCGCGGCCCCACATGCCTGCGCAATTCACCACATGATCGCAGGTGATCGTGCCGCTGTTGCCGTCTTCGGACGCCCAATCGACCGCGGTGATGCGCTGTCCGTCGCGTGTGATGCGTGTCGCCTTGGTACGCTCAAAAATCTGCGCTCCGCGCTGTCGTGCTCCTTTGGCCATGGCCAGCGCAATGTTGGCTGGATCGCCTTGTCCATCGCTGGGCAGATACACGCCACCCACGACATCGCTGGTGTTCAGATGTGCGTATTTCCGTTTGATCTCGGCGGTGTCGATTTCTTCGACAGGAACATCAAAGGCCCGCGCCATCGCAGCAGATCGGCGCAGCTCCTCATGTCGTTCATGTGTCAAGGCAACCGAGATTGATCCCACCTTTCGGAACCCCGTTGCAACGCCGGTTTCTTCTTCGATGGTGGAGTAGAGATCAGCAGTGTATTTCGCGAGCTTCGTCATGTTCGACGAGGCCCGCAATTGCCCGATCAGACCCGCCGCATGCCATGTGGTGCCCGAGGTAAGCTGCTTGCGTTCCAGCAGCACCACATCGGTCCAACCCAGTTTGGTCAGGTGATAGGCAACAGAACAGCCGACGACTCCACCACCGATGATGACGGCGCGGGCATGTGTTGGGAGGGTCATGGAAGGTCTCCTTGGTGTCCCATGGAAGGGAGTCTGATAGGGTGCGATTTTGAGATGCTGCCAAAGCCAACGCCGCGCGTTCGGCAGTGTGGCAGCTTGGGCATTTGCATATTTGGAAAAAGAAGAAGCAGGGGGGCGCCCGTTAACCTTAACGCTGTGGAGATGGTGGCTGTTCGTGATCGCGTCCCGCTGCGCATGGTGTCAGGCCCTTGAGAAGCGCCGCGCCAGTTCGGCGATATGGGCCGGAGTGGTTTCGCAGCATCCGCCAAGGATCGTGGCTCCATGTTCGACCCACATTTTGGCCTGATCGGCATAGGCCTCTGGGCCCATGTCGCGGCGCGCGGTCAGCGCATCGACTGTGGGTTTGTCCGCGAGGAACGCTTTGGTGATCTGGGTGAATGCGTTTGCATAAGCGCCGACCGGTTTGCCGCTGGTCCCGAGGACGTCAATCGCGGCGGGCATCGCCTCTGGCGCGGAGCAATTTGCCAGCAGTGCCGCCGTATCGCCGCAAAGTGCAACTGCGTCGGCCAATGCCTCGCCGGAGCGCAGGCGGCTACCATCTTCGTCATCGACCGAAAACGCAATCCAGACCGGTTTGCCCAGACCGTTCGACGCCTCAAGAGCGGCTCGTGTCTGAGCGGTAGAAATCACGGTCTCGAAAAGCAGCATGTCGCAGGATGGTGCAAGTATCCCGGCGACCTCGGCCATAAGCTCCACAGCGATCTCGTGCGGTGGCTGTACATCGGCCCGGTACGATGCTCCAAGCGGTCCGATGCTACCGGCGATATTGCCAGAACCATGCGCTTCGCGTGCCGCCAATGCCATATCGAGTGCGATCTGATACAGGTTTTCGAACTGGTTCTCATGCTCGGTTCCGGACAGCCGGTCGCGGTGGATGGCATAGGTGTTCGTTGTGGCGATGTCGGCCCCGGCGGCAAAGTAGTCCGTGTGAATCTCACGGACCAGATGGGGCATGTCGATCATCACTTGCGTGGACCATAGCGGTGTTGGCGGAGTGCCTGACCGGTGGATGAGCTCCTGACCCATCCCGCCGTCCAGAATCGTGAGTGTCATGCGCGCAGCCTTTCGTTCTGCGGATCCCAGAGTGGCTGATCTTCCTGAACCACCGCTCGGCACATTTCTCCGTATATCTCGACCTGTAATTCGGTGCCCGGCTGCGCCAGATCGGTCCGCAGCATACCAAGCGCAATTGATGTGTTGACGCGGTAACCCCATCCGCCGGAGGTGGTTTCACCGACCACTTTGCCGTCGTGCCAGATCGACGACATATAGGGCGCGTCGCAATCACCGGCATCGACCAACAGCGTGACGAAGCGCTTCTTGCTGCCTTGCTGCTTTTCGTTTTGCAGCGCCGCCTTGCCGGGGAAATCCTGTGGCTTGTCGAGTTTGACGAAGCGGTCGAGTCCACCTTCGAACAACGTGTAATCGGTGGACAGGTCACCCTTCCACGCACGGTAGCCCTTTTCGAGGCGCAGCGCGTTCAGCGCATACATACCAAAGGGTTTTGCGCCGGCGGCGACGACGGCATCGTAAATCGCGGGGATATCGGCGTTTTCGGCGTGGATCTCCCAACCCAGTTCACCAGCAAAAGACAATCGCACCAATGCGGCCCAACGGCCATTCACGGTGGTGTCTTGCAGGCTGAGCCATGGCAGAGACAGATCACCCTCGGTGATGCCGGACAGGACGTCACGCGCTTTCGGGCCGGTCACGATCAGGGTGGACATGCGCGTGGTCCAATCCTCGAACGTGAGGCTGCCATCAGCAGGCAGTCTGTTTTTAAGCAAGTCGCCATCGTGCCATTGCGCGGCGGCGGCAGTGACGAGGATCATCCGGTCTTCGGCTTCACGGGCGACCGTCATCTCGGTCAGAATGCGGCCGCGGTCATCGGCAAAGTAGATCAGGCCGCAGCGCCCGATCTTTGGTAGCGCGCCGGTGATTTGACCGCGCAACCATTCATCCGCGCCGGGGCCAAAGACCTTGAAACGGGAAAAGCCGGGCAGGTCGAGCACGCCGCAGTGGTCACGCACCGCTTCGCATTCTTCTTTGATCCGCTGTTGCCACGGCCCGTTCCTATACCATGTCTGGGTCGTCTCCTCGGAGGTGTCATCGCCCGGTTCGGCGAACCAGTTGGCGCGCTCCCAGCCGTTATAGGCCCCCATCACACCGCCAGCCGCGATGATCTTGTCATGCACAGGCGACAGTTTCTTGTCGCGACCGGCGGGCCATTCGTGATGCGGGAAATGCATCGCATATTCATGGCCGTAGACTTCGATGGCTTTCTGATCGCAGTAGTCCTGATCGGTGTAATCGGTGTAGCGGCGCGGATCGACCGCCCACATGTCCCACTCGGTCTTGCCTTCGGTGACCCATTCGGCGAGCACCTTTCCCGCGCCACCGCCCTGGGTGATGCCGAAGGTAAAGACACAGGCCTCGAACGCATTGGGAACACCCGGCATTGGACCAATCAGCGGCAACCCATCCGGCGCATAGGGGATCGGACCGTTGATGACCCGGCCCACACCCGACGCGCCAAGGATCGGTACGCGGGCCATGGCATCCTCGATATACCATTCGAGACGTTCCAGATCGTCGGGATAAAGCTGGAAGCTGAAATCGTCAGGCATCGGATCGTCGGGCGTGACCCAATGCGCCTTGCAGTTGCGTTCGTACGGTCCAAGGTTCAGACCGTACTTTTCCTGCCGCAGGTAGTACGAACTGTCGACATCGCGCAGCAGCGGCAGCTTGCCGTTTTCTTTCGACCACGCCTCAAGTTCGGCCACCGGTTCGGTCAGGAAATACTGGTGGCTCATCACAGTCATCGGCACGGTGCGCCCACCATAAGGCTTGAACCATTCTCCGACGCGCTGGGCGTAGTATCCAGCTGCGTTCACTACCTTTTCGCAGGTGATATCGCCCTTGTCGGTGTGCACGATCCATGTATCGCCTTTACGCGTCACACCCGTGGCGGGGCAGAACCGTTCGAACTTTGCGCCCATCTGGCGCGCGCCCTTGGCCAGTGCTTGAGTCAATTGTGCCGGGTCGATGTCGCCATCGTCCGGGTCATAAAGACCACCGGCAAGATCATGGGTTTCCATAAAGGGATAGCGGTCCTTCATGTCAGAGACCGCCATCATCTCAAGATCGAGCCCCTGATACCGCCCCATCGCGCGAGCCCGTTCGAACTCTTGCATCCGCTCTTTGCTATGCGCCAGCCGGACCGACCCGGTGACGTGGTAGTTCATTGGATAGTCCACTTCGTCGGCAAGGCGACGATAGAGTTCCAGTGAATAGCGCTGCATGTTCATGATTGCCCAAGAGCTGCTGAAGGACGGGCAGTTCCCGGCGGCATGCCATGTGGAACCTGCGGTCAGTTCGTTCTTTTCTAGAACGACGCAGTCCCAACCCGCCTTGGCGATATGATAAGCACATGATGCGCCAACAACACCGCCGCCAATGATGACGACGCGAGTGGTAGTGGGGAAATCGGACATTAGTGGTCTCCTCAGTTCCAGGCTAGGCGCAGCGCGAGCCCGCCAAAGACGATTGCGGAAAGTTTGTTCATCCACCCCGAGGCGCGCTGGATGCGGGCTGCGGCCAGCCCTGCAAACCCACCGATCACGCAGTAGACGGCAAGTTCCCCGAACGCGAGTAAGGTTCCGAGGATCAGGATTTGCTGCCAGACCGGGCCAATTGCGGGGTCGGCGAATTGCGGAAGGAAGGCCAGTACGAACAGGCCCACCTTTGGGTTCAGGATGTTGGTCAGAAAACCACGACGGAACGCGCGCCACGTGTCGCTGCGTCCTTCACGGCGGGCTGGATCGGACGTGTCGGTCCAAGTGTGGTAGGCCAGCCAGAGCAGATACGCCGCCCCCGCATAGCGCAGCGCGTCATAGGCGATAGGGTAGGTTAGCAGCAGCACCGCCAGACCAGCGGCTGCGATGATCACATGGCCCATGACGCCCAGCCCGATGCCCGCTGCAGCCGCCATCCCCGACCGCGCGCCGCCGCGCATCCCGCTGGCCAGTGTGAACATCATGTCGGCACCCGGGGTGATATAGAGGATCAGCGCGGCACCCATGAAGGTGATGTAGGTCCAAAGCGGAATGGAGAGGGCAAGGTCAAGCATGGGTCAATCCTCGCGCTGTGGGTCGGTTGGGTTGAGGGCGTAGTAGTCGCCCTTGGTCTGCGTGTGGATGTGACCGCGCAGGGTCAGGCCGGTTGGCCCGTCGATGGAACCAGTGGAGAAACAGATGAAGGGATCGTCCTGATGCTCCCAGAACAGCGCTGATCCACAGGTCGGACAGAACCCGCGCCGGGCTTTCTCGGAGGACTGGTACCAGCGCACCTCGCCCCGGATTTCAAGGGTGCCATCGGGCACATAGGGCGACGCCCAAACATGGCCCGATTGCTTGCGGCACTGGGTGCAATGACAGGCCGCAGGCGCGCCCGCTGTACCATGTGCAGTATAGGTGATCGCGCCGCAGAGGCAGCTTCCAGTCAGGTTCTTCGGGCCAGTGGGCTCTTTGTAGTCAACGTCGCTCATCAATACACCGGAGGCGCGATGACCCAGATCGCCACGGCGGGGTCATCATAAGGGTTGATCCATTCAAATGGTTCGGCCTTGATCCGGAAGCTGTCGCCCGGCATCAGAGTGAAACGGTGATCGCTGATGATGAGATCAAGCTTGCCGGACAGAATGTAACCCACTTCTTGCGTAGGCCGGGTGACCACCTCACCGATGCGGCTGTGTGGCTGGAAGGTGGAATGCACCACCTCGAAATCATCTGAAAGGTCTGGCGAAAGCAGTTCTTCGATCAGTCCGCTATCACCGCTCCCAATGGGTCGCCGCGCTCCGGCGCGCACCACGTAACCAGCCTCGTTCGCGGCGGCCTGTGGTGTACCGAAAAGCAAAGAAACCGGCACATCGAACAGCTTGGCGATATGACGCAGATCGGTGATCGACGGTTCGGACAGGTCACGTTCGATCTGACTGACCCAGCCGACTGACCGACCCATCCGATCCGCCATGTCCTGCAATGTCAGCCCACGCGCCTTGCGCAGCGCCCGAAGGTCCGCGCCAAGAGTCTTGCTGTGAAGAACCTGATCGTGCTGCACGACTCGCCCATGAAATTTGCGTCTATAATTTCATGACACGATTTCATGAAAAATCAAAAGAAATTTTCATCACAGTGCCAGGGCGCAATAATGCGCACTGCGGACGGTGGGAACCAATTCCATAGCTGACAGGTTTGAAGGGTATCCAACTTAATTTGAGGACCACCCCATGAACCGCATCATCTACCTTGTCGGACTTGTCGTAATCGTCATTGCTATCTTATCGTTCATCGGCATCGCCTGAGCCTAAAGCACCGCCGCAAAGGCCGCCTTCAGAATGTCCGCCAAAGCGTCGGCATCCTCTTGCGTGAACGCATTCGCCTTATCGCTGTCGATATCAAACACACCTAACAGCCGACCTTTGCTGTTCCAGACCGGAAGCACCAGTTCAGATCGGGTCGAGGAGGCGCAGGCGATATGTCCTGAAAAAGCCTCTACATCCGGCACAAGCTGTACCTCGCCGGTGCGGGCAGCAGCACCACACACACCGCGCGAGAACGGAATATTCAGACAGCCATGACCGCCTTGATACGGCCCGATCTTCAGCAAGTCCGGCCCGGCGACGCGGTAAAAGCCCGTCCAGTCGAACCGATCGCTGGCGTGATGCACCTCGCAGGCGACAGTGGCCATCAGGCTCACGGTATCTGTTTCTCCCTCCGTCAGCGCGGCTATGGTCTGGGCGAGGGTGGGGTAGTCAACTGTCATGTCACTGCCTTTGGCATAGCGGGGACGGGGGCGCTGCCCCCTCGGCCTACGGCCCCACCCCCGAGGTATTTGTGAAACAGAGAAGGTCAGAGCCGCTCAATCGCGATGGCGGTGCCTTCGCCACCACCGATGCAAATCGCGGCGACACCACGTTTCAACCCACGCTTCTCCAGCGCGTTGAGCAGTGTCACCACAATCCGTGCGCCAGAGGCACCAATCGGATGACCCAGCGCACAGGCGCCGCCGTTTACGTTCACGATGTCCCGGCTCAATCCCATTTCGTGCATGAAAGCCATCGGCACCACCGCGAAGGCTTCGTTGACCTCCCATAGATCAACGTCGTCTTTGCTCCAGCCGATCTGCTCCAGCAGCTTTTGTGCCGCGGGCACAGGGGCCGTGGTGAAAAGGCCCGGTGCCTGGGCATGGCTTGCGTGACCAAGAACACGGGCGCGGGCGCGGTCTCCAGCGGCTTCTGCCGACGTCAGAATTAATGCGGCAGCACCGTCCGAAATGGACGAACTGTTGGCGGGGGTCACTGTGCCGTCTTTACGGAAAGCGGGCTTGAGCGTCGGGATTTTATCGGGGCGCGCATTGCCGGGCTGTTCATCCTCAGACACGATCAAATCGCCCTTGCGTGTCGAGATCGTGACCGATGTGATCTCATGTTCGAATGCACCTGATGCCTGTGCATCAAGCGCGTTGGACAACGACCGCAGCGCGTAGTCGTCTTGCGCCTGACGGGTGAACTGAAATGACTCGGCGCAGTCTTCAGCGAATGTGCCCATCAGGCGACCTTTGTCATAGGCATCTTCCAGCCCGTCGAGGAACATGTGGTCAATCACCTGTCCATGTCCGATCCGTGCCCCGCCGCGCATCTTGGGCAGCAGGTAGGGCGCGTTGGTCATCGATTCCATACCGCCCGCAACGATGGTGGTAGCGCGCCCCAACGCGATGGCATCGAATGCCATCATCGCGGCCTTCATACCGGACCCGCACATCTTGTTCAGCGTGGTCGCGGGCACGTCTTCGCCCAGACCGGCGGCAAAGCCAGCCTGACGTGCGGGGGCTTGACCTTGACCGGCCGGCAAGACGCAGCCCATCAGCACCTCGTCGACCGCAGGCGCACCGGCCTGCTCCAACGCTGCACGGATCGCTGTGCCACCTAGATCAGCGGCCGAGACGTCGGAAAACGCGCCCTGAAATCCTCCCATAGCGGTGCGTGCGGCACCAGTGATCACAACGTCTGCCATATGACATTCCCCAATCTATAACTGCTGGGTCTTGCATACCGGATGGTAAGGTTTGACGTCTAGGGTGTCCGGTACATCAAACGCCGAGGCTTCATGGAACTGATTGTCGAACACTATGCCGCAGCCACCGTCATCCGCGTCAACACCACACGCATCGACGCACCCACCGCGCTTCAGTTCAAAGAGGATATGAGATCACTTACTGGGCGAGGCGAGGGGCGGTTCATCCTTGATCTGAAACAGGTCACATTTATTGACTCAAGCGGCTTGGGTGCTGTTGTCGCGTCGATGAAGCAGATGCGCCCGGGGCAATCGCTCGAACTCGCGTGCTTGCAGCCCATTGTGGACAAGGTGTTCCGTCTTACCCGGATGGATACAATATTTACGATCCATAACGATGCGGATCAGATCGTTGCTCCCGACAGGAACTGACGGTCCGGCGCTACTTGCCTTGTGCAGGCCAGCGTTGGATGTTGTTACGCCCGACGTGTTGTGCGTGGTGGATCGCGCCTTGGCGGCGACCAAAGCAGCATCAAGGCGGGATGACGTACAGGTTGTACTGGCCGAAGCGATAAACAACATCGCAGAACATGCCTATGCTGAACAGGATTTCGGTGCATTGGCGCTGCGCATCTTGCTGAATGATACGGTCTTGACCATTCAACTCACTGATTGGGGTGGGGCGTTGCCTGATGATCAGGCTCAAAGTGCGCCACCCCCCGTCCCTACGAACCTGAGCGAGGGAGGATACGGGTGGTTTCTGATTCGAACGCTCACCTCTGTGGCCAGTTATTCGCGTGTGCACGGGCAAAATCGACTCACGCTTGAATTTGAACTGGTCTGAGCGCGACTCGGTCGCCTTGTTTTCGTCACGTTCTTTTGGACCACACTACACGACACAGGGCGCATTTCGCCAATTTTAGGGGTGGTGCCGACCGGCGAGATGGATTCTGAACACGG
>CANNCS010000077.1 GCA_947503115.1 uncultured Marivita sp.
CATGGAATCAGAGCGCGGGCGAGCTGGGAACCTCAGAAATCCCTAATGAGTCAGAAGCCAGCCCCTTTGGTATTAGTCGGCGCCTCTCCGGCCCCCGTGTGGCCGTCGAGTTCGACGTCCTGCTCCAGTGTGCCATGGGTCAGGCTCGATGCGCCGAAGTCCAGCACAATGCAGTCGGTCTTGACCACGCCGGGATGCTCGGCGGGATCGACCGTGCGCAAGCCTCGGCCCACCATCTGGATCATGGTCGATTTGTAGGAACTGGGGCGCAGCAGCACGACGCAGGAGATTGGTGGGTGATCGAAGCCCTCCGTGAGCACCGCCACATTTGTGATGACGCGGAGTTCACCGGCGGCGAAGGCGGCCAGAATGCTGCGCCGTTCCTCGCCGGGCAGATCGCCATGGATCAGGCCAGTTGGAATGCCAGCGGCATTGAAGGCCTCCGCCACATGCGCGGCGTGGGCAACGGTGGAGCAGAACACCACAGTCGGGCGGCCCGTGGCCTTTTCCTGCCAGTGGCGGATCACCTCTTCTGTGATCGGCGCGCGATCCATGATCTCGGCCACTTCCGCCATGTCGAAATCCGACACGGTTTTGCGCACGCTCTTGAGCTTGTCCTGCACACCGACGTCGATGACAAAGGTGCGCGGTGGCACGAGATGGCCGGAAGCGATCAACTCGCCAAGCCGCACCTGATCCGCGACATTGTCAAAGACGTCACGCAGGCCCTTCTTGTCTCCACGATTGGGTGTTGCGGTGACGCCGAAGATACGGGCATCGGGATTGGTTTCGCGCACCCGATCGATGATGCGGCGATAGCTGTCAGCAACGGCATGATGCGCCTCGTCGATAACCAGAAGGTCCATCTTCGGCATGGCTGCCAGATTGCCCTCCCGCGTCAGCGTCGGAACCATCGCGAAGGTCACTTGCCCACCCCAGGACTTGGTCGTGGCATCCACAACGGAGGTGGTGATCGCCGGATTGACCCGCCCGAACTTTTCCCGGTTCTGCTCTGTCAACTCGTCCCGGTGGGCGAGCACACAGGCTTTGGCATCAGTGTCGCCAATGCTTTCGCCGGTGACCGCCGACAGCATAATCGTCTTACCCGCCCCGGTCGGCGCGATGCCAAGCGTGTTCGTGCGGGTGCCAAGCGCAGCAAGGCTGCGCTCGACAAAGGTTTTCTGGCGGGGACGCAATCGCATGGCCGACCTCACTCAGCCCAGCTGGGCCGGCCGGCGAAGCCGGGTCCGCTGGGCGCTTGCGGCGCGGCCGCCTGCTGGGGCTCCGGGGCGGGATGGCCCTGTGCCGCACCGTGCGTCTGCGGCTGCTGCCCATAAGGTTGATTTTGCAAGGGCGCCGTGACCATCGGGGCTGAAAACCCCATGATCTGTGCATAATCCCGGTGGTCCGGCGTCACGGCACTGCGGATTTCGTTTTTCTCATCCCCATTGGTGTCGGTGCCGACATCGATCCGCGCGACAAATTCCAGGCCGTCGAGGTCAGCGAACCCGTTGATCCGGCGTCGGGCCTGCGCTTCAGGCGAGTTGTCCTTGTCGGAAATCCCGCGAGACGAATTGAGAATACCCCGCACAAGGCTGCGCCCCATATTGGCCCAGTTGGGGCCATTCGGGCTGTAGAGCCCGATCATCGACCAAATCTTGCGCTTGGCGTAGGTCCCCTCGAGCACCGTGTATTCGGCATCGAGATAAACCGACCCGGAGGCGCCGCGCTTGGCATAGCCGCCGGTCCAACCCTGTGCCGGGTCGTCAAACCCGCCCGGGCGGATGGTGAGGCGCACCTTGGCCAGCGTGCCCTTGGGGATGACATTGGCATTTGACTGTGCGTCGTTGGAATCGTTCCAGAGAGACATGGCTCGGGTCCTTTCAGTTGGTGGGAGCGTTTGACGTGTCAGCCGTCGCAGGGGACGGCTTGGGGAGTTGAGGCGGCTGGTAGGTCAGCCGGCGCTCGGCGGGCACGAGGGGACCGCGGATCTTGTCCATCAGCTGACCCAGATGCGGCGGCTCGATCAGATCGAGACGGCCGGACCGGTCCTTGGCGGGGTAGCCCCAAGGGTTCAGGGTCTGGCAAACAAATCCGCGTTGCAGCTGATCACCATCGCCCTTGATTTCGGCCATAGTGATGACCTGATCGACGGTCCCGGGCAGTTCGAGCCCGGTCTTGCTGCCATCGATTTGCGGCACGAAGACCTTGCGATTGAAGTCATCGAACTTCTGATCAAGGATGCCCACAAACCAGATGTTCTTGCCCCGGGTGTGCTGCAGGTGGGTCAGCCAGGCGATCATCTCGCGCCCGTGCAGACCGTAGGCACCGCGCACATCGGGCTTCCCGGTCTTTTCCGAATGCGCCTCAGGTTGGCCCTTGCACCACTGGAAACAGAGCCGGCCGGCTACGGTGATCGAGTCGATGAACACCGTGTCGTATTTATCGAGAGTCGCCGGATCGCCGAACTTTTGGCAGACAGCGGCATAGTGGGCGGCGCTGTAAACCTGATCGTCGCGCAGCGCCGGGTTTGGCCCGCCAATGAAGACCGCAAAGTCCCGGCAGTCCGTCCAGGTGCGCGGCCGGATGGCGTCGATCGCCAGCCCCTCGATGGCCAGATCACCCGCTTCAAGGTCGAAAAACAGCGTCGTGGAATTCCGCAGGGTCCAGAGAAGGCTGGTTTTGCCAATGCCGGATGGGCCGAAGATCACGCCTTTGATACCGCGGGATTCCGCCATGCGTTGATCCGCGGTGATGATCGGGAGTGTGCCGGTCATGACAGCACCTCGCCGGTCATTTCGGCGGCACAGGCGTTGCCTGTCACAGCGGTGTAAAGCGCATCGAGCCGGTCGGCCTCGGCGAGGCATTCACGACCCTTTCGGCGCATGAATTGGCGCGCGTCATTGAGCAAATCAGGGTCTTCGATCAGGTCCGGGACCGCAACGTATTCCTCAGCGATTTCGACGAAGTAGGACTTCGACCGCAGATCACGAACGAGAGGCGCGAACGCGTCGCACCGGTCGGCGAAATCCGTCTGGGTCACCACGTCATGGCGGTTGCGCAGGATCCGCTTCACTTCGGAAATGATCCCGGTCCGCAGCATGCGCATCGCGCCTTCCTCGCGTGCCTGCGAACATGTCAAAGGGAATGCCACGCCCATGATGTCATCGGCTATTTTCGGGGCATTGTTGCCAAGCTGGGAGGCTACCTCCCAGACGCGTTCGGCAAAGGCAGCTGACTGACTGTCAAGCATCAAACCACTCCTTGATTTTGGCGAAAGCTTCCGACCCCGCAGCGATGGCGGCGACATCGAGATGGTGAAATTGGCCGCCCCGAGCCGCGTGCATACCCTGCTGCGCGCGGCTCAGGTTCTCCTCCGTGGCCCATTCGGCAAAGGCACGAAACGTACCCGTGACATGCTGCCAGGCGGCCTGATCTGGCGTCGGCGGCACATAGAGAGGATTGCGGCGATTGGCTTTGCGCTGAGGACGCATACCGCGCATGGCTGCGTCGACCACCATCTTGCGCAGAGCGGCCCGTGTCGGTTCCTCGCCCCGCTCCAGACGCTCCTCGAGCGTGCGTCGCACCAAGCCGGGCTCGGCCGCTTCGGCGTCGCGGATCAGGCGCGCGTCATGGATCTGGTCGCGCCGCAGGCCAAGGTCAGCGGCCGAGGCAGTGTTGCGGTCTTCAACAGTGCTCCGATCCCCACCGTTGCGTTTGACCTCACCCCGAGCCTGCGCCGCGTCATATTCGTCGGCGAGACGCCGCTTGGCCGCAGCCTCGATCTCCAGCGCATCGGCCTGAGCCCGATGGGCCGCCGCAACAAGATCATCATGGGCGGCTTTTGCGCTTTTGAGCCGTGCAGCCCGTTTGGCGACATCATAGGCAAGTCCAGCTGCCTCGCGGGCTTCGAGCACCTCCGCCGCTGTCTTGGCACTGGCCAACATCGTGGCGGCGCGATCGATCAGGCCGGGAAGGTTGTCACCAGCAAGAGGAATGGGAGTGAGCGCAGTCATTCCCGCGCCTCCGCCGGCTCAAGCGTGACCTTCAGCGCCCCGACCTTCACGGTGCGCGCAGGCTCGAAACCATCACGCCAGGCCTCGGGCAACGCGTTGTACTTGCGCTCGGGGACGGTCAGCTTGGTGTCGATGAACTCAGCCGGATCATCGCCGTTGTCAGCGATGTTCGCTGCGATCTGCGCCAGCGTCTCTTGGTCCCAGTCAACGCGTTTGGGCAGATCAGCGATCACGGTGTAATCGCCATCCGCGAGGCGCACCGTGCCGGTGTCCTTTCCACAGGCCCGACGCGCCTCGGCGGCGCGGGTCGCGTAGCGCACCTCGAGGGCCGTATTCAGCCGGGCCGTGGCCGATTTCAGTGTCTTGGTCGCGTGATCAAGCTCAGCTTGCAGACCAGCCAGCAAGTCGACCGGCATCTGTGCCAACTCACCGGTCGGCATGTTGAGCATGTCATCCATGCTCGGGGTGTTTTGGGGATAAGTCATGGGGTCTCCTTTTCGGGGGATGGGTCAGGCAGCTGCCGCCAGCTGCGCGACGGCCTGTTCGGTGCGGGATGTCTTGGGACGGGCGATGGCCTGATAGGAAAACAGGTCGGGACCCAGCCGCTCTTGAACGAGGTGCACGAGACCTGCCCCTTCGCTCCAGAAGGCACGGTCGCGTAGACACGCCAGTTCAGCGCGGGCATTCAGGTCCAAATCCGACATGACCTTGTCGGCATCCACCGCGAGATGACCGCGGTGGTATTCCAAACGGTCGCCCGGCAAGGCCTGCGCCACCCAAGCGCAGAACTGAATCTCGTTGATGGGTGACTTTTGACGGACAATGGATGTTGGGCGCTTGGGCATTTTAATGACCTCCTGTTTGTCCATTACTCAGGCCCGCACAAAAACGTCCCACCCCGGGCCAAAGCCGGAGATGACGAGGTGGGGCCGGAGACGACGAATGCGGCGATAGATGCTTGATCGGCTGCCAAAGCTGGCCTGCGTCAGTTCAGCGACAGGGTGCTGGGACAGGGCGCGGCAAAACCGACGATCGCTCGGATAGAGGGATTTCAACGCCGTTTGCAGCGCAAGTTGGTCATCGGGCAGTTCCGATGAAACAGACGCATGATCCGTGGCGATGCCTGTGACTGCCTCCAAGGGCAGCATTGCCCCGCCTTGGGCGGTCAGGCGGTCGCAGTGACGCTTCGCCAACCGGCTGGCCTGGTGGCGCATCACCGTTTTTGCGAAAGCACCGAACGGTCCCCGAGCGGGATCGAAATGTTTTAGCCGCGCGAAGAGATCGACCAGAAGATCCTGCCGGAAGTCTTCCGCGTCCTGTTTGGGAACCCCGAGCCTGCGCTGCAGCCGGATTCCCTCCCAACCAGCGAGATGGATGATTTGGCAAATATCTTCGGCCGACAGACCGCGGTCGGCTTCAGCCAGCGGCACGGCATGTTTGCTTTGGATGGAATTGTTCTGGCTCATGGAGTTCTCCGTCACTGTTGATGACGGAGTGATGCCAAACGCCCGGTATGCGGTCGTCCCACAGTTGGGATGTAAACGACGTTTTTTTCAGAGGCTGATTTCAAAGAAGAATTTTGGCGCTACACCGGCCCAGCATACGAACGCAAACCGGAACATACCGGCGCATACCAAATGCAACCCGAGTGCATACGAATCGTGCCATCATTCCGGCAACAAAAAGCCCACCGGGATTCGGTGGGCGACGTACGTGGCGTTCGTGTCTCAGGGCTAGAGAGAAACCCGGCGCAGCCATTCCCGGAAGTCGAGTGCAAGTTTATAGTACCCGCGGCGACCAGGCACGATCACCAAAAGGCGCTTCCAACCAGGATGCCGACTGAAAAGGCTCGCCATGCGCTGCGAACTCGACCCGGCGGCATCGAGGATTTCGAGATATTGAAGTTCACTCACGCCTTTTCTGTCCTGTTCGCTCATGTACTTCAGAGCTTTCGCCTGCGTGTGCGAAAAGGAAAACGTCATCCCGTCGAATTCGAAGTATCTGAAATCAATATCAACTTTTCTCTCAGCCTCCACAGTCTTGCCTGCATTTCGCCTCAACGCCTGAAGATTTGCCCGTGTCACCAGGGCATCCACTTTTCCCAGACGCAACCCATCCCCTTCACGCAGTTCCGCAAAAACCCCCTCCGGCAGCTCAACATTACAGGCGACGACCTCCCCACTGCGCACGAGGCGATACGCATCGGCCGTCGATAACTGTGCGAGGGTATTCACCCATTTTTTGCCCAAGGGCACATAGACATGTTCATTATGGTCGACTTCCTCCCAGTAGTAGCGTTCGACCTGCTGTGACACCAATCGGATGCAGATTCGGAGCTTCCCAGACCAGACAAGTTCCCGAATGACAGGATCCTTGAGCCCAAGTTCATCGGCGACCTCCGCCAGCTCAAAGCACTCTCTTTCGACCAACATGGAATTGCCCTTCCCTCGATATATTGTTCTATATTTGTTCTTAGGCTCTTGACCTTTCTCGAACAATCCAGTTTTTTCCACAATTGGAAGTTACTTGGGGACTTATTCGGGGATAAAGATGTCCATCTCAATCAGCGAACGCCTGCGGGCCAGAATCCGGCAACTGGGCATGTCCGTGGCCGAGGTCGCACGAACGGCCGACGTCAACCGATCCTTCGTCTATGACATCCTCAGGGAGCGCTCTCTGACCCCAAGTCTGGAAAAGTTGACGCGAATTGCCGAGGTGGTTCTGGTCAGCCCGGAATGGCTGTTAACGGGAAAAGGCACCATCGATGGTGATGACCCCATCACAGAAGACTACAACAACGATTTTGTCGCAATCCAATCTGTAAAGGCCCGACCCTCAATGGGCGGCGGGGCGTTGGTGGACGTGGAGCCCTCGCGCGGGAGGGACTACCATTTCCGACGCGCGTGGATCCGGGACCAACTGAAGGCCGCGCCGTCAATGTTGCGGGTCATGGCCGTGGAGGGTGACAGCATGACCCCGACCTTGCTTGATGGGGACACAGTTCTCGTTGACCTCAACCAACGCGGCCCCAAGCCGCCGGGCGTGTTTGTCCTGCATGACGGTATGGGTCTCGTGGCCAAACGACTTGAGTATGTGCCATTAAGCGACCCCGCCATGATCAGGATCCTGTCGGACAACCCGCAATATTCCCCCTACGAATGTCTGGCAGATGAGATCAACATCGTCGGCCGTGTTCGCTGGTGCGGTCGGGAGATGTAACCCATACTTTGACAATATGCGGGAAGTACCATGTACTGGCTCCCAGACAAAAAATAACGTTGTTCGAAAAAGGTTGTGCCAATGGAAGTGAGTGGGAAAATCACAGATATCTTGCCCGAAAAATCGGGGCAGTCCGCCAATGGGACATGGCGCAAGCAAGAATATATTTTGGAGACCGGCGGCCAATACCCGAAGAAGGTCTGCTTCATGGCCTGGGGTGACAAAATCGATCAATTCCAGATCAAACAAGGCGACAACGTCACGGTATCAGTCGATCTCGAAAGTAGGGAGTTCAACGGCCGTTGGTACACAGACGTCAAGGCGTGGAAGGTATCTCGAGACGGTAGCACGGAATATGAAAGCGCATCCCAGTCGCAAGGGAACAGCGCAGTGCATGGGGCCCCAAATCCATATGATGACGAAATACCATTTTGAGGTTGGCGGCAGGTAATCGCAGCCGGTCGTGCCACTTGCCACCGGCGACGATGTAACGGCCACCTGGGACGTTTTTTTCGCGGCGGTGAGTAATGGAATAGCAGAGCCAAGGAGCCTGCTATTCCATGAAACGCCCCAACCCACTACACCCTGACAAAATGTCCCCCGCTGAGCGACGTTCCGAACTCGCTCGCATTCTCGCGGGCGCAGTTATGCGCCTGCACTCAGCGAAAATTGTCCAGATACAGGCTGAAACCGGAGACGGTTCACTACACTTCCCGCGCGATCAGAGCGGTACTGCAGTTCCAACTCAGAGGAGACCTGCATGACCACATATGAACCTGTCCTCGCCCGCCTCGCCGCCCTCAAGGCCATGTCGGTGAATGAGCTGAAGGCCGAATGGACGGTGCTCTTCGACACACCTGCGCCGAACAACAGCCGCAGCTTTCTCGAGGGCCGACTGGCCTATCGCATTCAGGAACTGACCTTCGGCGGTCCAGACAAGCAGACACGCCGCCTGCTGGACCTTCTGGCCGAAGAGGTCGAGGGCACGTTGACGCGCAAGGCGCAGATTGCCGACCCCCGAAACCCCGTGGTGGGTACAAGGCTCATTCGGGAGTGGGACGGCGCTCCCCATACGGTCACGGTGCTGAAAGACGGGTTCGACTGGGAGGGCCGCCGCTACAAGTCGCTGTCGGCCGTGGCGCGCGCGATCACCGGCACCCGCTGGAACGGGTACCGCTTCTTCGGCCTGCGCGAACGGAAGCGGGGTGATGCATGAAAGATCTCTCAGCAAAACCGGCCCGCAGGCTGCGCTGCGCCATCTACACCCGCAAATCGAGCGAGGAAGGGCTCCAGCAGGAGTTCAACAGCCTCCACGCCCAGCGGGAGGCCTGTGAGGCCTACATCGCCAGCCAGAAGTCCGAGGGCTGGGCGCTGGTCCGCGACCAGTATGACGACGGCGGCATCTCGGGCGGCACTCTGGAGCGGCCGGGACTGCAGCAGCTTCTCGCCGACATCGAGCACGGGCTCGTCGATGTGGTCGTGGTCTACAAGATCGACCGCTTGTCGCGATCGCTCATGGACTTTTCCAAGCTGATCGAGGTCTTCGATCGCAACGGCGTGACCTTCGTCTCGGTGACGCAGTCTTTCAACACAACCACTTCCATGGGGCGGCTTACGCTGAACATCCTGCTGTCCTTCGCCCAGTTCGAGCGGGAGGTCACAGCCGAGCGCATCCGCGACAAGGTGAAGGCCTCCCGCATGAAGGGCATGTGGATGGGCGGCTACGTGCCTCTCGGCTACGATGTCAGGGATCGCAAACTGGTGGTGAACGCGGACGAAGCCGCCAAAGTCCGTAAGGTGTTCGAGCGTTTCGTCGACATCGGCTCCGCCACCGTGCTGGCGCGGGAGCTGCGCCGCGAGGGCTTCCGCAACAAACGGGGCACGCTCATCGACAAGGGCTACCTCTATCGCCTGCTGACAAACCGCGTCTACCGCGGCGAGGCGGTGCACAAGGGCACGGCCTATCCCGGTGAGCATGAGGCCATCATAGAGGCCCGGCTGTGGGAGCAGGTCCACGAGATCTTGGGCGAAAGCCCCCGCAAGCGGGCCAACAACAGCCGCGCGAAAACCCCGGCGCTACTCAAGGGCCTGCTCTTCACCGCCACCGGCGCGGCAATGACGCCCTCCAGCACCAAGAAGGGGACGCGCCGGTATCGGTACTACGTCTCGATGGATCTCTTGAAAAACCGCGAAACGCCCGAAGACGGCATTCCCAGCCGCCTGTCCGCGGGAACCGTCGAGGCGGCAGTGATCGCGGAAATCCACAGGATACTTCGGACGCCGGAAACGACCGCGAGCGTCATCGCCGCATTGGACAGCGCAGATATCGCCGAAGCCGACGCCATCGCCGCCATGCAGCAGTTCCCGCAGCTTTGGGGGCAGCTGTTCCCTGCAGAGCAGGCACGGATCATTCAGCTCCTGGTACGGCGCGTCACTGTCACCGCCGAGGGCCTCGTCATCGACTTGCGCACCGATGGCATCGTCGGCCTGATGCGGGAGATGATGACGCCACGCCAGCTTGAGGCTGCGGAATAATGGCCGGGCCCGACACCATCCAAGTGTTCGTCCCCCTCAAGGTGCGGAAGAAAAACGGGCGGCCAAAGATCATGCCGCCTGCAGATTATCTGCCAAGCGAGGATAACACCCAAGATCCGCACATCTTGCGGGCCATCGGCCGCGCATGGGCATGGCGGCGGCGGATGGAAGCCGGAGAGTTCAGCACCGTGCGCGACCTCGCGATCGCCGTGAACCTCGCAGAGCGCCATGTCAGCAGGCAGCTCAGGTTGGCATATCTCGCGCCTGAGGTATTGAAACGGCTGGTGTTTCGGCGGGAGGTATCTGCCCTGACCGTGATGCAGCTGTCGGAGTGCGCGGGCTTGCCTTGGGCGGATCAGGCCGGCGTGGCGTTTGGATAAACGTTGACCCCACCAAATCACCAGAAAGGCTAGATTTTTTCCCGTTTTTCGGCCATTTCTTGGCCATGAGTGCAAACCTTACCTATCAGCAGCTTGAAGCCTACATCCGCGAGCAGATGCGGATGTCACATGTCTATCAGCCGGTCATGCTTCGCGCACTGCTGGAAAATGGTGGAACGGCTTCCACCGAGGACGTTGCCAAAGCCCTCCTGAGTTACGACCGCTCACAGGTCGAATACTACGAAATCCGCACAAAAAATATGGTGGGCAAGGTTCTCACGCAAAACGGCGTCATTGAGCCAATCAAAGATGGGCGCCGAATTACAGGGTATAGGCTCGCCGCTGGTCATCTAACCACAGAGGAAACCGGCGCCCTCGTTGACCTCTGCCAGCAACGCCTTTCCGATTACATCACTCAACGCGGTGACGGCATTTGGGGGCATCGCAGCATTGCAGATGGGTATGTGCCCGGCTCCGTAAGGTACGAGGTGCTTAAGCGGGCCAAGTACCGCTGTGAGCTTTGCGGTGCCCATGAAAAACACGCAGCGCTTCATGTCGACCACATATTGCCGCGCGCGAAAGGCGGTAGCGACGACTTGAGCAACTTCCAAGCGCTCTGCGTCACATGCAACACGAACAAGCGGGATCGAGATGATACAGATTTCCGCGGCGTTCTAGAAACCTACACCGATCGTGAACCTGACTGCTTATTCTGTGGCATCGACAACCGCAGGATCATCGCTGAGAACGAGCTATGCTACGCGATACGCGACGGCTTTCCCGTTACGCCACTGCACACCCTGATCATCCCGAAGCGGCATGTGGCTGATTACTTCGATCTTTATCAGCCCGAGTTGAACGCGATCCAGTCGCTGCTCCAGGATCAACGCAAGCAGATCATGACTGCCGACCCCACGGTGTCAGGCTTCAACATCGGCATCAACGCTGGTGCCGACGCCGGGCAGACCATTTTTCACGTGCATGTCCATCTGATCCCACGCCGAAAGGGCGATGTAGCTGACCCGCGCGGCGGTGTGCGCGGCGTAATTCCTGACAAGCAGAAATATTGAGATGCACAGCGATCAATTCAGCCCACGCTTTCCCTTTGCCGACTGGCCCAATCCTGCGATCCCCGCTGTCGCTGCTGGCGTCTATGCAATCTGGAAGGACAGTGAGCTCATCTATTGCGGTATGTCGGGTCGCGAGATCGATACAAAGGCAAAGGCTTCGCCCAAGAAATACGGGCTGGTCACTAGGCTGAACAGCCACGCCAGCGGTCGGCTGTCGGGCGATCAGTTCTGCGTCTATGTGGCCAACCGCTTTGTAATTCCCTCGCTGAGGGCTGAAGAACTTCCCCTGTTCGAGAGCGGGCGGTTAACCCTCGATACGCGTACCAAAACGTTTATCCATGACCATCTGGAATACGCCTATGCCCTCGTCGAAACATTCGCGGCAGCGTATGAACTGGAACGAGCTGCTCGGCGCGGGGATGTCTTTGGCACCCAGCCGTATTTGAACCCGCTCTGAATTCAAACTTCCGACCGTCCTACGCCCGTCCCTCGGATTCGAAACGAATTTTGCTATCGGTTACACTTTCGAAAAGGGCGCTCGCCCAAAATCGCCAAGCCGCTGTAATTGAACACTATTTTTAAAGCGTCCTTCTGAAGGCCTAGGGCGGTCGATTAGAGACAAATGCAGTTCAGAGACCGGTTTTGGCCGTTTTTCCAGTCTCCGAAGGGCGGTCACCATGACTAAACCCCTTTGAAACCAAAAGAAAAAAGGGCCCCTTGAGGGCCCATCATCCGTTTCGGCAAGTGTAGGTGGCGGAGACGAAGGGATTCGAACCCTCGAGACCCTTCCGGGCCTACTCCCTTAGCAGGGGAGCGCCTTCGACCACTCGGCCACGTCTCCGCCGACCCGTTTAAGGAAGCGTGCAGGCGGGGACAAGGCCAAATTGACCTATGTGGTGCGAAAAGACTATGTCCTTGGGACGGCCGGATTTCGCTTTGTCGAAAGGACCACCACTAATGCCCTCTTCCCCACTCGCGACACCTTTGGACCTGCCATGCGGCGTGCAGTTGGCAAACCGCATCGGCAAAAGTGCCATGACCGAAGCCTTGGCGGGGCCGGACGATGCGCCCAATGCCGCACATGACGCCCTTTACTCGCGATGGTCAAAAGGAGGCATGGCGGTGCTGGTAACAGGCAATGTGATGATCGACCGCCGATATCTGGAACGACCTGGCAATGTGGTAGTTGAAGACAGACGTGACCTTGAAGCGCTCAGAACCTGGGCCACGGCTGCCAAATCGGGGGGTAGCCACGTCTGGATGCAGATCAGTCATCCAGGACGTCAGTGCCCCATCGTCGTCAACACCAAACCCCTGTCCCCGTCAGCAGAAAAGCTCCGTATTCTTGGCCTTTTCGGCAAACCACAGGAAATGACCGAAGACAAAATCGAGGATGCGATCCAACGCTATGCGACAACGGCGCAGATCGCACAGGTGGCCGGGTTCGACGGCGTTCAGATCCATTCAGCCCATGGCTATCTCATCAGCCAGTTCCTGTCGCCCATCACCAACAGGCGCAGCGATCACTGGGGAGGATCAGTCGAAAACCGGGCGCGGTTTCTGCGGCGGGTCTTTGCTGCGGTACGCGCAGCTGTGGGGCCAGGCTTTCCGGTAGCGGTCAAACTGAACTCAGCCGATTTTCAAAAAGGCGGGTTCAGTCTTGAAGACAGCACGCGTGTGGCAGCGTGGCTCGAGGAAGACGGGATCGACTTGATTGAACTCTCCGGCGGCACCTATGAGCAGATGAGTTTCGTGAACGGCACGGACGAAACCGAACAGCGTGACAGCACCCGAAGACGAGAAGCATATTTCCTCGAATATGCGCGTGAGGTGCGCAAGGCGGTGAAAGCACCGATCATGGTAACTGGCGGGTTTCGCAGTGCCGACGCGATGGAGCAGGCACTTGGTGAAGACGGAATCGAAATGATCGGCCTCGCGCGGCCACTCTGCATTGATCCTGATGCAGCGGGGAAACTGATCGACGGGACAAAGCGCCAGATCGGTATTGACGAAGCCGGGCTGATGCTGGGCACCGGATCGCTTGGCGCAAATACCAGGAACTGGTTCGTCAACTTGATGAACACGGTCTCCAGCGTTGAATATTACGCTTGGCAGATGACCCGCATGTCACGCGGTGAGCCACCGCAGACCATCCACCGAAACAGCACGGTTGGCACCTTCCTGTGGTATTTGACGGCCACAACCTACAAAGGATTGCGACGCAAATTCCGCTGATCAGGTGTTGAACAAGAAGTGCAAGACGTCGCCATCCTTGACGATGTAGCTCTTGCCTTCCGCACGCATCTTGCCCGCCTCTTTCGCCGGGTTTTCACCACCAAGCGACACGTAATCGTCATAGGCGATGGTTTCGGCGCGGATAAAGCCCTTTTCAAAGTCTCCGTGGATCACACCAGCGGCCTGCGGGGCAGCGGTGCCTTTGGTTATGGTCCATGCGCGGGCCTCTTTCGGGCCGACGGTGAAATAGGTCTCAAGCTGCAAAAGCTTGTAACCGGCGCGGATCACGCGGTCTAGGCCCGGCTCATCAAGGCCCATTTCGGACAGGAATTCCTGCGCCTCTTCGTCATCAAGCTGGCTGATCTCTTCTTCGATCTGGGCCGAGATGACCACATGGCTGTTGCCCTGTGCTGCGGCCATGTCGCCTACGGCGTTCGACATGGTGTTACCGTCAGCGGCATCCGCCTCGGACACGTTGCACACGTAAAGAACAGGCTTTGTGGTCAGCAGTTGCAGCATGTCCCACGCCTTGGCGTCCTCGGCATCAATCTCGACCGTACGCGCGGGTTTACCGTCTTCCAATGCCGCCAAAGCAGCCCGCATAAGGCGCTCCTGTTGCACCGCTTCTTTGTCGCCTCCGCGCACTTTGCGGACGATGTTTTGAAGCCGCTTCTCAAGGCTTTCGATATCGGCAAGCATGAGCTCGGTCTCGATGGTTTCGGCATCAGCAACCGGATCGACACGGCCATCCACATGCACCACATCGCCGTCTTCAAAGCAGCGCAGGACGTGGGCGATAGCGTCCACTTCGCGGATATTGGCCAAAAATTGGTTGCCCAGACCTTCGCCCTTGGATGCGCCTTTTACGAGACCCGCAATATCCACAAAGGTGATCCGCGTCGGGATGATCTGCTTGGACTTGGCAATCTCGGCCAATGTATCAAGCCGCGCATCCGGCACAGCCACATCACCGACATTGGGTTCGATCGTGCAGAACGGAAAGTTCGCCGCCTGCGCCGCTGCGGTCTTGGTGAGCGCATTGAAGAGGGTCGATTTGCCCACATTCGGCAAACCCACGATTCCCACCTTGAAGCCCATGTCGATCTCTCCTGATCTTGCAGATTTGCGCCGCTTCTAAGCGTTGCCTGCGGGCGCTGCAAGGCGGCTGAGACTGGGGATCATTTGGAACCAGAACCGATGGTTCAAAAGAACCGCCGCGCCGGCAAGCCCAAGCACCAATCCGATCCAGATTCCAGTTGCACCCCAATCCGCAACAAAGCCCAGAACATAGGCGGCGGGCAGGCCGATGCCGAAATAGGACACTGCCGCAAGGATCATCGGCATACCGGCATCTTGCACCCCGCGCAGCAACCCCAAAGCCACCACCTGCGCCCCGTCCACCAGCTGGAAGATGGCCGCAAGGATCAGCAGGGTGATGCCGATGGTGATGATCTCGGCTCGGGCGGGATCGTCTGGGTCGAGGAACGCCGCAATCAGCGGTTCAGGTAGCGCGACGAACAGAACGATGGTCAGTACCGCGATGAAAGCCGACAGCAGCAGCGCCACCACCCCACCCCGCGCCATGTGCGGCCAATCGCGGCGACCAAAAGCATTGCCAGCGCGAACGGTTGCGGCGTTGGACAGGCCCAGATGCAGCATGAAAGTCATCGACGCCAGTTGCAGCGCGATCCCGTGCGCCGCGAGCGGGATTGCCCCAAGCCAGCCCATCATGATGGCTGAGGAGGCAAAAAGCACCGTTTCCGACAACGAGGTCAAACCGATGGGAACCCCCAGCTTGAACACTTGCACGAACATTTCGTTGTCCGGTTTCCACAGCCGTTGGAACAGGCTGTGTTCCGGCACGAAAGCGCGGATGTAGACCACGATCACCAGCATCGAAAACACATGCGTGCTGAGCGAGGCGATGGCCGCGCCCTGAAGCCCCAGTTCGGCAAATCCAAAATTGCCGAAGATCAGCGCATAATTTGCCAGCGCATTATATGGCACAGCCACCACTGTGACCCAGAACACGACCTTGGTCTTTTCCAGCGCCGCCAGATAACTTTTCAGAACCATTGTCACCAGCGCCGGCAACAGCCCAAAGGCCAGCACCCGCAGGTAAATTTGTGTCTCGGCCGCGATGTTCGGCAACTGACCTGTCAGAAGGAGCAAAGCCTCGGACCACCACAACAGCGGGAACATCACCACGCAGAACAGCGCCGACAGCCATAGCCCCATGCGGGTGGCCCGGCGCACTTTCTGGTCGTCGCCCTCGGCGGCATAGGTGGCGACCATCGGCATCACTGCCCACGCAAAACCGCAACCGAAGAGGAAGATCGTAAAGAACAGCGTGTTGGCCAGCGTCACCGTGGCCAGCGCCTCGGCCCCGTACCAGCCCACCATAATGGTGTCGGTCAGGCCGATCGCCATCTGCGCCATATGCCCGCCGACCAAGGGTAACCCCAAAACAAGGATGGCCCTGACATGGGACGGATATGACATCTGCTGTGTGTGCATGTCAGTCGGTTAGACCCGCCCTCAAACTGGGGCAAGTGTTTTTTCGGGTCAGATCGCGCGGATCAGAAACTGTGCGGCAAGAATGGCGATGATCAGCCCAGCACCGGTTTCGATCGCTCCGGCGATCCGCGCTGTATGTGGCCCATTGGCAAACCGCGCCAATGCGCCTTCGCGGAACGTTACGGCGCCAACAGCGGCGGCAAGGGTCACACTGGCGGTCCCAAGCCCCATGGCAAAGGTACCCAGAATGCCAGCCAGTTCGATTCCCATGCTGACCGACAGGATCAGCAGAAACAGCGCCCCGGTGCAGGGGCGGATCGCAATCGCCCCGATCAGCACCAGCGCATCGCGCAGAGAATGGACGTTCTTCGCCTGTTCGGGCGTCGGGGCATGGGCATGTCCGCAGGTGTCGCAGATGCCGTCTTCGTCGAGGTGGTGGTGATCGTGCGCGTGGTGGTGCGGCTCTGCCGCGCTCCAGTTCGCCCGAAGCCGCATGGCTCCTCGCAGCGCCAGCCACGCACCGACGGCGCAGATCGCGGCATAGCTGAAGGGCGCGAACCAGTCTTCGGCTGCGCCGACCATATCTTCGCGGCCAAGCCCCAGAATCCAGACGCCGGCATAAACCACGACGATGGCCGTTCCCGCCTGCGCAAGGCTCGACAGTACGGCAAGCACAGACAGCCGCGTCAGGGCCACGCGCTCTGCCACGCCGTACCCCGCAATCAGGATTTTGCCGTGGCCCGGCCCGACCGCGTGAAAAAACCCATAGCCGAAACAGACCGCCGTAAGCGTCATCAATGCGCCCGGCTGATTTGCCCGCAGCGCCCGCAATCCCTGTGCCATACCGCTTTGCGCGGCGCGCTGTCCTTCGGCAGCCCAGCGCTCTAGCATCTGCGCACCGTCAAAGCTCCAGAGCCAGACCGCAAGCGCGATGACGACAACAGCGGCTAGTTGGAGGGCGACGCGCATGACATCGTGATCGAGTCAGAAAAATGAATGCCGACGCGCATCTCGTTGAAGATGTCTTCCATCGATCCGCCGTCCAGTTCCTTGTCGACCGCAGCCTGCGCCTCGGCCTGAACCGGATCAGTCACTGTCGCGGAACAGTCCGGGTTGGTCAAAGTGGCACCTTGCGACACGTCATAGGCGACATAATAAGTCGGGTCGTATTGCAGAACTTCGATTGCCTCGACCGGAACGGGAGGAATTTCGCGGAAATGCGTTGCTGTGATAAACCCGCCCTCAACCGCGATCCCAATCGGGCGGGGGCGCGGCATCTCGATCTTTTCACCGGCAGAATAGACGTAAAGATCGCCTTCGAACCCTTCAGGCCATTCAACCAGATCGAACCCAAAAAGCGTATCCAGCTCTGCTTCGGTCAATTCTCCGTTGCCATCGGCATCAAGACCCATGTCTTCGAGGATCAAAAGCGTAAAGAAATCGTCATAGGTCCATGTCACTGTGACGCCAGTCACCTCAAGCCTGTCGTTGACCTCGAACCGAAGAGCGGTCTCGACAAAAATGTGCGGATGCGCGCCAAGCGGCGCGGCGACCAGACCAAGTGCAAGGGCGCAAAGTGCATGTTTCATAGGAACCGGAGGTAAGCCCCCCGGCCCCCTAAAGCAAGGTCATCCACCGCACGGCGGCAGAGAATTGCGCAGCCGTCAGTCGCGGGTTTTGCGTGTGTCCGGATGCAGCGCAGCACCCAGAATATGGTCTGACCGATGGATCACATGTCCGGCCCCACCGACGATCAACGGATCGGGCGGCGACGCGATGGAAAGATCTTTGCCGGGGTAGTCCAGTGTGGACAGGAAATGCTTCATGCAATTCAGACGCGCACGTTTTTTGTCATCGGATTTGACGATGGTCCACGGTGCATCGGCGGTGTCGGTGTAAAAGAACATCGCCTCCTTCGCCTCGGTGTAATCATCCCACTTGTTCAGGCTCGCTTTGTCGATGGGGGACAGTTTCCACTGTTTGAGCGGATCGGTCTCGCGGCTGGCGAAGCGTCGTTTCTGTTCGGCCTGCGTGACCGAGAACCAGTATTTATAAAGCCGTATGCCAGACCGCGTCAGCATCCGTTCAAAATCTGGGGTCTGGCGCATGAATTCAAGGTATTCGCCGGGTTCGCAGAACCCCATCACCCGCTCGACCCCGGCGCGGTTATACCACGACCGGTCATAGAGCACGATTTCGCCTGCCGTCGGCAGATGTTCGATATAGCGCTGGTAATACCACTGCCCGCGTTCCACATCGGTGGGCTTGTTCAAGGCAACCACGCGCGCTGTGCGCGGGTTGAGGTGTTCGGTAAAGCGCTTGATCGTACCGCCTTTGCCCGCCGCATCCCGGCCTTCGAAAAGCATGACGAATTTCTGCCCGGTGTCCTGTGCCCACAGTTGCACCTTGAGCAATTCGGCCTGAAGCGCGGCTTTCTCGGCTTCATAGGCGCCGCGCGACAGACGGCTGCGATAAGGGTATTTTCCCGTCTCGAAGGCACGACGCACATCATCGGCAGTGACCGCCTTCTGGGGTGAGACTGGAACCTCTTTAAGAGAGCCAGTCGGTTGCGATGGTGTCGTCGCGTCGGCAGCAATGGCTGGGGATGAAGGCATGCAAATCTCCGAGTACTAAATGTGATCGTCCGGCGCATCGTAACAGCAATGTAAAAAGGTCTCTTTGACACGCATCAAAAACAGAACGCCCTGCCCCATTGATTTTCCCGCTCAACTCCGGCAATCGGGTCCGACCAGTTCAGGAGACCGCCATGACCCGTATCGACGCCAAATTCGCAGAGCTGCGCAAAGCCGGCAAAAAGGCCTTTGTGTCCTACGTTATGGCGGGCGACCCCGACTTCGACACCTCTCTGGAGCTGGTCAAAGGCTTGCCCGCAGCCGGAGTCGACGTGATCGAACTGGGCCTGCCCTTCACCGATCCGATGGCCGATGGCAGCACGATCCAGCTTGCAGGGCAGCGCGCGCTTGAAGGCGGGATGACGCTGGATCGCACACTGGAACTGGCCCGGACCTTTCGGCTGGGCGACGACACCACACCGATCGTGATGATGGGTTATTACAACCCGATCTATTCGCGCGGTGTGGACCTGTTCCTGACCCAAGCCAAAGAGGCGGGCATCGACGGGCTGATCATCGTCGACTTGCCGCCCGAGGAAGACGACGAGCTGTGCATCCCGGCACAGGCGGCCGGGTTGAACTTTATCCGCCTTGCAACGCCGACCACCGATGACAAGCGTCTGCCCAAGGTGCTGCAGAACACGTCTGGCTTTGTCTACTACGTGTCGATCACCGGCATCACCGGTGCCGCCGAAGCACAAGCCACTGATGTTGGCCCCGAAGTTGCGCGAATCAAATCGCAGACCGACTTGCCCGTGATCGTCGGTTTCGGGATCAAGACCCCCGACGCCTCGCAGGCGATTGCCAGCGTTGCCGATGGTTGCGTTGTCGGCTCGGCCATCGTGGCGGAACTGGCCAGCGGCAAATCAGTGAGCGACGTTCTGGCCTTTGTGAAATCCTTGGCAGACGGTGCGCATCGCGCCTGAGCGGCGTCCCGGGCTCTGAACATACGGCCGCTGTCGGTTCCATTGGGCTCCTGTTGAACCTGCGCGATCTCAATCCCGTGCCGCATCCATCCGTTTGCGCAAGCGCTCCAGCAGAGCGATCACTTCGGTGAGCTCTTCGCGACCCAGCGTGTCTGAAAACGCGCCGACATCCGGCGCAAGGCTGGCGATGGCGTCATCCCGAAACTTACGCCCCGCCTCTGTCAGCCAAACTTGTTTGCTGCGCGCGTCGTCCGGATTGGCACGCATTTCGACCAATCCGCGCTTTTCCAACCCAGCCAGCGTGTGGGTCATGCTGGTCTTGGGAACTTGAAACGCGCGGGCCAATTGTAAGGGCGTGCGCCCGTCCTGCACCCGGATCAGGTGGTTGATTACGGCGAATTGCGGCAACACCATACCATTCGGCAGCCGCGCCTCAAAGGCGGCGCGGCTGAGTTGGTTGATGATGCCGATTTCGTTGAACAGTTGGAAATAGAGACCGTTCAGCTCTGGCGCAGCATTTGTTTCAGGCATTATTCGGTGTTTGCCTCATCCGGGTTTCCAGCGGCCAGCGCGGTGTGCGCGGCGTTGCTGAAGCGTAGCCCAGAAGTCCCAGCATTTGAACAGTGCCGCCAGCAGGCGCATAGGCATCATGGATCGCCGCGTAAGGCCCGGCCATTTCCGGGTATTCCTGCAGCGCCTGACTGACCGGCCGAACGCTCAGCCCGGCGCCAGTGGCCGCAAGATTAAGCTGCAACCACCGCGCCCCAGTGGAGATCTGATCTACTCGGCTGTTCCCGGCACTGGTCAGCAGAACCAATCCGGCAGCCGAAGCGATGGCGTCCACTGTGCCCTGAATCGCGCCCTGTGCAGCCATCGTCGTCGGATCAAGCGATGCCTCGCGAGTCAGCAATCCCAATCGGTTCAGCGACTCGAACATTGGCCCACCCAAGTCGATCCCGTCGGGCTGCGCGTTGATCTCTGCCTTGCCGATGCGCAAAAGGTCGATGCTTTCCTTCCACGCCTCAAAGGTTGCGGCCTCGATCAACCATGCCTCGGTCGCGAGGTCACGCAGGGCTTCGGCCTCGTCCCCTTGTGCCAGCAAATCGACGCGGGGTGTGATCGTGTCCATCGCCGTTACGTCAAGCAGACGGTCCGCGAACACCTCTTTATGCGACCGCCGCTCAAGGACATGCGCAAAAAGCGGATCGGGTTGCGCAGCACCTGCCACAAATCGGTACACAGCCACAGGGCCGGATTCGCCGTCGGGAAATAGGGTCTGGTCGATGCCGTAGCCTTCTTCGGCGGCCGCCATGCGCATCAGATCCAAAAAACACCCCATGCCGATGGTCAATTGCCGGGCAAAGGGATCGGTCACGGGCAGATCGCGGGCGGGGTCCCGCCAAATGTACACCGTGTCGTCGCCCACCAATTCGGCCTCCCACGGCTGACGGTTATGCGGGTTTGGTGCCAGCAGCGCATAGGACATCGCACGCAAACGTGGATCGGGATATTGGCCCGCTCTGCCCCACGGCTCGAGAGCCTTGGCGGGGGTGCGAGTGGCAGCGAACAGGCCAAGGCCCGCGGCGGCGGCAACAACAGTGCCGCCCCCGATCAGGCCAAGTGTTTTTCGGCGGGAATAAGACATGGGAATCTCATTTGGTTCGATATCGCACTATTTAGTACGATATCGGATTAGTCAACCCATGAGCGAAAATATCATCAGGACAAAAATGCCGCGTTGCGCGTTTTGATCGACATTGGTAAAGAAAACTAACCAATGCATCCGAAAGGCCGCGATATGCCCGTGATCACCGAAATCGAAGACCTCCGCCGTATCTACAAACGCCGGGTGCCCAAAATGTTCTTCGACTACACGGAATCAGGCAGCTGGACCGAACAGACGTTCCGCGAGAACTCGTCTGACTTCGATAAGATCTACCTGCGCCAGCGCGTGGCCATCGATATGGAGGGCCGCAAGACCGCCAGCAAAATGATCGGTCAGGATGTAGCTATGCCTGTTGCGCTGGCCCCGGTTGGCCTGACGGGGATGCAGCATTTCGATGGCGAGATCAAAGCGGCCAAAGCGGCGGAAAAATTCGGCGTACCCTATAGCCTAAGCACCATGTCGATCTGTTCGATCGAGGATGTGGCCGAGAACACAAAAAAGCCGTTCTGGATGCAGGTCTACACGCTCAAGGACGACGATTTCATGCAGCGCCTGTTCGACCGCGCAAAAGATGCCAAATGCTCGGCCGCGATCATCACGGTCGATCTACAATTGCTAGGCCAGCGCCACAAAGACCTCAAGAACGGCCTGAGCGCCCCGCCCAAGCTGACCCCCGCTTCGGTTGCGAACATGATGACCAAAGTCCAATGGGGTTTGGGCATGTTGCAGACAAAGCGGCGGTTCTTCGGCAATATCGTAGGGCACGCGAAGGGCGTGAAGGATCCGTCCTCGCTGTCCTCTTGGACCGCGCAGGCATTCGACCAGTCGCTGAACTGGGACCGCATCCGTGAGTTCCGCAAAATGTGGGATGGCCCGCTCATCATCAAGGGGATCATCGATCCGCGCGACGCGCTTGAGGCGCTGAATGTCGGGGCGGATGCGATCATTGTGTCGAACCACGGCGGGCGACAACTGGATGGTGCGCTATCGTCAATCCGCGCACTTGAGCCGATCATGGATGCAGTGGGTGACAAGATCGAAGTGCATCTCGACAGCGGCATCCGGTCTGGCCAAGACGTGCTCAAGGCACTCGCGATGGGGGCCAAGGGCACCTATATCGGTCGCGCTTATGTCTATGGTCTGGGGGCCAATGGGCAACAGGGTGTCACCGACGCGTTGAACGTGATTCACAAGGAATTGGAGGTGTCGATGGGCCTTTGTGGTCGCACAGATGTGAGCACTCTGGACCGCGACATCCTGATGATCCCGAAAGGATTTTCCGGCGACTGGGCAGAGTAGGCATGTAGTATCGTCATCCTCGGGCCTGACCCTATCAGATTCACACATTTTGGTTGATTTTCTGCCCCATATTCCTTGCGAGTTGAGCGCCGTGCTTGATGGATT
>CANNCS010000078.1 GCA_947503115.1 uncultured Marivita sp.
CTACCGGACGTCATCACGTCAATCGGAACCAGAGATTGGGCGAAAGTGGGTCAATGATCGCAGCCCTTGGTATTATTTGGAGTGCTGTTGACCAATGAATGATCAAAGCCACGTTTCTGGTTACCCAACGGTCATTCAAGGCTCCAGCAGAGCCAAGAAGATGCGCGCTGAACTGAAGTTGTGTGGCTGGATAAGGGCAACGTTGGACCCGGTAGTCCCAAGCTGCCGAACCGCCAGGTCCACGTTAGACCCTTCGCGCGGTCCGGGAAGGGAGGCCTGGGCCGCGCACTTGGTGAATAGTTGCTCCATGTTCAGATCAAACACACCATGCGCGCCGGCAAGCAGTCAACGGCACGGTCACAAGGCCCTCGGGCGCCATCCCGACGGCGCTGGCCCCAGTGCAAATGCCGAAGCCAAGACCAGTGTCGGCCAAAGCGATGTCGCCGCGCTGAGCGAGAAGAACGGCAGGCCGCGGTTCGCCGAGGAGTGCGCGGCCCATTTCCTCAAGCGAAGCCCAGCCCAGACGGCGCATCACACGCTCGCCGCCAAGCGCGGTGGTGTAGCGCCCGCGCCAGAGGGCGGCGACATCCTCGCCGTCCGTCAGGATCATGCGCGTCTCGAAGGCAAAGGTGGGGCAGTCATGGACGCCCCAGACGAAGGGGCGCGCGCGTGCGGTCTCGATCGCCGATGCAAGCAGGCGTTCCCAATGGTCAATACGTGGCATGTAATGGTCCTTGTTCCGCGCACGATCCTGAGCCATTTCTTCAGGTATGCGCGCGTTTGCTTTTCCATTCGAGACTGTCGAGGTCAGCTGCCCGGTGTGCGGACGCTTCGGGCGCTACTCCAAGGCGCGCTTCTGTGAGATTGTCGGCGCAAACACTCAGCTTCCAACCGCATTGGACATCATTTCGAAGGACTGTCCAGAAGACAGGCCAAGCATCTCCAACATGCGGGGGCGTTGTCGTGTTGGGTATCCACAACTACTTCGACTGAACTCGCCCAGTCCCCAAAACAAAACTTGACGATAAAGGCTTTCTATCCCCGCCCCCAGGTGATTTCGCGATCCTGGATCGCTGTGACGTATTCGAAGCCAAGATCGCCCGGGAACAAGACCTGCTGGCTTTCATGGGTGTAGCGCCAGGTCCGCGCCACGGTCAGGTCGATGAGCCGGCTTTCATAGCTGATGGTGATCGTGCAAGTGTCTGCGTTATCCTTGATTTCTGGAACATCGAGGCGGCCCGAGAAGGCCTGGACCGGATCGGCGATGACGCTGTCATTCTCGGCTAGAAGCCCCAGCCAAATTCGTCCAGGCAGGCCCTGACGCGCTTCATCGATGGCCATCTGCACAAGGTCCAGCGGCACGCCGGACAGCGAGACGGCCGTGCCGCCGGCCACGACCTCGCCGGTTTCATCAATCGCCCCGAGCCCGAGCAGAGACCCAGCGCCGGCCCAGCTTTGACCGTTCCAGCTGACCTCTCCCAGCCCCGACCAGATCCGAACCCAGCCCGTGGCGAACTGACCTTCGAAGAAGATGACCGGTCTGAGGCTTTGATCGGCCAGCGCAGTGGCGAAGGCGTGGGTCAAATCGCGGCTCATCAGAGCGCCTCCCGCGCTGATAAAGTGAAACGGTGCTGATCCGCCCGACCGATGACCGAGGGGACCGGGGCCGTCAGCCGCAACAGGACCGACGGGGCATCAAGGCCGAGCAGCGTTCCGACCGGGACCGGGTCTCGCAGTGGTGGCACGAAGGAGAGTACCGCCTCGCTGCCTACGGGCGTCACGTCCGCTGTAAGCTGGTAAAGCCGCGTGGTGGCATCCGAACCCAGCTGGAAGAAATCCCCCGCGCGAAGCCCAAGTCCCCACCCGGCCGTGCGCAGGGTGGATGATCCTGCAACCTGCGCCTCGGTTACGTAAGGGTTGCCTGCCGCCACCGGCACCTCGATCGAGGGATCGGGGAAGAGGAACCGGCCCCGCAATCCACCAAGTGCGGTGAAGAAGGCCGAAAGCCGCCTGGCCTTCACCCCTTGGGTCACCGCCATCTCGATCTGGTACTCCCACCAGGAGGCACCCCAGTCCTGGATCTGGGACGTGCCGGTGAACGGCGAGCGCGCCTCGGCGACGGACGTCACCAGGCGCCGCTCGAGCGAGGACACGAGCGTCAGGGGCAAGACAGGAATGGCCATCTCAGATCACCTGACCCCGGCGCCGGCCATCGGCCACGCTTTCTTTGGCAATGCGGGCGATCTCTGGGATAGCCGCGCGCAGCCGAGCGTCGATCTGTTCAGCCACGCCCATCTGCGCACCGCGCGCGTCGATGTTGACGGTAACGCCCGCGCCAGCACTGCCTTGGCCATAGTTCGCCGCCTCGCGCCGGTTGAGCACCCGTTCCCCACGCTGCAGGATCGTTGGGATCTCGTCGTGGCGGAGACCTGCCCAACCGCCGGAATGCATTCTGGGTGCCGCAGCGAATGCCAATGCTGGCACTTGCCGTGTGTGGCCCGAAAGTCCGACAATACCACCCGCATGCGAAACAGCCGCCGCGACCGACCCGCCGCCGAAGATGCCAGAGAGTGCATTGGCCAGCGGCCCAAGCACAGCCCGCTTGAACGATAAGACCGCAAGGTCCGCCAGGATTGAGCGCACGAGGCTTTTGAAGTCGAATTTTCCGGTTTCGACGAAGCTTCGGAAGGCGCTTTCGGCACCGCTGAAGGCGCCGGTCAAGGTTTCGCCTAGGCCTTTTCCCCAGTTCAGCGCATCCGTGGCATAAGCCTGAAGAGACTCCGATACGGCACGCCACCCGGTGGCCATCCGATTCCCGGCGCTCCCCGCAGCCCCTCCTGCGTGCCCCATGGCATCCGACAGACGATCTGCTGAGACAGTCGCCTCATCCAGTGCAGCCGCGCCTTCTTCGCCGGTGCCCGCAACGGCATCGCGAAGCGCGCCCCAGGAGACAAGCGGTGCTGTCGCGCCATTCGCGAGGTCCGTGGCGGCACGCCGGTAAATATTGGCCGTTTCCAGTGAATCCGCCGCAATGCCATCAAGGCCGAGGTCGGGGGCCGTGAGCGGGTTATCTTCGAATGCGCGCCGAAACGCCTCTGCTGCGGCTGTTCCAGCATCGGCTGAGGCGCCTTCGAAGGGGTTTGGAATATCGCCGAGACTGATTTCGCCAATCTCGCCGAAGGTCGTTTCAATGCCCACAGCGGCCAGTGCATCGCGAATGCGCCCGGTGAAGGCGTCAATCCGGCGGATCGCGCCGTTCAGCATGGCCTCAATGCCATCAAGCATGCGGTTGGCTGCCGAGAAGACCAGGTCGCCGATCACATCCGGCAAGCGCGACCAGATTTCGCGGACGGCCAAGAGTGCACCCTCGAAGGTATTCGCCGTCGTATTGCCGAAGGCGACCACACGTTCTATCGCTCCAGCCATCCCGGTCGCAGCATCGGCTTTGAGATCATAAAACATGGCTGTGGCGCGCGACCCGGCCGCGTTGGCGCCCATTTTGATCCGGTCCCAGACCTCAACCGCGACATCCTTCAAAAGCCGCATGGCCTCGCCGAAGCCGCCTGCGCCGGAGGCCAACCGGGTGAACCAATAAACCAACTCGCCTGCGCCAAAGATCAGAGCACCGATCCCGGTGCGGATCAGGGCACCTTTCAGCACGACAAGCGTGGTGGCGAGGCCTCGGACAGAGAGCGCCGCGGCAGCCATGGCGGCCACCCAGCGTCCTGCAAGGAAGCTCGCAAAGGTTCCTGCGTAGATTGCGAGCCGATCAAGGTTGGCCAGTACAGTATCAAAGGCTCGGCTGATCGGGCTGGTCGAGGAGGCTAGCGCCACGAAGGCGTTCGCCGCCGCCTCAAGCGTGGGCGCCAATGCGACAGAGATACGGTTGCGCACGCCCGTAAACACCTGGCCGATGCTGACCAGCGCGAGTTCCGACCGGCGCATGGCAGCGATGGCATCTGCGTCGAGCACCGCCCCAAGGGCCTGCGCCTGCGCCCCGAGCCGCGTCATCTCCGCCCCGCCGTTTTGCAGCAGAGGGATCAGCCGCGTGGCATCCGAGGCCATCGCCTCGAGATAAAACGTCATCTCCTGTTGGCTGACACCCGCCCTCTCGAGGCTGTCGACATAGAGTTGCAGCGCCTCAGGCCCGGATAGCCGTGCAAACTGATCGGCCGTCACGCCAACGCGCGGCGCGATATTCTCGAAGAAGTCCGCCATCGGGCCGCCGCCGGTTTGCAGGAAGTCGCCCACCCGGTCGTTCACGTCCTTCAGAATATCGGCAAGCTTTTCCTGTTCGATGCCCACTGTAGCAGAGGCAGCCGACCAGCGCTGGAAGAGCTCCGGGTTCGCATTAGCCACCTGGCTGAGTTGGCCGATCTCGTTGGCGGCGGCAACGGTCGAGCGGGTCATCGATACGACGGCAGCAGCGAGCGCCGTGGCCGCAGCCGTTGCCGCGAACCGGGCCCGGCGCGCAAAGGCCGCCATCCGCGCATTGGCTTGTTCCATTTCACGGCTGAGACGCCCGAAGCCCCGAGACCCGGCCTCTCCAACACCTTCCAACTCGGCGCGTACCTGTCGACCGCCGGTCGCGGAGAGCCGGACGCTGACACGTTTCTCTGCCATGGAAAGACGCCCTCAATGGATGACACCTCGTTCCCAATGGAAACGAGGTCAGGTCAGGCCTGATCCGGCCTGCATGGTTTCGTTGGTCTTGCGCATCATCACCGCCTCAATCGGCGGCAACAGTTCCGCGATAATGTGGGGCGAGAGCCCGAGTGCGGCGCCGAGTTGCAGGGCCGCACCCATGTCCCAGCCGAGGACAGCGCCGCCGCTCATCCCGCCGGCAACGCGCAATTGTCCGCCAAGCCGCTGGACCAGATCCCAGACCTGCCAGCCTTCGAGGGTCAGGGGGCGATGGAGCGTGCGCGGGCAGTCCGCACACACTGAGGGGCATGCGGTGCAGTATTCACCGCCCCCGCCGAACTCCCAGTCGGCGAGAGCGGTCAGGCGTTTTTTTCAGCGTCCAGAATGAGCGCGCCAGCGATGTATTTGGTCTGGAAGGCCTCGAAGATGGGCCAGAGTTCCAAGAGCGCGTCGATGCCCTCGGGCGTGAGAGGCAGTGGCTTGCCGTTTTCATCTCCGACGGCCTCCCAGTCTTTCACGACGATGCGCGCGACGGCTTTGGCGACGATGCGCGCAAGATCGTCATTGGAGGTGCCGGTTTCGGCATCACCGGCGGCAGCGACGATCGTTGGATCGCTGCGCGCAGCCAGCATAATGGCGGTGGTTAGAGGCTCCACCAGCAGGCGGACACCATGGCCCAAGTCGAGCCAGCGTGGCTCGGTGGAGAGGTTCAAGCGCAGCATCAGTACACCGCGCGGTCGTTGGTCAGCGTCACCGTACACATCCGGCCCACGACCGCATCGCTGGCTGCCTGCCAGTCGAAGGTCGCCTGCACCCCTTGCGGGCCTGAGATCTCGATCCGGGGGCGTGGGAGATAAACGGCATGCGCGGTGACGGTCAGACCCTCGCCCGTTGGCAGCGTGTAGGAGAACTCAAGCTCGCAGGCCTCGCCATTGTTCGCCTGTGTCACCAGCGTCTGATCAGCGAAGCGGACAACGACATTGCCCGTGAGTGCTGCGATGGACGGGTCAGCGCCGTCAATCTTGCCATCCGCCCGGATCGTCTCGATGCGGTCGAGATTGTTGGCATAAGTCAGGTCAACGGAGACGACGTTGCCAATGTTCGCGCCATTTCGCGTGATCGCCCCGTTGAAGTGCCCGAAGCGCTTCAGCGCGATATTGGCGGGCGTCCCTACCGCGCTTGTCGTTTCGATAGCCTCGCCCTGCGCCACGATGCTGGCTGTGGCCGTGAGCAACCCCGATCGCGCCATCTGCCAGTTCAGGCTATCCACCATGCAGCCGGAATACATCGCATAGCGCGGCACCTCTGGCATGCCGGTCTCGACCGAGAACGACGGCAGCGCCCAGTTTCCGGAGCGAAACTCATGCGTGAAGGGGGCATCAGCACCTGTTGTGGTGGGCGCGCCAAAAGCGGCCTTCAGCCAGAAGCCAAACGCCTCCGCATCGATTGGGATCACCACATCCCCATCCGCCGTCACCGCATCCTTGATGGGCGCCTGCGGATCCCGACCGTACCCCAGCAGTTCTGAGGTCTGCAGCGGTTGCTCAGCCCCCAGCGTCGTGCTGGCAAAGGGCATCTTGGAGTAGCCGCTCACTGGTGGTGTGCCATAGGTTGTCTCGAACGCCAGCGCCATCTGCGCCCGCGCCCCTTGGGCTCGTGCCATGGTGTTCTCCTCGGGTTGTCGGGGTCAGGCCAGTTGGTCGGCCGTGGAATAGTGCAAGACGACTGGAATAACCGCTGCCTTCAGGCTTGCCGCGCCCTCGACAGGCAGATCGACGGGCCGTGGCGCTTCCGCCTCAACCCAGTCGCAGAGGCCGCCCAGTGTGCGGTCGGCGGCTAGCGCCGTGCCGATGCTGGCGGTCAGCGTGTCGAATAGGACATCACGGTCAGGGCCTTGAACGACCGCCTCGATTTCGGCGCGGTGCTGGTAGTGATATGCGAGCGGCGATAGCGTCACCTCGGGCTCCCCCGGTTCACCGTCGCGCAGGATCAGCAGGCCTTCGGCTGGGACTCGCTCCGGCAATACGTCACCGCGCAGGGCGGTGGCGGGCAGCGTCAAGAGCCGCGCGTGCAGTGCGACTAGGATGGTTTCGCGCAAACTCAAAGCTTGTCCTCCACCCAGTTCGCCACGATCAGCGCCGGCACGGCCGCCTGCGCGCGCTCTGCGTCCCGCGCCAGATCAAGCCGTTTCGCGAGCTTCACCTGTGGCACCAGTAGGAAGATGGGCACCGTCGCCTTGCCACGACCCGTCTTCGACCGCGATGCAACACCCAGTCCCCGGCTGTTCAACCGCCCGTCGGCCACCAGGAGGCTCGGGCCGCGTCGACGATAGACGAACCGCAGCCGTAGCCCCCGCCGCCGTTCCCACTCGCCCGGTGTGATGCGCCCACCTTTCAGGCCTTTGCCGGCCGCCGCCGTCGGTATGGCGAGCCAAAAGCCGTCCTTCGAGCGGATCAACGGTCCCGTGTCATGCGCCCCCACGATGACCGGCGCCTTCGACCAGACCAATGCAGCGGCTTTCAAGCTTTCACCAGCCTTTGGATAGGTCTGGCTCCGGATCGAATTTGCGAGGCGACGGCCAAGCCCCGCCTGGGTGATCTGCCCGCGCCACGCGGATTTCCGGTCCGTGCCAGCCTCGCGCATCGCCGCACTGACGGCTTTTTCGCCCGCTTTGATCTCGGCTGCCATCACGGCGGTGAGGTCCAGAGTGATGTCGAGGCCAAGCTTCATGCGGGGTCAGTTCTATCGTCCAGATCAGCCGCTTGCGGTCACGCCGCGGTTCGCCCTGGATCAGGAAGGTTTCGTCCCCGATCAGGATTTGCTCCTGAGGGCGTGGGTCCGGAATATCCGCCACCCGGACATCGATCCGGGTGGTGTCAGACAGGAGCCGCGCCGACCCGAACTCTGTGATCTCGTCAGGACGGCGCAGAATACCGCGCGCTCGGGTGAACTGCCCCTCGCTGTCTCTATGCCAGATATCAACCGAGAGGTTGGCATCAAGGAACAGCACCCCGAGCGCATCAGCGAAGGCGCTCATCAGGTGCGCTTGGCCGAGCGCAGGACTTGCGGCCGGGTGCAGATCGGCAGCGGGTTGCTTTCGATTTCGAGACGCACCCATTCATCGCGATCGCGATCGGGGATCATGCGCGCATAGAGCGGGAGGCCCAGAGTATTTACCGTCTCGAACGTGTCGGCCGGGGCGTAGTAGATCTCGAAGAGCCCGTCGACGCCTTCGGGATAGAAATACGCCTTGTCAGTCGGCACCCCAAAGCCAAGCCCGCCCCGATAGCGACGGAAGGTGATGCCGCCAAAGCTGACCTCTTCGCCCACGCGGCCGCGCAGATCTGCCGCCGCGGCGGTATTCAGATAGGTCTCGCGCACCTCCTTGTGCGCCACGAGATCGGCGAAGAAGGCCGAGCCGCATTCGGCGCGGAGCTGGACCTGACCGGCAGCCAGCCCGCCAAGACTATCCTCAACGCTTTCGATCATCGCCTGGCAGCGCTTCCTGAGCGCGCCCGAGGCCGGGCTCGCGTTGTCGAGGTCAAAATCGACCTCGGCCGCCGGTGTGATGCCGAATTCGGTGTAGTAGTTGATGACCGTCGCGCCGTCCTTTGGGTCCTTCACCACGCCCTGGATCCCATTGAAGAGGTGGAACTCGAAAGTGGCCTCGGCGTCGTTGCGCAGTCGTCCCATCTTGCGGGCGACTTCGGTCTGGACCTGCTGGGTGGCAGTTTCTGAGCCGAAATCGCGGATGGCCTGGATTTCAGAGGCCCAAAGCACGTCCTGCTTCTTGAACTGACGGCAGACGAAGGCGCGCATATCGCGCCGTTCCGGCACCTGTTGTTCATAGGCCGAGCCACGTTCTGAGAATGGGATGAGCGAGAGCGTGCCATCGCGGCTTTCGATCATGACGGTGCGTTGGCGCACACCGCGCGATCCGAACAGGCCTGCACCCGACAGGATCGCCGGTTTGAAGGGGATGTTTTCCAGAGCCCGGGTGAGCTCGATGATGCTGAAGGCGTCGCCCTCGAAGATGTCCATGGTCGCCATGGGGATGTCCTTTCTCTCTCAGGCTTAACGCAGGATGATGCCAAGCGCGGCCAAGGCCGTGGTGGCAGCGGTGATCTGGGCCTCGGTCGCGCCCTCAGGCCAGACGATCTCGTGGCGATTGACGATGGCGGGGCCGCGCAGGAGCGCGACGCCAGGCGCATCGGCGGCTGACGCGTCAACGCCCGCCCAGAGAATGCCAGCGGCATTTTGGCTGCCGTTCGTGGCCGCAGGCGTGAGCACAGTGTATTTGCCGCCCGTAGTGATCTTGCCAAGCACAGTGCCGGGCTCGAGCTTTCCAGCACCGGAGGCGATGGTGATGGTTTCTCGGGTGTAATCGCGGAGCACTTCCCAGACGAGGAAGCCGCCCGCGTGTTTGCCTTCAGTGAGCGTCGTCATGATGCGTTAGCCTTTCGTCTTGAAGGTGCGGGCGATCACATCGCCCCAGGATTGGGTGGTGGCCGCCCGCCCAGGTTGGGCATGGGCCGCGGTGATGTCGGGGGTGGCTTCGGCCTTTGCCGCGAGAAGGCGATTTCGGACCTCGTCGAGACCCACGTCCTCCTCGAGGAACCGGCCCGCCATCTGCGGTTGCCCCGCGAGGCGGCAGAGATCGATCACCGCCCGCGCATGGGCGATGGCCTCGGCACGGATGGCACTGGCCTCTGGAGCAGTGTTGTCGACTGCAACACTGCTCTCGGATGGGATGGAGGGGCGGGAGTTCCCGACAGAAACACCCGAATCTGCCCCATCATCGCCTGAAAGGGTGACAGCATTTGACGCAGCTTCATCCGTCAGGGGCTTGACATGGCCAAGATCGCCATCTTCGGCGTCGCCGTTGGAATGGTCATCGCGTTCACGCGCCGCTTCGACCAACTCAGGCGGCGCGTTGCGGAACCGGGCCACATCGAAGGAGGCGGCGAGCTTCACTGGCTCGGCGATGCGGTCGATGAAGCCGAGTTCCAGCGCGTCTTTGGCATCGAGCCAGGTTTCAGCTTCCATCAAGGCGGCGATTTTATCGTCGGCTTTGCCTGACTTCGCGGCATAGCCTTGGATCAGGCTGCCTTTGACCTTGTCGAGCGCCTCGGCCGTTGACCGCATATCCTCGGCCGTGCCCATCACGAGCCCCGATGGGTCATGGATCATCAGGAAGGCGTTTTCCGGCATGACGACCGTGTCGCCCGCCATGGCGATGTAGCTCGCCGCTGAGGCTGCAATACCATCGATCCAGACGGTGATCTCGCCCGCATGGCGCTTCAGCGCGTTATAGATGGCGACTGCATCGAAGACCGAGCCGCCGGGGCTGTTGAGGCGCAGATCGATGGCGGCATCGTCAGGCAATGCACCCAACTCTGCCAGAAAGCCTTTCGCCGTTACGCCGTAAGCGCCGATTTCGTCATAGATCAGCACTTCCGAGCCCGAAGTGCGGGCACGGATTGTGTACCAGGATTTCATGGGGTTACTCCTGCTGCGGTGTCGTGGACGACCCGCTGCCGTCCTCGTTGGGGGTATTCGGGTCTGGGAGACCCGTTGGTGTGGCGCGCGCGCCCTGCGTTTCTCCGGGGCTGGCGCGATAGGTCAGGCCGAGATCGGCTGCCCGTTTGGCATCGGCCGCGTTCTCGCGGTCGACCTCTTCGATGTCATAGCCCGTGGCCTCGACCACCTTGCGCCGAGACGTCAGCCCCGCCTCCATCGCAAGAACCTGCGCCTGGATGTCTTTGAGTGGATCGACCCAATCCCACCGGGGCGGGATCCATTGCACAGGGCGGGCAGTCACAGGACCTGCATCCAGCGCGCCCGAGAGCACAGCCGTTTCCAGCCAACGCCGCCAGATTGGTCGGCAAAGCTGATGGGCAATGACCCCGTGCTGCAATTGGCCAATCCGGCGGCGGAACTCGACAAGTTCGGCCCGGAGGCTCGAATAGTTTGCCTGCCGGACATCGCCGGTGACGAGGTGATACGGCAGACCGAGCGAGGCCGAGACCGCCAGAAGCGTGCGATATTGGAAGGCCTCATAACCGCCACCGACATCGGCGGGACTCGAGAACTTCACATCCTCGCCTGGCAGCAGCACCTGCATGGTGCCTGGCTCCAAGCTGGCGATGGCCGCTCCATCGAGATCAGCCTCACCTTCGCCCATCATCGGGTCTTCGGGGGCCGTTTTGGTGATGAAGCCTGCGAACATCGCGGCTGTTTTCTTCCGGTCGAGTTCTGCGTCATCGTATTGATCCAAGAGGAACAGCCGCACCATGGCAGGCGCCACATGTGGCAGGCCCCGGATCTGGCCCGCATCTATGGGCCGATAGATGTGCAGCACCTCCTCAGCCGGTACGCGCACCGTCTCAGGCACGGCAACGCGCTGATCGGTACTGTCGCCCGGGTGACGGCGGCGGAAATGATAGGCCACCCGCCGACCGATCAGGTCGAACTCGATCCCGCAGCGAATGCGATTGCCGTTCGGATCCGTTTCAGTCTTCTCGAAGGGCAGCATCTCCGACTGCAGAAGCTGCAATTGCAGTGGCACCAGCAGCCCGTCCTCCGCCCTGCGCGGCCGTAGGCGCACGAAGCACTCGCCCGCAACAAACATTTCACGAGCGACCATGGCCTGCAGACCATAGAAATCCGTCAGCCCATCAGCATCGGCCTCGTCTGTCCAAGCGAGCCAGAGCTTCTGGACCTGGTCACGCAGCGCGGCATCCGTGATGAGCGAGGACGGCTTGATACCATCCCCAACAAGGTTAGCCGCGCGGGCCTCGCAGGCATTGGCGGCATAGCCGTTCGTCACCACCAACTCGCGCGATCGCGCCAGCAGTCTGGGTCCGCCAGAAGCGACCAGGGCGTTGATGTTCTCGAGCGGCGGGTTCCAGCCGCGCAAGCGGCGCTTGGCCATCGCCCCTTCGAGACGCGCACGCATGGCTGCAGGTCCGCCTGTCTTGCTGCGGCCGAACAAGTCGAACATCCCCATCGCTGTTAGAGCCCCTTGGCGGTCGCAACGCGGACCTGCCGCACGATCCGCCGCCCCTCAGCCGCTGCGATGTCGCGATCCAGCGCTTCGATGGCTCGGTCGATCTCGGCCACGCTGCGATAGTCCACCGTCTTGCCATCGTAGCTGACCCGGGCCACGCCAGAGGCGTGCTGGGACGTCAGCGCGTCGCGGCGGAGTTTCAGTGTCGCCAGGTCCGTCATGCCCAAACTCATCCCATGTATGTTGACCGCGCAACGCGGCGCACCTGTGCCTTGCGTACAGATTGCGGGCCTGTGGCAGAGGCCGTGCCCCTGCCATCCGCGACCGCAAACTGCGCCGCGAGTTCTTCCCACCTCGCATCTGACCAGCGGTCTGCGCCGAGAATCCAAGCGGCCGCGCGAGCATAGACACGGCAGTCGAGTGCCTCGTTGCGTTCCCTCAGCTTTTGCCATTCGAGTTTCGCGAAGCCGCGCTTGTTCTTGACCGTGACCAGTTGCTCGGCCGTCAGCTGCTTTAGCCATTCAGCATCGACCCAACCCGGCAGATGGAGGAAGCCGGGAGGAAACCGCTCCCCATCCGCCGGACTGGTGATTTCCGGCGGATCAAGCCGCAGGAAACGATAGGTCTCGGCCTTGAAGGTCGAGGTGGCGATGGTCCAAAGCCGGGCGCCGCGGCGCAGGCGTTTGCCGCCTATGGTGGCGTCGACATAGGTCGGCCCCGTTACAGGGCTTGCCCGATTGAAGCCCTCAAGGCCCTTGATCGGCGCGACCTGTCCAAAGCCCACCTGCCGCGCCCAAGCATAGACAGCCGCAGTCTCATAGCCCGTGTCGATCGCCAGCCGCGCGATGGTCATCGGCGTGCCGCTGGCGTGAGCCCAAGTCCGACCAAGAAGGTCCGAGAGCTTCTGCCAGCAAGCCTGATCACCCGGGCCGCCCTCAATGACGATGTGATCAACGAGCCAGCTTTGCAGGCCCTTACCCCATGCCCAGACATCGACCTCGATCCGGTCTTTCTGGACATCGACCCCAGCGGTCAAAAACAGCCCGCCCGCCGGAACCGTGCCCGCCCGCCAATCTTCCTTCAGCCCCTGCAGCCGCTGCCAATCCGGGGCCTCCCCACTTTCCATCCACGTCTCGCCGAGGGAGGTGTTGATGAACGTCTTCATCTTCTCGTCCCCACCGGCGCGCGCCGACAGGAACGCCTTGGCCATGGCCTCAAGCCGCACCCAGGGCGAATAGATCTCGTTCAGATGGAACCCGGCCGTCCCATTGAACGGCGCGTCCGCGATCCAGCGGCCCTTCGAGATGGCCGCCCAGCGGGTCTCATCTTTCCAGACGGCGTCGCAGTCAGCGCAGTGGTAGCGCGCGGTTTCCGGTCGGTGGCTGCCGTTCTCGTACTTGTCCCATTTGACCTGTCCCCAGGTCAGGATTTGTTCATGGCCACATTCCGGACACGGCACCCAGAACCGCCTCTGGTCACTTTCCTCAAAAGCTGCCTCGATCCGGCTCGCGCCCTTGTTCGTCGGCGTCGAGACCAGCACGATCTTGCGGTTCCAGAACGTCACCGTCCGCTTTTTCGCGAGGTTGACTGGGTCGCCCTCGGCCCCCGCGCTGAACGGATAGCGGTCGACCTCATCGCAAAGCAGCAGCCGGATAGGGCGGCTCGCCAGCCCTGAGGGCGCGTTGGCACCCACGATGGTCAGGTGTCCGCCTGGAAACCGTTTGTGCAGTATCTTGTTATTCCCATCCCGCGAACGCGGATCTGCAATCTTGCCCTGCAGACAGGGCGTGTCCCGCGCCATCGGCGAGAAACGGTCCTTTGACCAGGTTTCCGCATCGCGCTCGGTCGGCATCACCACCATGATCGGCGCCGGGTCGTGGTCGATGTGGTAGCCGACCATGTTCAAGAGGGACTCACTTTTCCCGATTTGGCTGCTCGACATGATCACGACGGTTTCCGCTGCCGGGTCAGAGATCGCGTCCATGATCCCGCGCTGGTATTCGGCGCGGCTCGTGCGCCACTGGCCCGGCTCGGCGCTGGCCTCAGAGCTCAGCCTCCTGTTCTGATCCGCCCAATCGCTGATGGTCAGATCCGGCGGTGGCTTCAGAACTGCCAGTGCCTTCGCCACCGTCCGCTTCAGGATTGCTGACCCCTTCAAGGTCAATGTTGGCTTCGAGTTCAATATCTGGCTGCGCGAGATCATCGAGCACCTCGCGGATAGCGGCGCGGATCAGGTTCCGGGTGTCTCCGACGGTTGATTGTTCAAAGGCCTGCGGTGCCAACCGGTCCGGCAGGGCCAGCAGTCGGGTTCTCAGAAGCGCCAACACCGCGATCCAGGCCGCCTCGATCTGTTCGGCCGCGATCAGCGAGCGGCGCTTTTCTTCGGCCTCCATTTCAGCGAGGTCAGCCCGCGCCCGGATGAATCGCGCGCGTTCAGCAGCATAGTCTGGTGCACCCGCCTGCGCCTTCAGCGCCTGATCGCGCAGATAGCGAACATAGCCACGCACAGACCCGATCAGGTCGTATTGCCCACGCTCCGCCTTCGGGATCACGCCCTCGCGGCTCAGTTGCTGGACCCGCCGTTCCGAAAGGTCGAGCAGCCGCGCGATAACGCCGATGGGCTGTGTAGCTGTCGACATGCGCGACCCCCGAACTTCGATTAACTATATGGAATTGCGCCGAATTCACTGGATAAGCCTGGCCACTAGAACGAAGCTCACGACAGCAGAAAACGCAATTCAGGACGCCTCAAGATGAGCAACCGCCCAACAGCCCAAGACGCGTTCATCGCCAAGAAGGCCGCGATCGACACGATGCTCGCGCGGCTACAGGCGCTGAGCGCAGAGCATTTCAACACCCACCCAGACGAGGTTCATTGGGGCCATGTTGGCAATCTCGACTATTACGCCGAGCTCCTGAAGCGCATCACGGACAGCGCCTTCAAGGAAGGCGAGCACGCGGAGTGAACCCCATGGAAACCACCAGCATTCGCTTCCCCATCCGAAACCTGCCCGAGCATTTTGACCGCAGCCGCATCAACGTCGTCCTTGAGGAGATCGAAATGGCATTGATGGATGACGGTGGCGTTTACGGCAGAACCTTTGCCGACAGCTTCACTATCACGGTCGAGGTCCCGACCCATCAGCTGATGGATACGGCAAGCTGCCTGAAAGGCCTCGGCTTGATCTAACTTCGCTGCCGCGCAACACGGAAAGACTCAAAGAGCCGCCGCAGAGCGAACGATCGGAACAGGCTGACGATCGTGAAGATCCCGCCCATCGCAAGATTTTGTCCCAACGTCGTTTGCAGTCCAAAGATCGGAAAGATCAGGATCTGCGTCACAACCGCGACGCCGTAGCCGACGACCACGTTGGTGATGGCCTCGACCAGAGACATAAGGCGAGACTGTTTCATGCAGCCTCTCGCTCGGACTTCAGGGCATCGAACGTCTGCTCGCCACCTTCAAGAATGGCCTGCTTGCCTGTGAATTTTTGCCAGCGCTGAACAGCTACGTCGACATAAGCCGGGTTCAGCTCGATGCCGTAACAGGCCCGTCCAGTCGTCTCAGCTGCGATCAGCGTCGTTCCTGATCCCATGAAGGGTTCATAGACCGCCTGACCTGGGCTCGAGTTGTTCAGGATCGGACGCCGCATGCATTCCACCGGCTTCTGCGTCCCGTGGACGGTCTTTTCGTCCTGGTCCCTGTTGGCGATCTGCCAGAGCGTCGTTTGCTTGCGGTTCCCCGCCCAGTGGCCCTTGCCGGACTTGCGAACAGCATACCAAGCGGGCTCATGCTGCCAGTGATAATCCCCGCGGCTCAGAACCAGCCGGTCCTTGGCCCAGATGATTTGAGACCGAATGCTAAAGCCCGCGACCTCGAGGCTTTCTGCAACCGTCGCTGCATACAGCGCGCCATGCCAAACATAGGCGACATCGCCAGGAAACAGCGCCCAGGCTTCGCGCCAATCGGCCCGATCATCATTCAGCACCTTGCCGGTGCGCTTGGTCTTGGCTGCGCCCGCTTGGTTGCGCCAGCTGGGATCATATTCCACACCGTACGGTGGATCTGTGCACATCAACAGCGGCTTGACCGTGCCGAGCAGGCGCTCGACATCCGTCGCGACCGTGCTGTCGCCACAGAGCAGCCGGTGGTTGCCCAAGACCCAGAGATCGCCCGGTCGGCTGATCGGATCCTCGGGGGTTTCTGGAACATCGTCCTCACCCTCTTGCGGGCCGTTGTCTTCCTCAAGGCTGGACATCAGTGCGTTCAACTCGTCGTCGGTAAAACCGGTCAGGCCGAGGTCGAAGTCTGCCTCCAGCAGGTCCGCCAGTTCGAGGTTCAGAAGGTCCTTGTCCCACTCCGCGTTTTCGCTGGAACGGTTATCCATGATCCGAAAAGCGCGCGCCTGGCCGACGGTCAGCCCCTTGGCGACATGCACCGGCGCAGTCTTGAAGCCGAGCTTGCGGGCCGCTTCGAGCCGGGCGTGCCCGGCGAGAACCACCATCGCCTCGTCCACAACGATGGGTTGGCGCCAGCCAAATTCTTGGACCGACGCCGCCACCGTCGCAATCGCCTGCTCGTTGCGGCGCGGGTTGCGCGCATAGGGAATGATCTGCTCGAGCGGCAGGTCGACGACGTCCATGATGATGTCCTTGAGGATGCTTGATGCGCGAACCAAAGGTCCGCGAAACGAAATGGGGTCCCATCCCCGTTTCGGTTCAGGCGTAGGTTTCGAGGCCGTCAGGCCTTTGATTTGTTGGGGTTCGCGTCAAACCGAAACGAAACGGGTGTTTTCAGGGGTGTCACTGGGAAACCCTCGCGCCTCGCCCCCCCCGAATACGATTACAAACAGAAGGGACCCGTTCAATTTCAATGACTTACGCGGCGAAACATTTCGAGCGGAGACAGTTTTTTCGGAAAATCGGTCATCATTTGCACCCCCACAAACCCGTTCAAACCGGCACGGCTCTCTCAGCCACACGACGGTCATCTTATCGGTTTTATAGCTCCTCGCTCGGCATCTGTCTTGCTTGCCGGTGTCTCACCGAAAAATGTCTCACTTGCACGAATTGGGTTGACAGGGCGGCCACAACTTGACCGCCCCGACGCTCACACCGTCTGCCCGATCACGTACTCCATCGATCGCTTCCGCGGCACGGTTCTGCCATTCAGCTTCCAGACGATCACGGCCAGCCCATACTCGTGCCGCCGGTTGGCAGCTGACCGGCTGATGCCATGGTGCCACATGATCCGCTTCCACGGCTTGCGATTGGCCCGCGCCCAGAGGATCTGGCCAATGTCCTTGTCCAGCCACCGCAGCCACAGCAGCGCCTCATCCGCTTCCGTGATCATCCGAGGCGAGGGCAGCGGCTTTTTCATCCGGGGCTCCTGGCCCACCTGATCGGCGAAGGTCGAGACGTATTCCGGCCAGGCGCTGACATAGCCCTGCGGGCGCACGGGTTGCTGGCTGCGCATAACGTCCGCCGCAAGGTCCAGTCGGTCGGCCACCATCGCGCGGGTCCAGTCATCTGCCATGACGCACCTCCCTGCCCTGCGGGCGTTTGCCATAGAGTTTCGTTCCCAGCTGCTCGACTAATGCGCGCTCGGGCCATGTCAGCCGGTGATCATTGATACTCACCGCCAACACGCCCTGCTCATGCCAGCCGTCGCGCTTGACCTGCTCAGGGTCACGGCGATTGCCGCCGTAACCCTTGGGAGTAAACCGCACACCCATCACGCCACACCTCCCTGCGTTTCGATCGCCCACAGCAGGGTGGCGATGGCATCCGCCTCGTTGTCGTCTGCGGGACTGAAGCCACGCTTGCGCGCCGCGTCGATCATTGCCTGTTTCGGCGCATTGCCCTTTCCGGTTGCATGTTTCTTGATCGTGCCAACTGGGACGCCCTGATACGGGATGCCGCGCAGCTCGGCCCATGCGGTCAGGGTGGCCATCAGACCGCCGTAGACGTGGCTCGCGTCCGTGCCCGCGTGCCGCCTGACTTCTTCGTACCAGATCGCCTCGATTGGACCGGACAGGCGATCGATCTCGGTCAGCCAGTTGGTGAATCGCAGGTAGCGCATGCCGCCCCCGTCGTACCGGCCAGACTTGAAGCTGACGGTGCCGCTGGTGATGAGGCCATCGAAGCCGCGGATCGCCCAGCCAGTTGTCGTGCCAAGGTCGAGGGCAAGGATCGTGCGCTGGCCCTGCGCAGGTGGCATTGGCGTTTTCGGGGTTGCGCCGACATCGATGCCGGACAGAGTCAGGTCAGCCATGGGTGGTCTCCTTTTCTGGTTGGCTGCTCGGGTGGAAGACGACGGCGGTTGATGCTTGGCGGTACCGGCCGCCGTCGTCGGATTGAAACCGGACGATCTATCTGAGGCGCGAGACTGGGACTTCGTATCGTTTAGGGGGCACTCCGTGAGGGGTGCCCCCTAATACGAAGTATAGGGGGGTCACACTCTTTCTCATCTGTCAGGCTAACCAATTGTTTTCATGCTACTTTCCTTCATTTTTGATGACAGAGGGCATGACAGAGGCCTCTGTCATATGTCATCCATAAGCCATTGATTTCATTTCGAATATGACAGAGACATGAGGATGACAGTGGCCACTGTCATATGACAGAGCTAGTCATCCAACCCTCCGGATAGACCCAGACAGCAGGGTTTTCGACCTCTCGGGCTCGCCCTGAATGGGGGCACTTGAAGTGGGTAGGCAGGACGATTTCACCCTCTGAAAGGACCTCGCCAGTGGTGGCATCCACGACCGGTTCACGGCCAAAGCGCATGCCCTCGACACAAAGATATCCAAAGTGTGAGCGCGTTTTCACAAATCCATGCTCGGCGAAATCACGGCGGAACTTCACGAACCCCTTGGTTGCAAGAACGTTCAATCGCTGCCGGATTGTGAACTCGCTGCCGAGACCATGTTGGTTTTCAAAGGCCGCCCCAAATTGCGTCGAGGTATAGAGCCTGCCTTCGGCCGCCTCATCGAACAGCAAGCTCAGAATAACGTCGGCTTTTCGATCCCTCTCGGCGTCATGCCGCGCGCCCAATTCACCTCCGATAAGACGCTCGTTCATCGGATTGATCTCGACCCATTCGCCTTTGACCTTGTCGATCACCTTGGCGGCCAAGGCCGGTCCGTTGCGCAGCTCGATCTCCAGCTTGCGCTGCGAGTTCTCTTCCTCGGGTCGGTGCAGGATCAGCCCCGAGGTGTAAAATCCACGCAGCGCGCTGGCACCTGACAAGGCCAGAAACGGGTCATCTTTCACCTGCTGTTTGCTGAGCTTCTTGGTGTGGTGCGCGAGGATCACGCCACAGTCGGGATTGATGTGATCGCGCAGAACCTCGACCCGCTCTTTCAGGAAGAACATCATCGCGGTGTTGTCGTTTTCGCCGCCGCCCTCGGGACCACCATCGAAGAGGTTCCGGATCGGGTCGATGCAGATGATATCCACGGGCTCGGTCGGAAACGCCCGCCGGATCGCCGCGGCCACGCGGACACTGCCCTCGGTATCGAGCAGAAGGTTCAGCTTGGGCGTGGCCACGAGGTTGTCCCGCGCGCCGGTCAGGACCTCTGGCGGCAGGCTGATCTGCTTCATCCGCTCGCGCAGATAGTGATACTGGATCTCGGCCTGCAGATAGAACACGCGCAAGGGCCGCGGCGGTGTGAAGTCGAGGAACGGCACGCCCGCGGCCATGTGTACGAGCCAGGAGATCAGAAGGTCGCTCTTGCCGACCTTCGGCGCGCCCCCCAGCACCAGCAGCCCACCGGGCGTCAGCACACGCGGTGCGATGATGTCCGCAGGCATCGGGCTGTCATCGTCCAGCAGCGCGCCCAACGTAAAGGCCGGCATGTCGTTCGGCGCCGGTGCCGCGCTGTCGAGCCGGATAAGAGGCGGCCCGTATTTTTCCACATGTCGGGCCCAGAGCCGTTCGGATTCACGCTTGAGCCGTTCCACGGGCCATTGGGGCCGCAGCATGGCGGCGTTGTAGCCGCAGATGCCCTCCCAGCCCTCGTCCTTCGACATCCGGCCCTCATGCACCATGCGGATGAAGTAACCGATGGCCGCGGACGCCCCCTCGAAGCGCGACCAGTCATCCTGCGCGCTCTCGCGCACCGGGGTGACCAGCACATCATTGACGGGAGGCTTGTCAGGCGTTGTAAAGTCCGGCTGCAGCGACACGCCTGGCGCGGGCGGCATGTCGGTTACGGCTTCCGTAAACTCCGAGAGATCGCGTTCGCGTTTTTCGTTCAGCTCAACGATCTGAACCTGGGTCTTCAGGCTGTTCTTGTAATAGACTGAACCCGCGACCCGGATGGGCTGGTGGGCCGAGCGGAAGTGCATGTCACCGCCAACCTTGGCGGCAATGTCACCGCGCAGACGGGTCACGCGGGCGATATCGCTACCCTCGGCAGGCTCGGTGAGTTTCCACCAGACATGGGCCTTGCGCTGCCCCTCTGGCGTCACACCGCCGCTTTCCACCACCATTGTCGGCGGGCCGAGGTGTCGCTCAAGGTGGGCACGCTTGGCGGCGATGTCGCCAGTGTCGATATCGACGACCACAGCCTGCATCTGCAAAATGTCGCCGGCCTTGGCCTGCCCCGGCGCCCCAACCGTGCCGGGGATCACATAGACCGCAGCGCCTTCGCGGGCTGCCCAGTTGGCAAAGGTGGTCATCTTCTCGGTGACTGTGCCGGTTGCCTCGATCCAGATGTTATGCGGGCGGCCATCAAAGCCCTGCCCCTTGTCGATAAAGCTGCGGACCGGGATCAGGCCGTCGCAATAGCCGAACACCACCTCCATGAATTGGGCGATCTGCTCGGGGTCCGGCTCATCACCGAACACATCGATCTGCGGCGCGGCATCGTTGAAGTCGCGCCATGGATTGAAATGGACGAGATTTTCCTTTGGCGCGTCCGGCGCATTATCGTTTCCTTCTTTGCGATCATCATCATGGGACATGTCGACCTCCTGTTTCTGGTTGTCTGTGTCGGGTGGGTCATTGGGCGCGTCCGTCATCTCGGCAGACCCCAGCAGCGCTCGGCCCAGGAGCAGAACCGGCATTCGAAGAAGTCACGATTGGCGGCCACGCGGGGCAGCAACTCGCCCGCGTCGGTGGCGCGCAGGATCCGCACACCGCGGTCCGACATGCGCTGCGCCAACTCTGCATCGAACGGCACCTGCTCGTGGTAGAGCTCGGCCGTGTCCTTGTTGATCGCGGTGAAGAGCGCAGGGTTGGCCGAGATCCCCGGCACCTGCGCCTCCATGTAGGCCTGGTAGACCGCGATCTGGGCCGCGTAGACCGGCTTTGACTTCGCCACGCCGTCCTTGACGCAGGCGCGCCAGTTCTTGGCGTTCATGGTCTTGCATTCCCAGAGCGCGGGCACGGCGAGACCGAAGCCCTCGGGCCCGGCGGCAATGATGCCGTCGACATGGCCGCGGATGCGGCCGTCCGCGACGGAGAACCCAAACTGACCACCATCGGGGCGGTTGCCCTTGCGCGTGTAGAGATCGAACCCCGCGCCGCGCAGCCAGCGGATGGCAAGCTCTTCCAGTTCGTGCCCGATGGCGAAGATGCGCAGCACCTGGCCAGAGAAGTCCTGGCCCGCATCTTTCGGCGTGGCCGTGTACTCGAACTGCAGGGCGCGCTCGCAGGCGTGCCCGAGACGCGAGCCGCCGAGGTACTCACGAGGTGCGCGGGTCGCGTTCTCGGCAGTGAGTGCTGCGTCAATCGTCTCGTTAACCCGGTCGGCGAAGCTGGGGCGGCGGTTATAATCCAACATCAGAATGGTACCTCCGCCTCGTTGGCGATCTTGATCATCTCCGCGCGAAAGGCTTCGATCGTGATGACGATCATCCGATGCATGTCGTTCTGGCTCAGCTGACCAAGCTGGCGATCCCAGCCGATCTGCTCCATCTCGGGTGCAAGCGCGCGCATCACAGCCGGAAGCGCCTGGGTTTCCTCTTCCGTAAAATCGACCATGGTCAGTCCTTTCCTGGCTTTTCGGGTGAAGGTCGACTGGCACTGCATCGAGCAGAACCAGCGGGATGTGCGTCTGCCGCGCGGCTTATTTGGATCGAACCAGCCAAAACCGCGGGTGCGGGATGTGCAGACACCGCAGAGCGTTCCGCGCGGGTGCCAGAGGCGATCAATGCCCGGGCGATCCGCAGGCGATGTGGACGCGGTTGCGATTTGCGCGACATGGCTCATGCAGCCTCCCGCGCGGTCGGGGCAGCCTGCAGTATCAGCTGTCGGATCACCCGCTTGTTGAAGCCGAAGGTCATCAGCGCCGAGGCCTTGTAACGCGTGAGCCCGTAATCTCTGCGCGACGCAGGTGAGAGATACTGCAGCTGCTTATCTGTGGCGGGCTGGGACAGCCAGCCGCGGGTCTTGAAGGCGCTCTCGTCGGTCTCGTGGTCGTTCAGCCAGTCATCTGCCTGCGCCAGGCAGATGGCACGCTCACCAACTCCCAGAAGTTGGGTCGTCTCGCCCTTTGCGCCACCGATGCCGTACCAGAGGCCATCCAGCCAGGAGATCCCGCCCCAGGCCGTAAAGCCGGTGGCCAGTAGCGCATCCTCGGTGCCAAAGAGATCAACCCATTCGAAACTGGAGCGCTTCAAAAGGTCGATTTCTGTCATCAGAAAGCCGGAGAGCGCACCACCCAGTTCGCCCTCACGGCTTTCGAGCTGGTCCTCTTCGACCAAAAGCGCACCGCAAATCAGGCATTCGCGACAGGCCAGCGGTATGTTTGCCGCACAGTCCGGGCAAGTCTTATACCAAGGGCTGCGATCATTGACCCACTTTCGCCCAATCTCTGGTTCCGATTGACGTGATGACGTCCGGTAG
>CANNCS010000079.1 GCA_947503115.1 uncultured Marivita sp.
CAGGGAACGCCGTGCGCTGGACGCGCTCGATGAAATCCGCGGAAACAGGTAAGAAGTGTCAGACTCGGAGCACTAGACCAGTTTTGCTGGATGCTGCGGAGTGATTGACTGCGCAAGTTATTGGCTGTTCGATCAAGTTGTCGAGGGTGTGGTGAGCGCGATACTTGGGAGTTTTGAGGTTGAGTGGTCTAGAAATACCGAACAAGAATTTTAATCGCCGAGAGATCAAATGGGCATTGCGTTCCGACAACGCTGATGTGGCTCAGTATTTTACAAAGCTTGCGCCGCTGGATGCCATCAAACTGACGAGCCAAATGTTTGACGAACTGCGTTGCTCTGATTTCCCTGCCTACGTGATGGACTGCATGGAGGCTGTTGATCGTATTGAGGAGCACGACGACGACCGACGAGAAATGCTCGAACAGATTTGTCTTGTGATCGATAAATACAGTATCAAGGCAAAAGTTGTGGAAGTGCGCAGAGTCAACTTAGCCATTGCCACATATTTTTCGTTATCTCACGCTGCACAAGTCTCGCGCTTGTTAAGTGATGTGCACGACGGTCATGAAATCGACCGATAAGTTGATTGGTCACCCTTACTTTGAAAATGGGCGCTTGTGGTGGAGATTTGGCACGTCAAGCCGGGGAGTTCAGCTCGCTCGAAGCGTGGTTAGCGTTCATGCAGGACTACTTTGATCGACCGGGCGGCTTCGCCTTCGAAACCTCCTTGCATGGCATCCGAATGTTGTATGACCTCAAGGGAGCGCCCACAGTTCTCGGTGATGTTTCGTCAACTGATCCCCATTTATATAAACGGATGGCTGAGTGGCGCACTATTGCTCAGCGTCTTGTCGAGGGTCCGCCCGTGATCACTATAGTGTTGCCGTCAGAATATGTCTTGTTTCGAACGATCGATGGAGATGTTGCAAGTCAGGCCGATCAGGATTGGTGGACTGAACAGATTCTTCGTGAGAAGCAGCTCACGCGAGCAGACGTCAGTGTGGCCTGTCAAAGAATTGAGGAAAGAACGTTCCTTGCAATCGTCGAGCTTCAGACGCTCCGTGAGGCGAACGATTTTGCATCATCGCACGGTTTTTGGGTGAGCCGCTTTATAGGAAGACCAGCTCGGAAGATGCAGGCCACCGAAAAACTGCCGGGTGATCCCTTTGTATTCCGCAATCCCAGCTCACTGGTCTTTCAGGTGCAAGAGTGACGTGCAAATTACGTCGCAACAGTAGACCGTTGCAGTCTTTTGTTCTATCCCGGCGCCACAGCCAGAGCTGTTTGAGATCACCACAACCGAGAAAGTGAATGATGCCATTTGCCCTGCTTTCAGCCCTGCCAGCAGCCATGGCAGTCAAGACAGTGTCAATGATTTCACTGGCGGTGATTGTGCAGAAAGACCCAGCTCAGGCCTACTCACCAGATCTGAATAGCCTCGAGTGTCACAGCGCCGAAAGCGCGGCGTGCAGAGAGCAGCGACAGTTAACGGCGGCGTCTCTATCGCGGATAACGCGGCCCATGTGTGGGCCTGATGGAGAAAATGAGAACGGTTGTCTCAATAGCGATAAGCACTTTGGTGTTCTGCAATATCAGATGCAGCTTCAGCGTCACTGCCCATCTCTTCCCGGAGATTTTGCTGATGGCGAAGAGGGGCCTGCAACACGTGCGGCGCTTAAACAATTTCAATCTGCCTACGGCTTAACAGCAGATGGGGTATATGGTCCCAAAACATCGGAGGCCTTGGCGGGACCAGTGAATGGCGAGTGTCCGTAGCGTTATTGGTAAGTGTTTGGCGCAAATGCGCAAAATCTAGTGTTTGATCACACATCTAGCTGAAACGATGTGTCAGTTTGAACACAGCGCCATGTAAGAACACGTCGCAAGTCTATGAATTTGAAAGGTTTTGGCTACATTCTGCATTGAAACTATGAGGGTGTGGCCATGTCTTTTCATGCGCGGAATGGAGCTGAATTCGTTGGCCTGCGGTCAGTTATTGGCGGGCGCAGGCAAGTGGTCTACGATGCCCGCACTGGCAAGCGTGTCGTCCTAGATATTCGTGATGCGAGCGCCACAGATGACGACATCAACTCGGCTCTGAAAGAAGGGATCAATGCTCGCAATGTGCTGGGCGGCGTCTTGGCGGCGCTTAAAGCCCGCAATATTGATGTAGATTTTGCGTCCTGAGTAAATCGGGAGTCCCCTGAGCAGCTGCACTCAGGTATACTGATTCCAACCTCAGACCAACTGAGGACAGTGAGGCAGCATGCAACCTATCATTCACAAAGCGGCGATCGCTTTGAACATCAATCCTGTATCTTTAGGCATCTCGCCTGGTGATCGAGCGTTGTTGTCCTTGAATTCTGACACAACCATCTCTGTCTTTGTCGAAAGACCCTCACGACTACCTCTCGGGTTTGGAAAGCCAAGAGTTGTGTTGCTGGGCACGTTGGGCGCACGAGCAACTGACATCCTGTTGCCTGCGCTCGAGTGCAAAGCGGACTTCCGTGTCCGAATTATTGAGGTTGAGCCGGCCCATATTAGTCGCACCGGGCGTGCTTCGGTGTATGTGTCGGTTTGGGGCAATCCTGCGGACATTGTCAGACCAAAAGACTCGCGTGTAATATTCACCCGCAGCAGGATTAATGACCCGGTTCCGACAAAAAGCGATGACTAGCTGGCCGTAACAAAGTGTTTGAACCAAAAACCCACAACACAGTGTTCCGAGCACTGCGGGCGACACAGCGCTCCCTGTTCTCACCCCAACACAGCGCCCAGCAGCTTCACAGTGTTCAACACAGCGATTCCGCTCTGCTCGCAGCCTGAAAACACGGCAAAAAGTGTGTGTTTGGTGTGTTTTTGATTTACACACGCATAGGCTGTTTGGCGCTGACCTATGTTATTGATTTTATTTGTGAAATGGTGCCCGGGGGCGGAATCGAACCACCGACACGAGGATTTTCAATACACCGACGGCGTTATAAATCAATGACTTACTGGACTTTGTCTAAATCTGTGTCTAACTTTGAATTCGACGCAACGCAATGATTTCTTATAAGAAATTGCGGACTGGCAGTTAGCGATCCGTGGCGTTGAACGCTTTTTTGATGTCCTCCACATACTCGCCAAACTCGTCTGCGTAGCCCCAGCCCATTTGACCATCGATGCGTTGAAACTCACCCTCAAGTATTGGCAGGAACTCAGCAGTCAGTTTACGGTCTTGTTCCTTCAACAAGCGATCTCTGATCTGGCGAACCATAGAACACATGCTGTTGTAGAAACCTTCGTCTATGTCTCCGAACTCAAGTGTGAAGTCGTTCCCGCACTGGACGTAGTAGACCATCAGAGACAGTGTGTTCTTCGCATTGCCGTTCGCCTTCTTGAAATCGCTGATTGCCTTTCGCCCGTCAGACAGACGGACATCTTGCTTCCACGGTTCTCTCGGACTGACAGCTTGTTGAATACGCTCTTTGTATGGTGCCAGTGCCTGCTTCGGTGCCGACTGTTGTAGCAGCCGAGCGTTTAGAAATGCTGCGTTGTCAGGGTTGAGACGATACAGGTCTTGAACCAGCCCGATCAGTTGCTTGTCAGACCAGCCTGTGATGATCTTTTTGATGTCTGTCCAAGTTGGTTCTTTACTACTCATCGGATTACGCCGCACTCGCCATTCTTTGTGCGCGTTTGAATGCGAACTTTGTCATTTGATCTCGTGCGTCCTTGTCTGTCATCACCGCGTTTCGGAACTCGTTATCGCGTTGAAACTCCCGAACTAGACCTTGAAAGAATGCCTGCGCAAAGGTGTTGAAAGAGACGTCTGCGGGATTGTTTTTGACCATTTCTGTCATGTCTTCGTCCATGATCTCGCTATTGACCCGATCAACGCGCAGAAAGTCTTCGCGGCTGAAGTTGGTGCCATGTCGATCATTGAACGAGTCAATAATTTCTGACAGCGATCTTTCGTCTTCTTCCGTGTATGGGTTTGCGCCAAATTCAGTGATTGGCTTTAGTTCGGACGTTTGCCCCGGTGTCAAAGATGCGCTGCCTTCTTCGTCTTTCTGGAGTTTGAACGCAGAAAGATCGAGCATGTCTTCTGTGATTGTAATCTCGGCTGGCACATCCCGAGAGGGCAAGAGACGCAAGAGCCATGAAGTGTACGCGTAAAGTTTTTCCAGCCATGGATCGTTGAGTGATACGACTTGCGCAACAAAAGCATAGAACCGTTGGAAGCTCTTCAGGAGTTGGCGGAACTCTTCTTGTTGTGCTTCATCTTCATCTAATGCGAAGCGCTCCATAGCAAGGCGCACTGTTCCTTCCAATTTGAGACGGTCTTGTGTCGTGAAATCGCCTCTGAAGAACTGTTCGGCAAAACGTTCAACCTCATCAGTCTTGATGTATGTCGATCCCGTTATGCGCTGTTCGAGATCGTAGATTTGATTCAGGTCAGTACGATCTTCCAGTGCGGTTGCTTCAAAGAATGGTGCGAACGCTTCTTGGACGTCTTCCATCGTATTCTGAAAATCCAGAACGAATGTGCGGTCTTTGCCGGGATACGTTCTGTTGAGACGCGCGAGTGTCTGAACTGCCTGTAATCCCGCAAGTTTCTTATCGACGTACATCGCAACCAGTTTCGGCTGATCAAACCCTGTCTGGTATTTCTCTGCGACAACAAGAATCTGGAATTCATCGGTTTCAAATCTCGTTGGCAGTTCTGTCTCTGCGAAGCCGTTGGCAGTTGCCTCTGTCCACACATTGCCATCGATGTTGAGATCACCTGAGAAAGCCACAAGCGCCTTGAGATCACTATAGCCTTTTTCCTCAATGTAGCGGGTCAGTTGTTGCCAGTAACGCAGCGCATGTTCACGACTTTGCGTGACGATCATTGCTTTTGCTTTTCCGCCAAGATCATGCGCCACATGCCTGCGGAAATGTTCAATGATCACTTCAACTTTTTGATCAATGGCTGTCGGATGAAGAGACGCGTATCGTGCTACGCGTGATTGTGCTTTTCGCCCCTTGAACGCAGGATCATCTTCTATGGTTTTTTCAAGCTGATAATACGCTTTGTACGTCATGTAGTTCTGAAGAACGTCCAGAATGAAGCCTTCTTCTATGGCTTGACGCATTGAGTAGAGATGAAATGGATGTGGCTTTCCATCTGATCCGATGCGTCCAAAACGTTCTAAAGTCACGTTTCGGGGTGTCGCGGTAAACGCGAGGAAAGAGATGTTTTTCTGGGGTCCGCGCGCTTTTTGAAATGCGAGAACCATGTCTTCAATGTCGTCAGAATTGCGACCATCACGCGTCAACGCATCACTCATGGCTTGTGCGGCTTTGCCGGACTGCGAGGAATGTGCTTCGTCGATGATAACTGCGAAGTTTCTTCCGCCTTGCCCTGAGATCGTAGCCAGATGTTCTGTGCCGAACTTCTGTATTGTTGTGATGATGATCCGCGCGCCCTTCAGGATCGCGTCTTTCAGATCGCGCGACGTGCCATCAATCTTTTTTACGACGCCATCAGTTTGTGCGAAGCCGCCGATTGTATTCTGTAATTGGCGATCCAGTACCAACCGATCTGTGACAATGATCGCCGTGTTGAAAAGCGGCTGGTCGTCTTCGTCATGAAGATTGATGATTTGATGCGCGGTCCATGCGATTGTGTTTGATTTGCCAGACCCTGCGCTGTGTTGGATCAGATAGTTCTGCCCTGCGCCTTGAAATCGGGCGTCAGCCAAAACTTGCCGAACAGCATCAAATTGCTGGAATCTTGGAAAGATCAGAACTTCTTTGCCGCCACGTTCTAAGTGAATAAATCGACCAATAAGGTCGAGAAGCACTTCTCGTGACAGTACAGCTTTGCTCTGTGGTAAATCTTTGTATAGATACGCAACGCGGTTCTCACCTGGCACATCAGGATTTCCGGCACCGCCATTTCGCCCTCGATTGAATGGTAGGAAACGCGTTTTGCCGTTCATCAGGCGCGTTGTCATGGAAACATTATCCTGATCCAACGCGAAATGAACGATAGCACCACGTTTGAACGTCAGAAGTGGTTCGCCGGCTGGTGATCTGTCTTGACGATACTGCTTTTCAGCGTGTTTGACGTTTTGCCCAGTCAGTAAGTTCTTCACTTCAAGGGTTGTAACGGGAATGCCATTTACGAATGTCACCAGATCAATGGCGTTCTTATTCTTGGAGGAATACGTCACCTGACGCATCACCGACAGAATGTTTGCTTCGTAAAGACGCGTTAGTTCGGGATTCAGATTTGAAGCTGGTTTGAAGAAACACAGTGTGAAGCGGATGTTTGGCACCAGTTTGATGCCTTCACGTAAAACAATGTGTGTTGGGTTTTGTTTTAGAGCTTGATCAAGACGCTTCAGAACCTCTGACTCTGCCTGCGCACTGTAGTGATCTTCTAACGTCTGCCATGCGTCGGGTTGCGTCGTCTTGAGAAAGCGGAACAACAACTCGGTATCAAGTGCGTAACCAACGTCATAATCAGAAGGGCAATTGCGTTCGATGTATCCCTGATCTTCGATCAAACATGCTACGATGTGCTCTTCAAAGACCTTCTCTTGATGAATGTCGGCAGTGGTGTGAGCAGCGGTCACTATCCCGTCTCCCTCAGACTCTGTGCTTCGAAAATGCTCTGTCGGTCGTTGGGATGGATCGCCGCTTCACAGTATTGCCGCGCTAACTCGCCCGCGATGATCGACATGCCCGTGGCATTCAGCGACACAGGCACAACCCAGTCACGACTTTCAGACTGGCATTCCAACCGATACCCGATCAAACGTCCGTCCTTGTTCAAAGGCGAAACCCGACGCGCGTCGCCGTGTGCAACGGAGTTGCGAAGCGATACTAGAACCGACAGAGCATCATTATGCTTGCCGGTGTGGTTGAACGCAGACAGATCGTTGACAGGTATGTCGTCTGGTGACCTTGCGGGCGCAGGTCTTGGGCGCAGACGCGGCGCGAACTCCGAAAACGGGATACTCTCCAATCGTTCGCGGAGTTCAGACATGGACTTTGCGATTTCGGTTGCGTCCTGACGCCACCTGATGCGCTGTATCGTCCAGCAAAGGATGCCGGTGAAAAGGGTAAATGTTTGCGTGATCTCGTAGTCGCGACGGACACTCGGAAGCATTTCGCGCATTCGCGAGACTGTTGCCCACTCGACATGACGATCTGTGATCTCTGTCACGCACCCATCTCCTCTTGAATTGCGTCGAGGCGGCGGTCGGGGGTGCCGGATTTGGCGTAGGTCGTCACGTCGATCTGACCCGTTACAGCGGCAGTGATCAGGGCGGAGCGGTATTCTTTGAGGCGGTCGATGGAGTCTTGTGTCCGTTGGACGATGCGTCCGTTTCGCTGAACCGCGCGTCTGACCTGTTCAACGAGTTCTCTTTGACCGTCCACTGATGGCAGAGGCACAGATTGATTTATGAACTTCTCGGTGCTGAGTGACGGGACAGCGCCCGGTTGCACCATCAACTGCATCTCGAAACGTTCGAGACAGAGCAGCAGGTAATCTGGATCAACGAGACGCTTATTCACAACAAAGGCGGCGAGGTTGTTGTCGATGCAACCCTCGACGCCGAGCATGGAGAAACGCCCCAGAAGCAGCGCCGCGCCAATCTTCGCGAAGACAATCGTCCCTGACGGGAACAAAGTGGCGCGAAGCGTTCGTGCGGTCTCTTTCGTGATCGTATCGTCGGACTCGGTGATGCGTTGATCGAGACCGTTCACGGTGAGATGCTTCACCTTGAAGAACGGTATTTCATTTGAAGCATTGCCTTGCAGTTCGACCGGAAACCCGGCGCCGTTCTTGACCTTCCCGAGATGGCGAATGCGCCACGTTTCGGCATCGTGCGACTGAAACAGGTCATGAATGTCAGAGCGGACCTTCTCCCCCAGCAACGCGACCAACCGCTGCTTTTTCTCAATCAGCAGGTCTATTCTTGCGGTCTCACGGTCCAGAAAGTCGGCAATCTGGCGTTGGGTCGCAAGGTCGGTGATGCGGAGCGGAAAGTCCAGAACTGCGCGTTCCGACACTCGCCGCAATCCCCCTGCACCTGTCATGCTGGCAATCGCCTTGTGCCGAAAGTCTTCCGAGCAGAACAGGTAACGCAAATACCGGGTGTCGAGCCCGTCGTTGTCGGGACGGAAGACGAGCACTTCAGAGGTCGCGAACCCGGCGTCGTTTTCGAGGTCTCGGGCAATCGCCTTCTTTCCGTTCTCGAAACACGGCGTCACCTTCGCCAGAAGAACATCACCGTCTTCGAAGTAGTTGTATGAACCGCCAGCGACTTCCGAGAACGCCTTGGTTTCGAGTTCTGATAGACCACCCAGACCGTCTGATAACGCATCCATCGGCGCGAACGAGACCAGCGCGTCGGGAGCGCGCTTGAACTTCCGATTGACGCGCGGAGCAGTGGTCAGGACGAAACGAAGTCGCTTCACTCAACCACCTCCTGCAACAGACCTGCGATTTCTGCTTCCAGCGCCTTCAACTCGGCGTCGATTTCTTCAAGAGGTCTCGGCGGCACGTATTTGTAGAAGTAGCGGTTGAAGTTGATCTCATACCCGACACGTCCGATGCCGCCATCCTGCGCATCGGTGTAACTCTCATCCACCCACGCATCGGGCACGAAGGGCAGAACCTCGCGCTGCACATAGACGCGCCAGTCCTCACCCAGCGGCACCAATTCATGATCGCGCAGATCAGTGTCGGGTTCGGGATTGCCCTTCTTGTCTTTACAAATCTCTGCGTCTTCGTCGCGTTCTGACAACGCAGCCAGTATTGCTTTCTTTACTGGCGCGCCAATTTTGACATCAGCACGCCGGAGAGCGCCGGAGAGAGCCTTTTCAAAGTCATCGCGATCAATCCAGCGTTCGTCATCAGGTAGGTGGTTCAGAAGCGCGATAAGAACGCTTTCCTGTTCTGTTGCGTCAAGTCTCTGAAACGGTTTTGCATCACGCAGAGTTTCCAGCCCTTGTTGGGTGACTGAGAAAGCAAGTTTTAGCGGTCGTTCGACCCTTATTTCGCGATAGCCAAAATCTGTTGTTGCGAAGATTTTTGAGACATCTCCCCAATCGCCATCACCATTCAGCATCTCAGCGTAGATACGTGCGATCTCGTCACATGCGTCTTCAGGTATTTCGCGCCGTTTAGACCCGAGTGACTTGCGCATAGATTTCCAGAACCTTTCCCCACTCGCATCAATCAGTTGGACTTTGCCGTGACGGGAGGCTTCTTTGCGATTTGATAGCAGCCAGACATAGGTTTGAATGCCTGTGTTGTAGAAGAGATCAGTCGGCAATGCGATGATTGCTTCAACCCAATCGTTCTCCAGCATCCAACGACGGATTTCACTTTCGCCTGATCCAGCGCCACCTGTGAAGAGTGGTGATCCGTTCATGACGATGCCAATGCGCGATCCTTGCTCATCGTTGCGCATCTTGGAAATCATGTGCTGAAGAAACAGCAACTGACCATCTGAAATCCGTGGCAGCCCTGCGCCAAAACGACCAGACATGCCTAGCTCGTCGGCTTCTGCTTTGATCGCGTCAGCGTATTTCTTCCAGTCCACGCCATAGGGCGGATTGGATAGCATGTAGTGAAATCGTTTTGTTGCGTGTGCGTCTTGCGTCAGTGTGTTGCCATACGCAATGTTCTCGGGGTTATGACCCGTTACCAGCATGTCTGATTTACAGATCGCGAAGGACTCAGGATTTAGTTCTTGCCCAAAGAGTTCAACGCGGATGCGGTCATTGAGTTCTTTCATCTCCATCTCGGCGATTGATAACATGCCGCCAGTGCCTGCCGCAGGATCGTAAACTTGACGAATGACACCTGAGCCTGTGAGTGCGTCTTTGTCATTGATCAGAAGTAACGAAACGATCAAACGAATGACTTCGCGCGGCGTGTAGTGTTCACCCGCAGTTTCATTAGAGATTTCAGAAAAACGACGGATCAGGTCTTCAAATAGATAGCCCATTTCAAGATTTGAAACCGCGTCAGGATGAAGGTCGATCTGCGAAAATCTGTCAAAAACCTGATACAGAAGACCAGCGTCATTCAGACGTTTCAGTTGATCTGTGAATAAGAATTTATCAAGAAAGATGTCGCGCACATTGCCCGAGAACTTGGTGATGTAATCAATCAGGTTCTTGTGAATGTCAGATGCGTCCTGACCCTTGAGACTCGCGAACGTGAATCTTGAGAGGTTATAGAGACGGATGTTCTGTCCTACGACGCCTGACAGCAACGTGTCGCGAGCGTCTTCATCCATGTCGTCTGGAAGGGACTCAGCCATGCCAAGAACGTCTTGCTTGGTCTCATCAAGGATACAGTCGAGTCTACGGAGCACGACGAACGGAAGGATGATTTTGCCGTATTCAGACTGTTTGAAGTCACCGCGCAGCAGTTCAGCAATTGACCAGACAAAGGAACCTAACTGTTTGACATCATTGCCGCTCATTCGCTGCGCCTTCCCAAAGAAAAATGTCCTTTGAGGCTACCAGCCAGACAGTCGGATTCCAATGAAAATGCTCGTCATGTGCCTTGCTGCGACATGTGGGCGGCTGCCAAATGTGCGTCAAATTGGTGGTTGTTGGATTTTCTATCCAGTCTCTTTTCCACCGTGCGTGACAACGCAGTACGTGTCGCGTGCCCAATTTCTTGTAAGAAATCGATGGGCGCACTCAACGGATTGGAAAAGGGATGATGGTGAAAAAGAGTAGTAGCGGTTTTCTATAACAACGAATTGCTTCGTCGTGGGCTGTCAAACCAAGTCCACGACCTTCGCACGCGCATCAACGTCACCTTCTATGTATCGTTGTGTGACAGCCAGAGACGAGTGACCCGCCAGTGCCTGAACATCACGAAGTGACCCACCGACTGTGCTGATCTTCTTTGCTGCGTTGGTGATGAACGTCCGACGTCCGCTGTGTGATGAACAGCCAACAAGCCCGACACCAGCGAACCATGAAGAGAACATGTTCACGATGGCTTGCGAAGATGTCTTTGACGCACGTTCTGTTGTGATCACATGAGACGTCGCAAGATCAAAATTGTGACGTTTCTGTTCCGTCTCAAGATGCTCTTTCAGTTTCTGTCGCAGTTGCGCATTCATCGGAATGACGCGCCCGCTGCGTCCTTTTGATGCTTTGTCAGTCAGATGAATGCTGGCACCAATGTCGCCATCCGCATCTGTGATCATAGACCATGTCAGTCCTGCGATCTCTTTCGCGCGCAGACCTGCTTTTACTGACAACATGACGATGACTTGATTGCGAACAGGGCTGCGTAATGTGCTGACGTACCAGAGAAGTTGATCTGTCTGTTTCTTTGTGAGTGTCTTTGCTTGTTTTCCGAGTGCCATGCTAACTCATTGTAAAGTGGACATTTTCTACAATTTCATCATGAATGGAAACCTGGAATTGGCAACCCGCTAAAAATGGTTGAGTCCTTTCAACGGGTTACAGCTACTCATGATGAAATACAGATTTCATACCGAGTTGGACGCGCACGATTTCTTATAAGAAATCACGCAGACCAGACGATCTAAGGAAAGCGCCCCTCGCAGACATTTGCGAGATAGCGACGTGCGTTCTTCAAGTAGCGTCCGACGATAGACTGTAATCTTTGCGGATCGGCATAATGCGACTTGTCGTCCTTGTCATACGTACCAAAGGTATCAGGGTTCATGCTGCCCGCTGTGAACTCATCATCGCCATAACGTGCTTTTTTCTCGCCGCTTATCCCGAGTTCGTACTCATAGACCTGTTTCGCGATTGATAAAGCATTGCCTCGCTTGCCCCAGACTGGTGCGTCACGTCTTTGCCAGCATAGCAATGACAGTCGTAGTGCCTCTGTCTTCGGCTGTTTTGTAGAGATTGGAAATTTTGGCTGATCGGTCCGATCCTTTGTGCCGAACAGTTCAATCCAATGATTTTGCCACCAATCGTCGAACCTCGTGCCCATGATCTCGTTTGCGCCGCCCCAGCCATCGTATTTTGACCAGTCTATTTCATAGTCTTCGCAGAGTTGAGCCTCTTGAAGGTATTTGAACCAGTAGAGATAGACGCGTTTGCGGTGCGCGATCCAGTAGCCATCTTTGTAACGAATCCAATCGTATGCGACTGTTTTGTCAAAGTAGATTTTATTGCTCATGGCTTAGGATAGCACGACCTTGTGGCGTGTGAAGATTGTACTGAAAATTGCTATCTTATTCTTGTCAGTGAGGGAAATGAAGAGTGTTTCCGCTGCTGACGTATTCTGAAAATTTCATACAAAAGGAAAGAACTATGACTACTATTATGACACAATGTGAAACTCAAGAGCTGGCGACGAAAGTTATGAATCATTCAGTGTATTTTGAAGACAAGAAGTACTACTATACAGACTTCTTTGTGGCTTTGAATTCGCAAGACATTCAAATGAGCTTTGCGCAGTTATCTCGAGAAGTTTGGATTATTGATGAAGATGTTGATCGTTTTCAGCAGAAGATTCGTGATAAGATCGCAAGTCTGAAAACAGAAGAAGTTGAGAAGTTGCTCGCTTATGAGCACATTTGATGTTCACTGCTCTATAGTTCTGTAGACAGTCGCGCTAAAGAAGAAAGCACTGTGCCCGCACAGTGCTTTTATTTGTATCTACAACTATGTTGGTCTGACGCGCACAATTTCTTGTAAGAAATCACGCAGACCAGACGATCTGACGTTCAACCGCGTAACGTGACGCATGAACGAAATCGCGTTCTTCGTCGGATAGGATTTGCCAGAACTTGGCGACACTAGAAATCAACTCTTGTATCTGCTGTTGTTGATCGTCGTTGCCGAGATGGCGATCTTCACGCAACGCAGTGTGAAGTTGGTCAAGACGATCTTTGATCTTCTGACGCAGTTTGGACATTTGTTCTCCTTTTCTCGGAATGATTGCTGTCTCGCACGCGTATGAGATGTTCCAGAACGCTGATCATCGTTTGTTCAATGTGATGAAGACGCGCGTCTGTGTCGGTGCCAGACGGGATAGAGCGCGTCTGCGTTTGCGATGCGCTCGTATCTTGATGATAAGCATCATCCTGCTGATTGATAAGGGTCTGATCCTCAGCGGCGCGTCTTTGTGCTGCGCAGAACTGTTTGAATGACATCATGATCGCACCATGATGATTGTCAGATCGCCAGTGCCGTTGGATGCGACTTTGGCTGTCTTGATCAACTCCTTCTCGTTAGCAGGCACATAGCCATCAATGATCTCAATGTCCTTGATGGGCATTTTCTGAAGAACGCGTATCAAGTCTGATTTTGTGCGGGGATAAACAGCAGCCATCATCATAGCGCGTCATCCATGCCGTTGTAGAAACTGATGGGTTCATGCGGATCATGGAATGAGTTTCGCGCTTTCTTCTGACGATGAACGAACTCACGCATGAGAAGATTGACCTGTGCTGTCATCGGCATGTGAAGCCGTTTACACGCGTCTTCAAACTCGTCTTTGAGTGGAACAGGAACTCTAAAGTTCACAAGAACAACGGGGTAATTCATAAGTGTCTCCTTTGTGTTATAAGATTTATTGTAAATCATGTGTATTTATGCTGATTGATTATTCGCGTTTGATTTTGATGGCTGTTCTGAAACGATCATGCCAGCACGCCTCCATAATTTGATACAGTCTTGTGTCATGATGGCTGTCAGTGATGAATCCGTCATGAATTGGTAAAACGACCATTTGTTCTGATAGAGATGTACGCAGAATGTCTCGTGCCAGCAGGGCGTCTTGATAAAAGATTTCTTTTCCTAATCCCTTTATCCAGTAGCTATTCAGAAATGGGTGATGTGATAGAATCTTATCAGAGACATGTTTGAGAACATCGTTCGTCAATCGCAGGGATGAATTCGTCATTCGTCTGTCTTTATTGAGTTTTTGACGAATTCCTGAAAATGCTTGCGACATGTCGGTCGAATTTAGACAGATCACGATGAATGTTTTGATGAACTCCCGTTGTATGGATTTGTCCAACCCGTTGATGTTCAGATCAATGTCATAGCCATCTCCGTAGATGGACGTGCCTTCCAATGCTGCGATGATGTGAAGAGCTTGCGCAGAGTAATCATACCCAATTGTTGAACAGCCATTGATCAATAAGTGTGGACGTATGACCCGAGGGATGCTCTGCCAGAAAGCGCCATGTAGACGCCCATAGGTGAGATGCCCATCATCAGTGACGTGATAGATGGCTGTCAGACGTTTCCTGTTGAGATTGATGACCTTGTCGCGATTGACGAGGAGGCGCTGATCTAGCCCGTCAATTGTGATCTGCGTATCTGAGAGCGTTCGGTTATAGCACGTCAATAGATCATGGGTTTGTTGAACACACGCGTTGTCTACAGGAGGAATGGGCGCACGCGATTGTTTGTTGGAGGGTCGGAATTCAACAGTTGGGCGTTCAAAGTCGCATTCTCTCAAGTTTCTTGGCAGCTCTATGAGACGAGACATCAATGTGTTTGTCGCGCGAATGCGGGTCATGCGAGAGTGACCGCTGGTGCGATCAAGAAAGCCTTTATGACATGTGATCAGCCCCGTTTGCTGTAGACGATCCACGATCTGAGGGATGTTCCGTGTGATGCCATGCGGATTTTGCGAGGGCGGCACAGAGAAGGCTTGTGCGCGTAACGAGAGACGCAGATAGCAGTGCGGCGCAATCATCATTGCCTGATGAAGATGCCATAGAAGAGACCGCAATCCGACACGCAGACGGGTCTCCGCGTTTGTGCGTGTCTTTGTACCTTTTACTGTGATCAGCGCGGACAAATGCGTTTGGTGAAAAACCTGTTCTACAAGTTTATCTAAGGCAACACTGTCACCAGCCATTGAGGTAAGATCAAATGGCAGCGCTAATTCTTTGTTTTGTGTCAATTCATGTTCAAAGAAGCATTCATCGTGACTAAAATCAAACATGGTGTCCTCAAATAAATCTTATTGGTGGAAAGAAATCATAAAAATGTTTTATGTGTTGAGGGTGACGCATCACCCCCAACGCGGTCGCAAAAAGAAGAAAGGATGTTAGACCTTACATAGCTATTTATACGCTTTATGGCGTCAAGATTGAAAAAATCTTCAAAAAAAGTAAAAAACTTGTTCCAGTTATGAGAGAGCTTTTAGAGAACCAATAATACCATAATAGAGGCGACGACAGAATGGAGCGCAGCGACATTCTGGAGTTCCGACGCAGTCGGATCATGAAGGCAACATGAGTTTCTTGATTCAAGATTGATGAGATCAAACGCGCCTTCGGCGCATTTAGTGCTACGCACGGATTCAAGTATCTATTCTGGCTGGATGTATCCAAAGAATTATGGATGACTGTATCAACATGATAAGAACGACGACAGAATGGAGCGCAGCGACATTCTGGAGTGCTGACGTAGTCAGCTAATGAAGAACTGGCTGGATCATGATCCATGAATGAAGTGATCAAAAGATTATCTTGTGTTTGATTCAATTATTCCAGTAAAGAAATACACCGCCAGAATCACTGTAAGGAAATAAAATGAATCTTGACGAAATGTCGTTGTCTGATCTGAAGAAACTTCAGGATGAGGTTGCTATAGCGATCTTCAATTACGAAAAACGTAAGAAACAAGAAGCGTTAGCCGCAGTAAAAGAACTCGCCAAAGACAAAGGCTTTGCGCTGGATGATCTTCTTGACGTCAAGAAAGCAAGTAAATCGTCGTCAAAGTCTGCGCCGAAGTATCGTCATCCAGAAAACGCAGAGATCACCTGGACAGGTAAAGGGCGTAAGCCGAAATGGGTGGTTGAACATCTGGACGCTGGTCGCGCATTAGACGACTTGGAAATCTGATAGAACAAGAAGAGCAGCGTGGGCTGCTCTTCTTCGTTAGTCTCTTGAGACAAGGTGGTGAGTGTTGCCCGTAGTCACGTAGTCACGTAGTCAACGGTTTCTCGTTTTACATGTCAGTTATCTTGATCATGTCTTTTTGTTCGCCTCTCGCGCCTATACGAATACGACGGGATGACTTCGTGTTACCCTTGTGGGCTCTTTCAGCATTGTATTCATAGGCGTCACTCGCGCTGACGTACTGAAAGACTGCATCATGAAGTTTTGACGCAGACCACTTGTTGGCAAGATCGGGGTAATCAGTGGCGAATGCTGCATGAAAGTCATCAACTGTTATGCCTGTACTGTTGTAGCCATTTTCTACACGAGTTGTTCTAATCCAGTTGTCGATCCAAGACACGACTTCTCCAGACGATCCTGTGCCTTCAATTGACTGAGTCAGTGCTTTGATCTTGTATTGAGAATTTCCTCGTGCGATCAGTCCCTCTTTTAGATACCTTTGAACGCAGTGAAACCCGTAATTGTAGAAGTGGTTCCAATCACTTTTGTCAAACTCATCGCCGATGTTTTTACCGATGACGTCCCGAGGCTTTATCCCGTGTCGTGAGCATTTGCTCCAGAAGTTTCCAAACTCGACAATGTGTTGACGTCGTTCGTAGGACACGCCAACGCCAGTGATGACGTAGTTTGTTGTCAGTCCTAGCTTTGGTTTGCGGTTTTTGGGAATGACAACTTTATTCTTTCCCTTTTGTTCAACTGTCATGTCGTCTGTGATGATTGAAAATAGTTGGGTCAGGTCAAAGTCAGGGTTGAGATCATTGATGAAGATGAAGCCCGTATCTACTTCTACATTTGAAAAGTTGAAACGTGCAGAGTCATTCATTGCTTTACGAAAAGATTTGCCGTCAATAAACGCAGTCTTCCGAAAGTACCGTACACACTCCATTGCAACAGATTTACCATTTCCTCCGTCTGTTCTTTCTGGAGAGCTATCAATGTCTATGAAGGCTACGACCTTTGCTTCGTCTGGTGGATTGTATTCATGTAAAAGATAACCGAAGCCTGTTTCAAAAGCGTCAAGCGCGTTTTGCCAACGCTCATCACCGATCTCTAAGTGAAGATCAGTGCCATCTTTTTTGGGATCAGTTTTCGACTTCATAGCGTAATGAATAAAGTCTTGAAATTGCGAAGACGTCGTTGCTGCTTGTGGACAGCACAACGTGATTTCGTGGTCGATTAGTTTCGACTCCCAGATGTTTCCGCTGTCTTCGTCCGCGCGTTGGACAAGGGAAATGTCATCTGCGGTGATGCGAACTGTCGCGTTGCAGAAATGCACGTAGCAGTCACTTCGTCCATCACGAAAAATCGGCAATGTTGTTGTGTCGTCCAGACCTGTCTCACTAAAGCGTGGCAGCGAATACAGAAGGGTTTGCATCGTGGAAGGGGTCACAGCAATCAACTTATCAAGGATAAGGTCCTTCTGATCTTCGGTAAGTTGAGAATCATTTTCTATGGATCGTTCAATCCAGTTCTTTACAGTTTTTGGGGAGTGTAGCTCTAATACGCCGTCATTGTTGCGAAAGATCACTTGTTCTGATGTGCGATCTGGAGAGACTTGATAATTACCAAATCCATTTTGTGATAAGAAGCGAACAAGGCGGCGGTTATGAAGTTTGACACTTTTACCGTTCTGTTCCACCCAGTTTGGAAACTGCGCCTGTTGCACGTGTGAACCTCAGTTCCGTTGACTACTTGACTACGGGATAAGAGCGCGGGTGCGTGTGTGTGGTCAAGTCGCCAGTCAGTTTGATTGTAGTCAACGCGCCGATCTCAATTCGTCATTCTCCCCCGAAACTCTGAATGTTCCGCACTTTGGCAGCACTTGGCGCCAAGTTCTTCAGATAGAAACGTTCCAGTTGTTCAACACTTGTTCCTGCGTTTTCTGCTAGCCAGTAGATGTTGACCTTCCCGTCTGACTTCACAAGACGTGTCTGTAGCGCGTAATGGCGAAGAGAGTAGGGGGAACGATCATTGCCGTCTTTGTCCTTCTTCAGCCCACTTTCTTGTAAGAAATGATTGAAGATGCGTCGGTACGTGTTCACGGCTGTTGTGCGATTTTCATACTCGGGCATGAACACATAAGCGGTGGGATCAAGATGCGCGTGAAGAGCGCGTTGCTTCTCAAAGATGTCAACAGCCACCTCTAGAGATGCTGATTTGCGATAGCCAGTTTTGCCAGTCAGGGTCATCAGAAGATGTCGCGGGTCTTCGTCCATGACTTCAATGTCGCAGAAGCGGATACCAAAGAGTTCAGTCTCAGTGGGGCGCAGGAATGAGTGAACTGCGAACACAATGACATTGTAGTGTTCACGCGTCACAGAGACGCCTCTGACAAGGGTCTCGCGCGAATCAGCAATCTGCCTCGCAGTCTCAAGTAACCGGCTGTACTCAGCTTCTGTGAAGCTCACACGGGGTTTGTCTACTGTGCGCTGCTTTGGCATGGGTGGAATGATGTCAATCAAGCCGTCTTCAAGAGCCAGCATCAAGACTTGGCGAATCACTCCGCACTGCTTTGATTTTGTAGATGACGCGAGAGGCTTGTCTCTGCGCTGATCTAGAAACAGCAGATAGTCTCTGACCATGCCTGATGTGATTTTGCCGACGTCGTGTTTGCCGAAGTAGCTGACGAGACCGTCTGTCTCACGAAACAGAATCTTGGCTTGATCGGTGAAGGCGTACTTGTTGCGTGATGCTTTGGCTTTCTGTTGCGTCATCGCGCTGAGTAGTTTCGCGTAGTGTTCAAACGACCGATCTTTTGACGTTGCGTGCGCCGTGTTCTGTTTCTTCTTGTATGTCTCAAGGATCTCTTCAGCGACTTCAGCAGCCTCAATCCTGTTCGTCTCTTTGGTGCTTCTGACGACATACTTCTTCTTGGCTGCGTCGTAGATGCGTGCGTGCCAGAAGGGGGATCGTCCAGTCTTATAGATTGAGAGACCGCGACGCAGTTGTTTGATGGATTTTTTGCTGTTCGGAGAAAGATCAGCCAAACCAATGCCTTGGGATTTTGTGTCTAACTGTGTCTAAGTATGACAGGCGCAAAATAACCTAGCAAACGAAACCGTAAGTCATTGAAATGTTTGGTAAAGTGGTGCCCGGGGGCGGAATCGAACCACCGACACGAGGATTTTCAATCCACTGCTCTACCCCTGAGCTACCCGGGCACGGGTGAACGATCATCGTTCAGGTGGCGGCGTTCTATGTGACGGTTTGGGGCGTGTCCAGTGGGTTTTCGTCCTAAATTGTAAAAACAAACATCGAAGCGGAGTCGACATGAACAGAGCTTCTCCACAAGGTGCCTCGGGTTGCCTTTGATCGCCATATGATGAAGGTGTTCGGATGGGACCAAGTTTTGAATTCGAAGATCGATTGCGCTTATCTGGCATCCATCGGATTGCCGGGGTGGATGAGGCGGGGCGGGGGCCGCTGGCAGGACCTGTGGTTGCGGCCGCCGTTGTACTTGATCGTGCAATAGTTCCTGAGGGACTGAATGATTCAAAGGCGCTCACAGCCAAGAAACGCACGGAACTTCTGGAACTGATCCTAGCGGACGCGGATGTCGGAGTTGGGCTGGCAAGTGTGGAAGAGATCGACGAGATCAATATCCTTCGGGCGAGTCATCTTGCCATGAATCGCGCCATCGCCAAATTGGATATCGCGCCAGATCATGTCCTGATCGATGGAAATCTTGTGCCGCGGGATATGACTCTGCCTGCGTCCCCGATCGTGAAGGGCGACAGTCTTTCTTTGAGCATCGCAGCTGCCTCAATTGTGGCCAAAACAAGGCGCGACGCGATCATGTGGGATTTGGCGCAACAGTACCCGGGCTATGGCTGGGAACGAAATCAGGGATACCCCACGAAGTGTCACAAAGAAGCCCTTCGAAATCTTGGTGTAACCCCACACCATAGACGTTCGTTCAAGCCGGTCCACAATATATTGTGACAAGTCAAAATCATAACCACTTGATTCAAAAAAGAAATTGACCGCGAATCGGCTTTGACTCATCTTTTGTACCAATCACAGAGCGCACAATCAGCGCCGGGACGATAGGCAGAGAATGACAAAGATGACCAAACCGAACAGCGCAGATGCGTTGCCGATCAACACGATTCTTGCGGGTGACTGCATTGAGATCATGAACGGATTGCCCGCCGCATCCGTTGATCTGATCTTCGCCGACCCGCCCTACAATCTCCAACTGAAGGGCGACCTGCATCGCCCCGACAATTCCCGTGTCGACGCGGTGGATGATGAGTGGGATCAATTCTCCAGCTTCAAGGCATATGACGATTTCACCCGAGCTTGGCTCAAGGCGGCGCGCCGGCTGTTGAAGCCCGATGGGGCTATTTGGGTCATCGGATCGTACCACAACATTTTCCGCGTTGGTTCTGCGTTGCAGGATGCGGGATATTGGATCTTGAACGATGTGGTTTGGCGCAAGTCGAACCCGATGCCGAACTTCCGCGGTAAGCGGTTCACCAATGCGCATGAGACCATGATCTGGGCGTCGAAATCGGAAGGTGCGAAATACACCTTCAACTATGAAGCGCTCAAATCGCTGAACGAAGGCATCCAGATGCGTTCGGACTGGGTACTCCCGATCTGCAACGGTGGTGAGCGTCTCAAGGATGGGGCAGGTGAAAAGGCGCATCCGACGCAAAAACCGCAGGCGCTTTTGCACCGTGTGCTGGTCGGTTCGACCAAACCGGGGGACATCGTGCTGGACCCATTCTTTGGCACTGGCACTACGGGTGCTGTGGCTAAGATGTTGGGTCGCGACTGGATCGGGATCGAACGCGAGGCCAAGTATCGCGAAGTCGCTGAGAAGCGGATTGCCGCCGTGCGGCGCCTCGACAAGGCGGCCCTTGAAACTGCGACCAGCAAACGCGCCGAGCCGCGTGTGCCGTTTGGCCAGTTGGTCGAACGTGGCATGTTGCGTCCCGGCGAAGAACTGTTGAGCATGAACGGCCGCCACAAGGCCAAGGTACGCGCCGATGGCACGCTGATTGGCAACGACATAAAGGGCTCGATCCATCAGGTTGGCGCGCATCTCGAAGGCGCACCCAGCTGCAATGGTTGGACGTACTGGTGCTTCAAGCGCGATGGAAAAACCGTTCCAATCGATTTGCTACGCCAGCAGATCCGCGCCGAGATGAATTGACCCATATCGAACACCGCCGGTGCCTGCGGCCATGAGCCCGCGGCACTACACCTTGCCCCGCCGGTTATCGGCGGGGTTTTTTGCGTTCGTTCGCCCAATCGTCGTGACCCGCACACGTCGAATTCCGTGGCGCGTTCACACCTGCGTACTATAACTCTTGGAACCTGCGGGATTTTATGCGCCTGCATCGACCAAAACTCGGGAGGATACGCAATGAAATGGGCAAGAGGGACTGTCGCCGGTGGCGCCGAGATGACCGGGGTTATCGACAACAACCAGTTTCACCCGCGCAAAGCTCTTGGTTCAGAGCTGGCCGCAGGCGATGCGGTACCCCTGGCTGACGTGGCGTTGCTACCACCTGTGGTGCCTGGCAAATTCATCGGCCTGTGGAACAATTTCAAAGCAGCCGCAGAAAAAGGTGGGCACGAACATCCGACGCATCCGCTCTATTTCTTCAAGGCCGACACATCTCTGTCCGGTCCCGGAGCACATGTGGCGCTTCCTGCCTCTGCGGGGCGTGTGATATTCGAAGGTGAGTTGGGTGTGATCATCGGTCAAACCTGCAAGAACGCTTCGATTGAAGAGGCGGAGCAGGCAATCTTTGGGTACACTTGTATCAACGATATCACCTCGCTGGACATTCTCAATGCGGACCCGTCCTTTCCGCAATGGACAAGGTCAAAAAGCTTTGATGGCTTCGGAGTCGTCGGGCCAGTGATCGAAACCGATCTGAAATGGCACGATGCAACCATCACCGTTCTGGTTAATGGCCGCGAACGCCAATCCTACCCCGCCGCGGACATGATCCTGCCGCCGGCTCAGATCGTCAGTTTGTTGTCACAGGATATGACTCTCAATCCCGGTGATCTGATCGCCTGCGGCACCTCGCTTGGGGCCCGTCCAATCAAAGCCGGGATGGAGGTTGAGGTTGTGATTGAAGGAATCGGCGGCGTCAGTGTGACAACGGTCGACGCTACTAAAGCGTGAACGACGTGGCCGAGGCCGCGCGTTTCGCCGCCTCGGCCATAATAGGGACCCATGTGCCGGGCCGTTGAAACACAAGAGCTAGTGCTCCGAGTCTGACACTTCTTACCTGTTTCCGCGGATTTCATCGAGCGCGTCCAGCGCACGGCGTTCCCT